>CAZLJK010000012.1:0-52676 GCA_964559825.1 uncultured Sulfuricella sp. | reverse complement strand
ATCATCACGATGTCGCTCATGCGCGAGATCACCTGGGCTGCGTCCTCCACCGGTTCGCCGCGGCCCAGCTGCGAGTCGCGGGTGTTGAGATAGATGGCGCTGCCGCCGAGCTGCTGCATGCCGGCTTCGAATGACAGCCGGGTGCGGGTGCTCGCCTTCTCGAAAATCATCACCAGCGTGCGGTCGTGCAGCGGGTGGTAGGTCTTGTAGGCCTTGAATTGTTCCTTGATCCGGCGCGTGCGCTCGAACAGGTGTTCGTATTCGTCGCGGGTCAGGTCGTTGAATTGCAGGAAATGTTTGATCTGCATAGATGCCACCGGGAGCGCATTACTACTGCGCGAGAAAATCCCTGATCAGCGGCGCGAGCATGTCCACTACTTGCTGTGCCTCGTCGCGCTTCATGACCAGCGGCGGCAGCAAACGTACCACGCTGTCCGCCGTAACGTTGATAATCAGGCCTTGTGCCAGCGCCAGCTTGACCAGATCGCCGCAGGGGCGATCCAGCTCGACGCCGATCATCAGCCCGGCGCCACGTACCTGGATAACGCCGGCCGTGCCAGCCAGTTGTTTGCTCAAGCCGTCGCGGATGAACGCGCCGATTTCAGCAGCCTGCTTGCACAGGTCTTGTTCCTCGACCGCTTCCAGCGTCGCCAGCGCAGCCGCGCAGGCAAGCGGGTTGCCTCCGAAGGTGGAACCGTGGTTGCCGGGCTTGAATACCTCGGCTGCCGCGCCCTTCGCCAGGCAGGCGCCGATCGGCATGCCGGAACCGAGGCCTTTGGCCAGCGCCATGACGTCGGGAGTGATGCCGGTCTGCTGGAAGGCGAACAGCGAGCCGGTGCGGCCGATGCCGGTCTGCACCTCGTCCAGCATCAGCAGCCAGCCATGGCTGTCGCAGATGCGGCGCAGCTCTTGCAGGTAGGCGGGCTGCGGTATCTGAATGCCGCCCTCGCCCTGCACCGGTTCGACCAGGATGGCGACGACGTTCTTGTTGTGCTCGGCGATCAGGTTGATCGAGGGGATGTCATTGTAGGGAACGCGCACAAAGCCGCTCACCAGCGGCTCGAAGCCGGCCTGTACCTTGCGGTTGCCGGTCGCGGTCAGGGTCGCCATGGTGCGGCCGTGGAAGCTCTTCTCCATCACGATGATGGCGGGGCTGTCGATGCCCTTGTTGTGGCCGTACAGGCGGGCCAGCTTGATCGCAGCTTCGTTGGCCTCGGCGCCGGAGTTGCACAGGAACACCTTGTCCATGCCGGCCAGTTGCGCCAGTTTCGTTCCCAGTTGTTCCTGCTTGGGGATCTGGTACAGGTTGGAGGTGTGGATCAGCGTCTTGGCCTGCTCGCAGATCGCCTGGGCCAGTTTCGGATGAGCATGCCCCAAACCGTTGACGGCGACGCCGGCAACCGCATCGAGATAACGTTTGCCTTGCTCGTCCCACAGCCACACGCCTTCACCGCGGGTAAAGGCGACAGGCAATCTGGCATAGGTGTTCATTAAATGTGACATATTAGGGTGAGCTATAACTGCTTAAGAGTTGGACAAATGACCGCGCGAAAAATATAAATGCACACGGCGGCATCAGCCGCCGTGCATCGGTACGCTCGAAAGCGTTATATTTAGCCAAACTACGGATACTTGCAAGAGAAATTTGCCCTTCTAACCCGCCTCAAGGCGCGGCAATCAGGGTGGTCAGGCCAAAACAAATGCCCGGCTAGCTAAAGGCTGCCGGGCAAGCAAACGGGCGCGCGGCAGCTAGTGCTGCGGCGAGTCTCAGGCCATCGCTTTAATGGCTGCGTTCAAACGGCTTTTGTGGCGGGAAGCTTTGTTCTTGTGCACGATTTTCTTGTCGGCGATGCTGTCGATCACGCTAACCGATTCCAGGTAAACCGCCTTGGCAGCTTCCTTGTCGCCAGCTTCAACAGCCTTGATCACCTTCTTGACCGCGGTGCGGAACTCGGAACGCTGGCTGGTGTTGTGCTCGCGCTGCTTGTCGGACTGTCTTGCACGCTTTCTGGCTTGTGCGCTGTTTGCCATTGTTGAAACTCCTTGGATATTACTCTGCGGGGCAGACGAAACGCGTAATAGTACTTTTCTTTCGTCCGGTTGGCAAGGGCGGCGACAAATGTTGTAGGGAACAAGTAATCTGTCCGGAGTTGTAGCAAATGATCTGACCGGTTTTATGCTGAGCCTGAAGGGGGGCAGCATGAGGCGGACAGAGTTGCTACAGGAGATTCGGAAGATGAGATTTGAAGAAGCGTATGGAGGCTGGCAGCATAGCCGGTTAACGCAGGCAGAGGCGGCAAGCCTGCTGGGTGTCAGCGAGCGGACCTTCCGCCGTTACCTCTGCCGGTACGAAGAGAACGGGCTGGACGGGTTAATCGACCAGCGCCTTGAACAAGTGTCGCACCGTAAGGCACCGGTGGATGAAGTGTTACGGATGACCGAGCAGTATCGAAGCCGGCATGGCGGCTGGAGTGCGAAGCACTTCTTTGCCTGGTATCGACGTGACGGCGGCGGGCGCAGCTACACTTGGGTCAAGAGCCGGCTACAGGAAGCCAACCTGGTAACGCGAGCGAAAGCCCGTGGCGCACACCGCAAACGTCGGGATCGCTTTCCATGGCCGGGACTGATGATTCATCAAGACGGCAGCACGCATGAGTGGGTGCCGGGACAGCGCTGGGATCTGATCGTGACGATGGACGACGCGACCAACGAGCATTACTCGATGTTCTTCGTCGAGCAGGAAGGAACCGTCAGCAGCTTGCGTGGCGTGGGTGATGTGATCAAATCACGGGGATTGTTCTCGTGCTTCTACTCGGATCGTGGCAGCCATTACTGGCACACGCCGGAAGCGGGCGGCAAAGTCGACAAGAAGAATCCCACCCGGTTCGGGCAAGCCATGCAGAGGCTGGGGATCGAAATGATTGCCGCCTACTCCCCGGAGGCTCGCGGTCGTTCGGAGCGGATGTTCCGAACCCATCAGGATCGGCTGCCGCGAGAGCTGGCACTGGCCGGGGTTACGGACATGGCGGCGGCCAACCGCTATTTGGCCGAGCACTACCGGGCAACTTTTAATGCCGAATTCATGCAGCCCGCCATGGAAGAAGGCAGCGCTTTCGTCGACTGGATTGGCGGCCCACTTGAAGACATCCTATGCGAGCGTTTCGAACGCACGGTGGGCAACGACAACTGCGTCAGCTTTGAGGGTTTGAAATTGCAGATTCCGGCTGACCGGCACCGTTGTCACTACGTTAAAACGAAGGTTGCGGTATTGCGCCGCATCGATGGAAGCCTGGTCGTCCTGCATGGACCGCGCAAGCTGGCGGAATACGGACCTGACGGCCTGGGTCGTCAAATCGAACAAAAGGCAGCTGCGTAGACCCGCCGCAGCCACCTCCGGGTAAAACAGGTGCTCCGGGCTACGCCCTCCACGCCTGTTTCATCCGGCAATAAAGCGGACAATTCATTTGCTACAGAAGCGGACAGTTCTATTTGTTGCCAACAGGGCGGCGACAAATGTTGGGTGCCGGCCATGCTCAATCAATGGGTTATCGCCTAGTTATCGGATTTCTGCCACGAACGCCGCCGATCGCTGTTCTCTTTGTTGTCCTGGCCGCGGTACGTGCGGTTGGCTGGCTTGCCGGGCAGGTCCGTGCGCTCGCGTTGCGGGATTGCCTC
The DNA here is from genome assembly GCA_964559825.1 of uncultured Sulfuricella sp. Classification (GTDB taxonomy): domain Bacteria; phylum Pseudomonadota; class Gammaproteobacteria; order Burkholderiales; family Sulfuricellaceae; genus Sulfuricella. The sequence continues at coordinate 49,001 of CAZLJK010000012.1, read as the reverse complement.
GGGGGCGGAGCGCGCCCGGCCTGGTACTACTGCCTCACTGCGGCGGGGTTCCGGTGTCGACCGCGCCCTTTCCTGTTCCTGAACAGCGCGCGGCGGGGTGATTTCACGCACGCGCGGTGGCGTCGCCGCCTCTGGAGCAGGGATTCGCGGCGGCCTGGGTTCGGCCTGGCCGGTCTGGCCGCGGTCCCGCATCACGTTGCCGGGGATGACCGGTTCTGCCTCGCGCTGCCTTTCCTTGAAGCGTGGCTGAAGCGGCGGGGTGGCGCGTTCCGCCCCGGTCTGTGCGCCGAATTCCGGGCGCGACAGATCGTTGGATGGGCGCTTGGGCATTTCTACGTAGCGTTGCTCGGGCGCGGCTTTTTTCTCGATCCTGGGCGCTTCGGTGCGCCATGGCAGCTTGGCCTCGCGGGGTGGGCGCGTGGATACCACCGGCCGCGACAACACGCTTTCCGGCGGACGAACCCCCTTGCGGGCACCGGCTACCAGGCTTGCCGGGCCGGGCTTTACCGGCAGGGCGCCGCGGACATGCGCCAGTTCCCGGGTTTGCGTTACCCGCACCGGTGCATCGTGCACATGGCCTCTGCCGAAGTGCTCCCTTGTCGTGGCGACAACCGCATTGTTCACGCGGGTGTTTTGATAGGTGATGTTGGTTACGTTGACGATCGTGGTCTGCTTGATGACCACGCTATTCACCACCCGCGGGCCATGCCAGCCACCCCACCAGGGCCGACCGATGAAACTGGTCCGTCCCCACCACGGGGTCAGTGGCTCGCCCCAACTGAGCGCTACCCATCCCACTCCTGAGCCGCCGATGCTGATGCCGACGGAGAGATGCGGGCTGACACCGAAAAACGCCACCAGGGCAGGGGCATACACCGCGTATCTGACCGCCGGACCTGGGGTCCACGCCCAGTAGCCGCCCAGGAAAACCCAGCGGCCATAGTGAAACGGAGCCCATCCCCACGGTGCGTCGTCTATCCAGGTCCACTGGTAGTAGGGATCCCAGACCCACCTGCCGGTGCTGTAAGGCACCCATCCCGGAGAAATCGCGTTTGGCACCCAGACCGGCCCATAGTCCGGCACGACGCGCCATCGGCCATAGTGGTCCAGGTCGGAGGCGCCGGCGATTCCGGCGGGAAGGTAGCGCTCACTGACCGCATCGACCTGCCCGTCCGTGCGCTCGTAATTCCATCGATCCCACCGGTCGAGCTCTGGCGCCACGTAGGTTTTTGCCAGGGCTACGTCGTCGCCCTGCACCACGATTTCCTCGGAGGGAAGGATGCTCATGGCCTGTCCGCCGGCTGGCACCATCATCGCCCTGCCGCCGCGACGGGTGATGAAGTGCACCTCCCCATTCACGTTCACCCGGTAATAGCCGGGTCGATCGATGGTGAACACCGCATTGGGCGTATCCACTTCAACCAAAAAGCCCTGTGGCAGCGTGCGCAGATCGAAGGACACGCGGCCGGAAGTGATTTTGAACTGAATGAAATCGGCGGTCCGGTTGACAAGAGTGAGATGGGTATCGTCGTCGGCCCGGACAAAAGCCCGGCTCCCCATCTGGAGCTCGAGGTTGCCGTCTGTGCCGACATAGAGCGCATCGCCAGCGGCAAGTGGCGTGTTAATTTGTGCCTCCACCCAGTCTTCCGCGCCCAGGCGCGAGAAAGAAATATCTCCTTCGATATAACTCAGGCGCAAGGGGCTGGCAGCTGCATTTGGATCGTTCTCTTGGGCGCGGGCGGGAAAATTGCTCATGACGATGAACAGGATGGAAAGCACGATGGTGATTCTGGGCAATGGAAACATGGATGTCGCCTTGTGCGGGGTGATAGTAAAACAACGTTGCAAGTCGCACAAAGTTGACGGTACGACAGAGCAGCAACAAGTAGTAACTATAGACGCGCAGGGGCAGAGGGGGCAAGGTGGTACAGGCGTAAAAAAGCCCCGGCATGCCGGGGCTTTTTCCTAAACTACTGCAGGTTTACGCAGCTTGGATGTTTGATGCCTGTTTGCCTTTAGGGCCGGCAGTCACATCAAAGCTTACCCGCTGGTTCTCTTGCAAGGATTTGAAACCCCCTGCCTGGATTGCGGAGAAATGCGCGAACAAATCTTCGCTGCCATCATCCGGGGTAATAAAGCCAAAACCTTTAGCATCGTTAAACCACTTTACAGTACCTGTTGCCATTTTTAATTCACCTTAATATCAAGTTAACCCGGCTAGGAAATAGTCGGGTGAAGACGGGCAAATGCCCAGTCCCCAGTCCATCGAATATCAAGGAAAAAACAGACCAACTTAATGAGGTACCGCAATCGAAACTTGAATTCCACAGACTTGCTTAAGACTACACTAAAAACAGTTAAGTTCAATGTATTTTTTTTCGGCTGGTCGACGCTTGCATTCAGGCACGATGCCAGCTCGTCAGCGCGAGCACCAGCATCCCTGTTTGCACAACCCCCTCTGGCTTTCAGTCAGGCTCAGGGTCGAGCGCACTGTCTCCTTGCTGGCATCGAACAGCACATTGAAGCGCGCCAGTTCATTCCACTCGTCGCAATAGCGCCATTCCCATACCAGCTCGTCGCGCGCCTTGAAATAAACCGTCCATCCCGGCCACGACGGCCCCAGGACGCGTAGTACCTGCTCCTTGCTCATGCCGGCCTGGATGCGGGAAAAAGCGCTTCGGTCCATTACGTTCTCGAGGCGCTGCAGCCTGCCATCCGCCCCGATAAAGGCCATATAGCTGTGTAAGCCCATCGGCCCGCGCGGATAAGCCAGTTGCAGTCTGCCGTCCGGCTCCTGCCAGCGCATTGCCGGCTGCCCCATTACGCGCAGCACATCCTCCAGCCTCGCCTCGCCGGGCTTGAGGCCGCCACCGTTGTAAGCCGCGCAGCCAGCCAGCAGCAGCGCCGCCAGCATCATCGTCAAGCGTTTCATAGAATTGCTTTCCTGGCCCTCTAAATCCAAATTATAGAGATTTATGCGACTTCTTCTTCCGCCTGCTGTTGCAGCGCCCACATGTGCGCGTACACGCCGTCTTTTTCCAGCAGTTCCAGATGCCGTCCACGTTCGATAATGCGTCCGGCATCCATGACCAGGATCTCGTCGGCTTCGACTACGGTGGAAAGCCGGTGCGCGATAATCAGGCTGGTGCGGCTACGGGCGATTTCCAACAGCTCGCCCTGAATGGCTTTTTCGGTTTTGGTGTCGAGCGCGGAGGTGGCTTCATCCAGAATCAGGATTGCCGGATTCTTCAGCAAGGTGCGGGCGATGGCGACGCGCTGCTTTTCGCCGCCGGAGAGCTTCAGGCCGCGTTCGCCGACGACGCTGTCCCAGCCTTGCGGCAGGGATTCGATAAAGTCCAGGATGTGCGCGGCGCGGGCGGCGGCGATGACTTCCTCGCGCGCGGCATCGGGGCGGCCATAGGCGATGTTGTAGTAGATGCTGTCGTTGAACAGCACGGTGTCCTGCGGCACCACGCCGATGGTCGCGCGCAGGCTGTCTTGGCTGATGTGACGGATGTCCTGGCCGTCGATCCGGATGCCGCCTTCGTTCACGTCATAAAAGCGGAACAGCAAGCGCGCCAGAGTGGATTTCCCCGCGCCGCTCGCACCCACCGCAGCCACGGTTTTTCCGGCCGGGATGGTGAAGCTGACATCATGCAGAATCGGGCGGTCGGCGTTGTAGGCGAAGCTGACGTGCTCGAATTGTACCTCGCCGCCCAGCACGTCCAGCGTACGCGCATCCGGCGCATCATCCACTTCCTTGGGGCGATGGAGCAGGGTGAACATGCGCTCCACGTCGGTCATGGACTGCTTGATCTCGCGGTACATCACCCCGAGGAAGCTCAAGGGCTGGAACATCTGCAACAGGAAGGCGTTGACCATGACCAGATCGCCCAGCGTGAGCGTGCCTTCGACCACGCCGCTTGCCGCGCGCAACACCATCAGCGTGACGCCGATGGCGATGGTGCCTGCCTGTGCCGCATTCAGCAGGCCGAGCGAGCGCTGCGATTGCAGGGCCACCCGCTCCCATTCCGCCAGGCTGGCATCGTAGCGCGCGGCTTCATAGCGTTCGTTGCCGAAATACTTCACTGTTTCATAGTTCAGCAGGCTGTCGATAGCGCGGCCATAGGCTTCCGAATCCAGCGTGTTGGCGCGGCGCACGAACTGCGTGCGCCAGTCGGTAATGGTCACGGTAAACCAGATATACGCCGCCAGCGTGACCAGCGTGATCAGGCCGAACACCCAGTCCAGCTTGACGAACAGAATGACCGCCACCATCAGGATTTCCAGCACGGTGGGCGTGATGCGGAACAGCAAATAGCCCACCAGGCTGGAGATGGCCTTGGTGCCGCGCTCGATGTCGCGGGTGATGCCGCCGGTCTGGCGCTCCAGGTGAAAGCGCAGCGACAGCGCATGCAAGTGCTGGAACACCGCCATGCTCACCCGGCGCATGGCGCGCTGGGTCACCTTGCCGAACACCACATCGCGTAGGTCGGAAAAAGTCGTGCTGGCAAAACGCAGCAGGCCATAGGCGATGATCAGCGCCAGCGGCAAAACCAGATCGGCGCGCGATTTGTCCAGCGCATCGATGATCTCCTTCAACACCAGCGGCACCATCACCGCCGCCAGCTTGGCGCCGATCAACAAGACCAGCGCCAGCATTACCCGTCCGCGGAACTCCCACAAATAGGGGAAAAGGCGGCTGATCGAACGCAAATCGGTCTGGCTTGGCGGGGACGTCGTGCTGGAGTGGGAATGTTCGGATAGGGACATCGGGTCTTTGGAATCTCGGTTAGTGAACTTTGTTTTTGCCATGCATCCGGCAAAAGCGAACATCAGCCGGCAATTATTTCACACCGCGCAAAATCTGTTCAACTTTGCTTTACCTTGTCGCCACAGGGGATAATAATTCGAGCAAGGTCGCACGTAAAAAGGAGCACCGCCATGAGCCACAAGCATAGCAGCCTGCTGCGCGCCATCTTCCACGATCCGGTTAGCGGCAACATCCACTGGCGCGAAATCGAATCCCTGCTGCATCATCTGGGCGCCAGTGTCGCCTCGGCGCATGGTGCGCGCTTCCATGTGACGCTCAACGGCTTTGACGAATTCCTGCACCACCCCCACCAAAGCAATGTCTGCGACAAGATGCTGGTCAAGCAGCTGCGCGAATTTCTCGCCCGTGCCGGAATCACGCCATCGAGTTACGAGGGCGACGCGTAGCCCCGTTGGCAATGCCATTGCGTCGGGATGAGGCGCGGCGGCGGGGCCGGTTACCCGCCCGCCCGCTTGACGACCCAGCCCTGTTTCTTGAGGTTTTCGATCACCCGCTCGCAGTGATCGCCTTGGATTTCAATCACCCCGTCCTTTACCGTGCCGCCGGAGCCGCACACCGTTTTGAGCTGCTTGCCCAACTGCGCGAGTGCAAGCGCATCCAGCGCGAGCCCCTTGATCAGGGTAACGTCTTTCCCTTTGCGGCCCTTGGTTTCTCTGGAGACACGCACAGTGCCGTCAGACGCAGGGATCGCTGTATCCCGGCTGCAAACACATTGGGCATGAGGTTTCCGACAACCCGGACACATTTTGCCGTGCTCGGTGGAATAGACGAGTCCACCGGTCGCTTTAGTGCTTTTCATGATATTCCGTTGCCTTTGCGGACTCATCTTCCGGCAGCAGACAGGTCGGGTTCTTGCAGCCGAAGATGGAAAAATAGCGCCACCACAGCACGATCAATAGGGGCAACAGGCCTACCCAGAACCCGTTCCAGCCACTTGTCAGCTCGATCTCATCCCGCCACCAGGCCACGGTCACGCTGACGGAATAAACCAGCAGCGCCAGCAACGTCAGCAGCGCCAATACTCGCAGCACAGCCTGTCTTATCACGTTGTACTCCTATGGAAAATTTCATTCATTGTAGCGCCGCAGCAGGGCAGGGCAAGTGCTTTGCCGTACTCGCCACGCCACGCATTTATTCCCGGCTCGGATTTTCCGATTCCGCGCTGGCTGGCGTTGATGACAGACGGCGACAAAGCCCCTGTCAGGATGCGCTATATTGAAGCGAAGGCCTATTTTCTTGAATGGCGGGCGGTAAAAAACAGGAGGGCAGGATCATGATGTTGACATCCACGGTGTTTTTTCAGGGCGGAACGATCCCGCAACGTTATACCTGCGACGGCTCGGATATTTCTCCTCCGTTAGCCTGGTCCGGATTGCCGGCTGGAACAAAAAGCCTGGTACTGATCGTGGATGACCCCGATGCGCCCGATCCAGCCGCGCCCAGAATAATCTGGTCGCATTGGGTGCTGTACAACCTGCCGCCCATTGCGGGTGAATTGCCTGAAGGAATTCCTGCCAAGGTGCTCCCGCCGGGTACGTTGCAAGGGTTGAACAGTTGGCAGCGCACGAGTTATGGGGGGCCTTGCCCACCGATGGGACGCCACCGTTATTTTTTCAAGCTGTATGCACTGGATGCTGTTCTGCCGGATTTGGGCGGGCCGGCCAAAGCGGTGGTGGAGAAGTCCATGCAGGGACATATTCTCGGCTATGCGGAGTTGATGGGGCAATATCAGCGTAGCCGGTAGCCTGAGTAGGACAAGCCGGAGCCAATATACGGTGATGAGGAATGGGGAATGAGTGATGGTCGAGGTTACCCATTCCTCATCACCCATTACCGTAGGGTAAGAGACTAATCGGCGTTGCGTTCCAGCATGATGCCGACCAGTTCGATGATGACGCCCAGGGCGAGCAGCAGAGCGCCCTGCCAGACTTCCGGGGCGAGAAATATCAGGATTGCGCCCAGCACCACCATGATCAGTGCGCCGGTTCGCCGGATGCGGGTGTTTTTGATCATTGTCGGACCGCCTTCTGCTATTTTTATTAGTGCCGGGCGTCGTTTCTGCACCTGATTTTGGTCTGATACATGGCGGCATCGGCTTTTTCCAGCAATGCCGTGCCATCGGTACCGTGATCCGGAAACAGCGCGATGCCGATGCTGGCGCTGACCTCGATTTGTTGAGACGCCAGAGTGAACGGCTCATGCAGGCGGCACAGGATTTTTTGGGTGACGCCTTCTGCGCTATTCTCGCCGGACAGTTCATTCAGCAGGATGACGAACTCGTCGCCGCCGAGACGGGCCACGACATCGCTTTCCCGCACGCACTGAGTCAACCGCTGAGCGACTTGCTGCAGCAGGATATCGCCGCTTCCGTGGCCAAGCGTGTCGTTGATCTGCTTGAATCCGTCCAGATCGAGAAACAGCACGGCAATGGACTGGTTATGCCGCTGCGCCAAGGCAATCGCGCCAGCCAGCCGCTCGTTGAAAAGCACCCGGTTCGGCAGGCCGGTCAGCGAATCGTGATAGGCGAGATATGCGAGCTGGGCTTCTCCTCGTTTTTTTTCGGTGATGTCGCTGAACAGGTGGATGTAGTGGGTGATTTTGCCGGCTTCATTGGTGGCCGTGGTGACCGTCATCCATTCCGGGAATATTTCGCCGCCCTTGCGCCGCCCGCGGATTTCTCCTTGCCAGTAGCCTTCCGTCAGAATCTTCTCGCGCATCCTGGCTGAGGAAAGGACATCTTCCTGGTAGGAGAAGAGAAAGCTGGATTTTTTCCCCGCCATTTCTTCTGCCGAATAGCCGGTAATTTCCGTGAATGCCTGATTGACGCTGAGAATGTTCATCTGGCTGTCAGTGATCAGAATGCCTTCGCGGCTGAACTCGAATACTTTGGCGGCGAGTTCGTTGGCATCGCCGCCGTAGTGACGCAAGCGGGGTTTCCTGCGCATGAATTTCGCCACGCCAGAGGCTTTCTTTTCCTTGTTTGCCGATGCAGGCATAGCGCCGGAGCTGGCTTCGGTCGAGGGTTCACTGCGAGAAAATTCGGCGCTTTGCTCAAGGGAAAAAGAGTCGGTGTTTTTCATGAGCCGATTCTCCGCCGCGTGTTCAGGCTGCTGGCTGTTGCCGGTTGCGGCATAGGGATGGAATCGGTCAAGGAGGGTGCGGTTGCCTTGGTGATCCCGGATATCCGGGGTTGTTTCATGATTTGAATCTCCATATTGCCAACAGGACGAGTAATTTTTGTTTGTCGATTCGTAATGGCTGCGGACTGCTGCACTGCTTGGTATTGGCATCCGGCTTACTGCCGGGTGCCGGACTGGCCTGTGAACAGGATTTTGTCGAGCCACGGTTCGATTCAAGCCTGTCGGTGCTGTCCAGATGCAGTACCGGGCGGGTGTAGCTTTCCTCCTGTTCCTGCGAGGCGCTGGGCTCTCCCGATGCGTTGCCGGAAATGGGGGTGATCGTGTCTGCCTCTGTCAACACGCCGAGCGTTACGCCAGTGAGCAGGATGACCATGACTGCAGTGATGCCAATCAACATCTTGACCAGATGGGGCGGTTCGGTTGGATGGTTCATGATCTTGCTCCTTCCAATTAGGAAGCGCCGAGTCAACGACCCGGAGCAGATCCGTGGTGTGGGCAACGCCGAAATTCCACCTGTTTTACCGTTCGGTTGCCGAGAACGGGGCCGGCGATACGGATCTTGATCGACGGCAACTCCGAAAATTACGACAGTATTTTTGTGCTGACACCTGAACCGATGCGAGCCGATCCTGCGATAGCGGGTAGCGGCATCCGAGCATTCCTGCCGTCCGCCGGCGGCGCTTCGCGGTGGCTGATCGCAGCCTCTCCTGTTTGTGCTTTGGCGGGGGCAAGCAAGAAGCCGAGCGCGAAACTGGTTGCGGCAACAGTGGCATATGCGGCTGCGACGGCTGCAACGATCGTGATTTTGCTCATGGCCTTACCCCCTGTTTTTCGTTATGACGATGCCCGGTGCGGCTGACACTTCCCGATTCATCCCACAGAATGACCGTGGTAATTTGCGCTGGCAGCCTGTCCCAATAAAATCTTTTGTCGCGCGAGTTCCTTGATTCGCCCATCGCGAACCCTGCCCGGATGCAATTTGTACTCATGACGGATCTCACTTTATTGGCTCTTGTCTGGATGTGAAGCAACCGTCATGCCAGACGAATAACATGATGTAATCTATGCGTTTTTTTATTTTTTGGTGGGAGGCTAAAACCCTTGTTGTAACGATCCGGTTACAACGGGCCAGGATTGGAGCTTAAAAAGCGATATAGCTATTTGAATTGTTGGATTTTTTGTATCTTGTAATGATTTAGAGGCAACGGGTTCACGTTGAACCGATTCTCCACGCAGTATTGGAATCAAGCGCGAGCGCGGTTTTGCCGCGTTCACATCATTCCATGGGCCTGATGCAGGCCGCATTTTTCCATCAGGCGATACAAGGTCACCCTGGACACCCCGAGTTCCTGCGCAGCCTTGGAAACGTTTTTGTGAGTACGCCGTAGCGCGGTTTGTATGGCTTCGCGTTCGGCGGTCGATCGCACCTCGTCCAGAGTCAGCATGTTCCTTCCAAATACCCGGCGCTCCAGGCCAAGATCCGTGGGTGTGATCAGGCGGTTTTCGCACATGACCATGGCGCGCCGGATGCGGTTGATCAGCTCGCGCACATTGCCGGGCCAGTCGTGGTCGCTCAATAGCTGTATGGCTTCTCGGGTAAAACCCTGGACATTCCGCTGTTTTTCGGCGGCAAATTTCTTGAAAAAGAACCGGGCCAGCAGTTCGATATCGCCCTCGCGATCACGCAGGGCCGGCATTTTCAGGTCGAGTACATGGAGTCGGTAGTAGAGGTCTTCACGGAACCGGCCTTCTTTTACCGCCGTTTCCAGATCCACATGGGTCGCTGCGATGACTCGGACATCGACGTTGATGTGCTCGGTGCCGCCCACGCGCTCGATGGTTTTTTCCTGCAGAAAACGGAGCAGGTTAACCTGCATGTCCATGGGCAGGTCGCCGATTTCGTCGAGAAAGATCGTGCCGCCGGCAGCGGCTTCAATACGCCCGATTTTGCGCTGGGCTGCCCCGGTAAAGGCGCCCTTTTCATAGCCGAATAGTTCCGACTGAATCAGGTTGGGCGGCAGCGCGCCGCAGTTTACCGCCACGAATGGGCCGCCGGACCGGTTGGAGCGCTCGTGGATGGCCCTCGCGCCAAGCTCCTTTCCAGTGCCGCTTTCGCCGGTGAGGAGTACGGGAGCGTCAACGCCCGATATCTTGCGCAGATTGGAGAACAGCACCAGCATGGCCGGGCTTGCGCCGACCATTTCGTCCTCGCCGGGGTATTCGTCGTCCTGGGTCGATGCCTTGGTCGAAATGCTGGCCATGCCGTAAGCGTGTCCCAGAATCGGCAGCAGGCGTTTGCTGTCGGCGGGAAGGGTATGGTAGTCATAAAAGTTCTCCAGAATCATCTGGCGGACGTCCTCGGTTTGCATTTTGGAGGGGGGCAGCAGGGCGATCCATTTCATGGGACCGCCCGTTGAAATCAGGTTTTCGCCGGGAAAATTGATGTTGTTTGTGGAGTCGAACAGTGCCAGGCCGACATGAAAGCGTTCGGAATTGATCATGATTCTGGCTTCATCCGGATTTTCGGCAACCTGGGCATTCCATCCCGCTGCCCGGATGTCCGATAGCAGTATGGGTTGCGTATGGGGCGGTGTGAGATAGAGTAAGTTTCGGTTTTCCATTTTTTTTGCGCATCCAAAATCTTGCAATTAACCACAAATGATGTTCTTTAAAGCTCATGATGAGCATGACTGAGACATCTGATCCAGTCACATTGCATGCTCATCCGGTCATGCATGAGCGTTGAGTATTCGTGATAATCGGTTAACCGGTATTCCGTATTTTTCCTGGCTTATGCGGCCTGTACGCGCTCATCGACCATTTGCCTTTTCTCTCTTTCCAGTGCGGCCAGATCGATGCCGAAAAATTCCAGCAGGAGTTTTTCCTTGCTGGCATGGATCGGGACGTACCATGAATACTGCGGTTTGTAGGGCTCACACAGGCTAAGCCCTTTTTGCTTCTCGGCCCATTCAAGGAACTTGGCAATGGTGTGCGACAAGTCGGCGACAAGTTCGACTTTATTGTTGAGTGGGTATTGGGTGTTTGACATGGTTTGAATTTCCTCGACTCAAAAAATGTTCATTAAGTTCTTCCGGCTAGCGCTGTGGCTCGATATAGGCTTCGGCGCCCAGCCAGTCATTTTCTTCCGCGCCGAATCCGTGATTTGTGCCGGCGTGGCGCCCGATCGATACTGCAGAATGGCGGCGCGTTTCATCGACGATGGCTGGCGGCGGAATAGTCTTTCTGCCGGTCAGAAGAACTCCCCAGTTGGCAAGGTAGCTGGTTTTCTGGTTGTTCTTGCTAATCATGATGTTCTCCGATCTCATCGTTTCAGGACGCGGCATCAAGAGCTCAGCCGGCCTTGGGAAAAATGGCACGTCGTGCTTCCAATATGCTTCACCAAGTCGGTGAAAGGGTCGATCTGCAACGGCCTGCAAAGAAAATTCCCCTGCATGACATTGCATCCTTCGTTGTAGAGCAACATCATCTGGCTGGCGCACTCCACACCCCATGCCACCACGTTAAGTTCCAATCTTTCCGCCAGTGATTTTACGGAGCCGACAATTTCGGCGGCGTCGCGCTCCTTGGCAAAACTCCAGAAGAACGGGCAGTCGATCCAGATGGAGGTGACCGGGAAGTGCTTCGGATATGAAAGGCTGGATCGGTCGGAGCCAAAGTCGCGGATGGCGATGCCGACGCCCGTGTCGGCCAGCTTTTGCAGTGCCGGTGACATGGCCTGGTAATTTCCCAATAGCATGCTTTCGGCAACACTGAATTCAATTTTTTCCGGCTGGATGCCGGTTTCATCCAGGGATTCTCGGACGCTTCCGGCCAAATGCGGGCTCATCAGTTGACGGGCCGAGAGTCGGATAGTCGTGTGCACGGCAGGCAGGCCGTGCTGGTTCATGGAACGGAGATTTGCGCAGGCTTGCCGCACGGCCCATTCGGATATGGTTTTTTCCATGGACGTGCCGCCGATCAGCGCAGCCAGCGCATTATGCGAAACGACTCCCAATTCCGGGTGCGCCCAGTGGATCAGCGCTTCCACCCCGGTGATCTTCCCATTGCCCATATTGATCTGCGGTTGGTAACGCAGACGCAATTCCCCAACCTCGATTGCGCTGTTGATCTCGCTCTGGGTGCATTTCAGAACAAATTCTTCCGCGGCGGTAGTTGCATTGTTTGACGGCGTGGCCGGCACGCCACGGCTGTCAAATCGTTTGCCACGGCCGGTGGCCAGGTGCTTTTCTCCAAATTGCATCATCATCTTCTCCCTTGTGGATGGCGCTTGCTTCTTGCGCGGGCACTTGCAAGACAGTTCCGCCTTGCGTGCGCTACATATCGCCAATAATTAGCAACGAATGGATCAGGCGGGTGCCAGGCCTGCTGGTTGGAGTACCGCGAATATGGGGCGGTGAAGAAGCGTTACAGCGGTGTTACATTCGGGCGGGGGCGGAGCCCTGAAAAAACGCACTAAATTCTTGGCAAATTACCTTCCGGACGAAATTTTCAGTTCGCCGGTGCTGCCTGTTTCGCCGTGCTTCATGGGCTGCATCCGGTTGGCGAATTCGATGGCCTGTAACAGCTCATCGGCAACGTCCTTAATCTTGCGTCGTTGCGAACGGGCGTAATCCCGCAGGGCATCGAACGCACAGTGACGGTCGAGGTGTTCGCGCTCCATCAGGATGCCGACCGCTATGCTGGTTTCCCGACTGTTTGCCAAGGCGGTGCTGAGCTGTGTCTCGGTTTCGCGCAACTGGCCCAATTCCTTGCCGCGGGCGAGCGCAGCCTCGATGGCCGGCACGATTTGCGAGATATCCACCGGCTTGACGAGATAACCCATGGCGCCGTGCTCGGTGGCCTGTTTGACGATGTCCGTATCGCCGTAGGCGGTCAGGAAGAGGAATGGGATCGTAGTCTGGGCGCGCAGTGTCTTTGCTACATCCAGGCCCGACATCCTGGGCATGTTCACGTCAAGCAGGATTACGTCCGGGTTCGTTTCCAGCGCAAGCTTCAGGCCGATTTCGCCGGAAGAAGCCTCTGCGACCTCGTAGCCCCACTGGCGCAGGCCCTTGGCCAGCGTCGCAAGCACCAGGCGGTCGTCGTCCACCACCAATACACGGACCTTCTGCTGCGTACCCTCTCTGAACATCTCATTCTGTTGCATCGGTCATGCTCCCTTCCATGCAGTCAGTGCGGCGCCACAATCGGCGGAGACAAGTCCATCACCGTTTCCACGCCGCCGTTGGCGGCCATGATCCTCAGGCTGGCGCCTTCCACGGGCAACAGGGAATGCACCAGGCTGAGGCCGTTGCCGGTTTCCTGGCTGCGCTCGAAACTGAATCCGAGAGGCAGTTTTCCCTGGTTGAAAATTCTGATCTGGGCGGCCTTGCGGGCACTTGTTACGCCAATCCGGATGATTTTCCTGCTATCTTCACTAATCGGGGAATGCTTGACTGCATTCATGATCAGCTCGTTCAGGATCAGGGCGATGGCTACCGCTTCGCTTTCCGATATCTGCGCCGGCATGGCTGAGTCCGCCATGATGCTGGGTACGATCTGGGCATTGGTCAGGTCGCTCACGGTGCTGGCGATGCTGGATACCATGTCGCACAAGTTAACCCGGCTGCCCGCCTGTTTTCCCTGTAATCCGTGGATCGCCGCCACGGCCTGTATCTGCGTGATGGCGGTGTCCATGATGGGCCGGATTTCCGGGTGCTCGTCGGCATGCTGGCGCAGCAACCCGGCTACGCCCTGAAGGTGGTTTTTGATGCGATGGTGGACTTCTCGCACCACGGTATCGCGCAAACTCATCGAGTCGTCTGCATGGTCGCAATTTTGGGCCTGATGCACTAGCACGTTGTAACCTCCGTGATACAAATTATCCAGTGCCAAGTCAGCAATCAAGCAGTGGCGCGGGATATTTATTGATGGCGAGTTGTAAATGTAATGCAATCAGGGTGCTAAATATATAAGCACAATTCGTAATCTGGACTAAAACAAATGCTTATTGATTGACAGGTTATTGCCGTTGATTTTTATAGGATTGTGCATCGAGGAATGTGGGGTAAAACAGGTTTTGCGGCGTGCGAAGTGTAAGGCGAGTTTATGGCAATAGAATGAAACTTTATTTTCCGGTTGGCTTCCGGTTTGGTTTCGAGCTGCCGGCCAGATATGTTCAGGGCTGGACGATGCCCTGCTGGATGGCCAGCCTGACAAGCTGGACGGTATTATGGACGTCCAGCTTTTTCATGATGTTGGTGTGATGGACCCCGGCGGTTTTTGGGCTGATGGAGAGGATCTCGGCGATTTCCACCACCGAATGGCCTTCCGCCAGCAACTGAAAAAGCTGAAACTCCCTCTCCGAAAGCGTGCGTATCGGGTCATTGGGCGGGTTTGTGCGCCAGTGCATGAGGTCGGGGATGTGTTTAATGTCGATGAAAAGTTTGCCATCGGCGACCTGTCGTACTGCATCCACCATCTGCCCAACGCCGGATTGCTTGGTGATATACCCCATTGCGCCCGCCTCCATCACGCGCTGAATCATGGTTGCGTTGTCATGCATGGTGAATACCAGAATGCGCGCCCCGGAATTTTTTGCCCGAATCCGGCGCAGGGTTTCCAGTCCGCCGATGCCCGGCATGTTGAGGTCGAGTATCGCCACGTCCGGCAGGTGCTTCTGATAGAGTTCGCACGCGGTTTCGCCGTTGCTGGCTTTCGCCACCACCTTGATGCCGGCCGCCTTGTCCAGCAATCGGCCGTAGCCGTCCAGTACCACCGGGTGGTCGTCGATCAACAGCACCCTGATGATCTCTTTAGTCTTTGAAGCGGGGATGTTCATTGTTTTGGCTCCGATTGGGTTAGCGGTAGTTTGACATCGATGCGCAGGCCCTGTCCGGGTTTGCTGGCGAAGGAAAATTCCCCCTCCGCTGCGATTGCGCGTTCCCGCATCCCCAGCAATCCCAGCCCCAGGCTGGGCAGATGCATATCCATTCCCAGTCCATCGTCTGTCACCGACAACAGGATGTGCTCGGGTTCGCGGCACAGGTTGATGGATACCCGACGGGCATCCGCATGGCTGGAGATGTTGGTTAGCGCCTCCTGAACAGTACGGTATAGCGTAATGTTGATGGTCTCGTGCAAGTCATCCAGGGCGTCTTCCAGCTTAAGCTCGCAAAAAACCTCCGGATGGTGAGTGCGCCACTGGCCGACTATTTCCTCCAGGCTGTCGGTCAGGCCGAGTTGGTCCAGCACGGCCGGGCGCAGGCGGCGCAGGATGCGGCGAACCACCCGGTGAATCTGGTCGGCGCCGCTGACGATGGCTTTTGCGCTTTCGGCGCAGGTAGCACAGACATCCGGTGTCTTGCAGGACACGCAGTGGATCGCCTGTGCATCGGCCTGGATCGCGGTCAGCCATTGCCCCAGTTCGTCGTGCAGCTCGCGCGCGAGATGGCGGCGCTCGCTTTCCTGCACGGTGAACAGGCGCCGGGTCAGGCGGCGGTTCTCCTGCAACAGCTTCTTGGTGCGTCGTTCGGTCTGCATGGACAGGGTGATATCGGTCATCACCATCCGGCAGGAGCGGTTCTTGCCCGAGGCATCATGACTGGCCGAGCTCTCCAGTCTTACATGACGCAGTTTTCCGGCGGCCATGATTTTTGTCCTGATTACCGCGTTGCCCATACCCATGCCCATGCCCGTGCCCGTGCCCGTGGAAGCGCACGCCTGATCCAGATGATCAAGGAACGGCCCGGTTTCGCCCGGGGCAAGCCAGTCCGCAAAATACTTGCCAACCACGTTTGCGCGATCCCGGTCGAGAAGAAGGGTGGCGGTCAGGTTGGTATCCAGCACGCAACCGTTTTTGTCCAGGGTCAGGTAGCCCGCGGGAGAGAAGTTGTAAAGGTCGGCATACGAGTCATGCGCTTCTCTCAGCCGTTCCCGCGCTTCCCGCAGCGCCTGGTTCTGCATTTCCAGCTTGATCTGGTAAGCCTTCAACTCCTGCAGCGCATGCACTTCACGGAACCTTAACTCCAACTCGGGCAGTGAAGTTTCGCTGACCGGATCCAGCCGGGCCTGATGTTTGTCGGTGTTGTCGCTCATGGCACTACCTCAATGAAGTGCTGATACGGTGAGGCCAATGTCATTTTTATACAATAAGCAAAATGCGTATATTTGAGTCGGAAATTGGTATGGCGCTCACCAGAAAGGGTGGACATCGGCATTGAAAACTGGCTATCTTAGCGATTTACGGCGCTTTTATACCTGTCCGCGCAGAACACCGACATGACCCTCACTGAACTTAAATATATCGTCGCCGTCGCTCGTGAGCGACACTTCGGGCGTGCGGCGGAAGCTTGCTTTGTCAGCCAGCCGACCTTGAGCGTGGCGGTGCGCAAGCTGGAAGAAGAGCTTGGGGTGGCGTTGTTCGAGCGCGGCGCGAGCGAGGTATCGCTGACGCCTCTCGGCGAACAGGTCGTAGCCCAGGCCCATCGCGTGCTGGAGGAGGCGGAGGGAGTCAAGCGTGTGGCTTCGCAGAGCAAGGACCAGCTGGCGGGGCCGTTGCGTCTGGGCGCCATTTACACCATCGGGCCTTATCTCTTGCCAGGGCTGATTCCGATCCTGCGCGAGCGGGCACCGCAAATGCCGTTGCTGATCCAGGAAAACTACACCCTCAAGCTGGCCGATCTTCTCCGACGCGGCGAACTGGATGTGGCGGTGCTGTCGTTGCCCTTTGCCGAAGCCGGTATGGTGACCCGTGCGGTATACGACGAGCCGTTTCGCATCGTTCTGCCGAATGGTCATGCCTGGTTGAAAAACAAGGAAATCCCCGCCGCCTGGGTGAGTGAGGAGGACGTACTGCTCCTGACCAGCGGCAACTGCTTTCGCGACCAGGTGCTGCAAGCCTGCCCGGCGCTCAACCGTGGCAGCACCGGCATCCAGAAGACGCTGGAGGGCAGCTCACTGGAAACCATCCGCTACATGGTGGCTTCCGGGGTGGGCATTACCGTGCTGCCTTCGACCTCGGCGGATGGAATCCCGGAACATAACAGCCTGCTTGCCGTGCGCCCGTTTGCGGCTCCCGTTCCCCACCGCCGAGTAGCGCTGGCGTGGCGCAAGAGCTTTCCCCGTCCGCTGGCGGTGGAGGCGGTGTACCAGGCGATCCTGGCCTGCCGTTTGCCGAGCGTGAGCAAGCTGAACGAGCCTGCCGTTGCGTCATAGGAAATGACTATCGAGCGTATTATAACAATCAATTAGACCTATTTACCGGGTTTCTCTACCATGCGAATCGTGTACTCAACGCACGACGATTAAAACAGCAAAGGAGAAACCAAATGCAAGCACCGACCACGATCCAGAATATCGAAGCCGCCTTCGCCGGCGAATCGATGGCTCACACCAAGTACATGTTCTTTGCCAAAGTCTGCCGCGCCGCAGGCGATGTGGAGACCGCCAAAGTGTTCGAGGAAACCGCGGCCCAGGAAGTGCAGCACGCCTTGGGGCATCTTGACCTGCTCTACCCGGCCGGCACCATGACGCCCGCCAGATGCCTGGAAATGGCGATTGCCGGCGAGACTCACGAATACACCGAAATGTACCCGTCCTTCCGCCATACCGCAGTGGAGGAAGGCAACCAGGCTGCCGTGGCGGAAATCGACGAGCAGATTGCAGAATCCAGGGAGCATGCCCACCAGTTCAGGGTCACGCTGGAGAAAGCCGCCAAGCGCTTTGCGGCATTGGCCAAGGTGGAAGAGAAGCACGCCAACCACTACCGCGATACGTTGGCCAGGATCGAAGCGAAATAACCATTTAATGACTATTTGAAGGAGCTGAAAATGAAAGTATGGAAATGTATCGTATGTGGCTATGTTTACGACGAAACCGTGGGTGAGCCGAAGGACGGCATTCCTGCCGGCACGCGCTGGGCGGATGTGCCGGAGAGCTGGGCCTGCCCCGAATGCGGCGTCGCCAAGGCCGACTTCGAAATGGTGGAAATCTGATCATGAGCCGGCTGCCCGTGGTCATCATCGGCAGCGGGCTTGCGGGCTACACCGTGGCCCGCGAGTTCCGCAAGCTGGACGGCGAGGCGCCACTGGTGATGCTTTCATCGGATCACGGCGGGTTTTACTCCAAGCCGATGCTTTCCAATGCGTTTGCCCAGAAAAAGGATGCCGACGCGTTGCTCGGCAAAAGCGCCGTCCAGATGGCGGAGGAGCTCAAGCTGGAAATCCGTGCCCACGCCAGGGTGACGGCCATCGATGCCGCGCGGAAGCAGGTGACGGTGGATGGCGGCACATTGTCTTACGGCAAGCTGGTGCTGGCCATGGGCGCCGACCCCATCCGCTTGCCGCTGCTGGGCGACGGGGCGGATGCGGTGTTGTCGGTGAACGACCATGCCGATTACCGGCGCTTTCGCGAGGCCATCGAGGGGAAGAAGAACATCGCCATACTCGGTGCCGGTTTGATCGGCTGCGAGTTTGCCAATGATCTGGTCGGGGCCGGCTACATCGTGCATGTCATCGACCTCGCCCCGCAAGTGCTGGGACGGTTGTTGCCGCCGGCCTCCGCGGCGTTCATGCAGCGCAAGCTGGAAGCGGCCGGGATCGTCTTCCATCTCGGCACGACCACTCAGCAGGTGGAACGCGCCGGGGAAGGTTTTCGAATGACACTGGCCAACGGCGAAACCATCGCTGCCGATGCGGTGTTATCGGCAGTCGGATTGCGGCCACGGAACGCACTGGCAGAATCGGCTGGGATCAAGGTCAATCGTGGCATCGTGGTGAATGCCGCGTTGCAGACCAGCGACGAAGATGTCTACGCCCTGGGAGATTGCGCGGAAGTGGAGGGCAGGGTGCTGCCATTCGTGATGCCGATCATGCAGGCGGCGCGTGCATTGGCCCCAACCCTGGCCGGTACCGCGACCCCGGTGCGCTACCCGGCCATGCCGGTGGTGGTGAAAACCCCGGCTTGTCCGGCCGTGGTGTCGCCGCCGGATATGGGCGCGCAGGGCGAGTGGCAAGTCGAGGAAGTGGGCGATGGCGTCCGGGCGTTGTTCCGCAGCGCGGACGGCAAGCTGCTCGGTTTCGCGTTGCTGGGCACGGCGACGGCGGAGAAGAATGCACTCGCTGCGCAGTTGCCGCCGGTGATGTAGCGAGCGACCTCCCGGTCGCGAACCATTGAATTCACGACCGGGAGGTCGCTCCTACGCACCGAGGTTACTGGTTGTGGGGCTCAGTTTCTGGTGGCTGCTGACCCTCTTAATGCCACTGGCTTGCCGCACAGTCAATGCCGGTGTCTGTGATGGATGTCCGGAAAATGGCTGTGGCTATGGCGTTCAGGCAGGTGATCATGGGGATGGCTATGGGGCTCACGCCCATCCCACGGGAAATCGTGCTCATGCCGGTGGTGCTCGTCGTGGACATGTTCATGGGCATGGGTCAGCGCCTCATGCAAATGTTCATGCCCATGACGTTCCGTCAGGTGCAACCAGACTCCAACCCCCATCAGAGTCGCGGCCATCCAGAACGATGGCGGGGTCGGCTCGTTGAGCAACAGGATGCTCAACGCGGCGCCAATGAACGGTGCAGTGGAGAAGTAAGCCCCGGTGCGCGAAGTGCCCAGTTCGCGTAGGGCGCGCACGAAAAAAACCAGACTCAGGCCGTAGCCCAGCAAACCAACAACCATTGCAGATCCAGCAAGCGACAAGGCGGGCAAAGAGTGCCCCAGTGCCAGCGCCAGTCCGAGGTTGACGGCTCCGGCCACCAAACCCTTCGTACCGGCGATAAACAGGGCATCCGAAGCCGACACCTTGCGCGTCAGATTGTTGTCGATGGCCCAGCACAGGCAGGCAGCCATGATCGCCAGCGGTCCGAGCCAATCTCCGGCTCCGGTTTCCCCGGTGGGCCAGGAAAGTGCAATGCCGCCTGCGACGATGAATCCCATGCCGATGATAATGCGGCGGTCGGCGTGCTCCTTGAAGACGACCCATGCCAGCATGGCGGACAGCACCGCTTCCAGATTGAGCAGCAGCGATGCCGCCCCTGCGCCGGTTCTCGTGAGACCGATCACGAGCAGAAGCGGGCCGAGGACACCGCCAAAGCTGATGGCCCCGGCAAACCAGGGCCAATCCGATCCCGACAGGCCACTCGGTTTCCATCCCCTGTCACGCAGCAGTCGTACCGCCCCCAAGCCGAGGCCGCTGCCCAGATAGAGCAGCCCCGCCAGCGCCAAGGCAGACGAGTTGCCGACCAGTAACTTGACAAAGGGGGTGCTGCCGCCGAACAGGGCGGCAGCCAGCAGGGCGAGCCAGACGGCTAGCGGAGTTTTCATTTCAGATTAAAGTTCGCCTTCGCTTCGCTTTTGCCAGCCAGTGTCGCGGTCAATGCCACCCGTACGCCGACGCCGACCTTGAAGCTACCCTTCGCGGTCATACGGTTGTCGCCGGCAGGTTCCAACACGACCGCCGTCTTGTCGTTACCGGCGTAGATAGTTGCCTCGGCCTTCGCGCCCTGGGTCATGATCGGTTTGCCGTGGTCGGAAACGTAAAGCGTCAGCGAATCGGATTTGGCGACCAGTTCGTACGTAATCGAACTGACCTCGCGCGTCACACCGCCGTACTGCGGACCGTGATCATGGCCTGCGCCGGCATGGACGGCAGTCGCCAGCAGGCTGGCGGCGCACAAAAAAGCAATCAGTGGTTTCTTCATTGTTTCAAACTCCTTTTGGTTAAGAAAGATTCAGGCATCATCAAGGACGTCATTACTCTGTCGGCGCGTGGGTTGCGCTGATGGCACCGAAGCGCAGGTAAAGCGCCGGCACGACAATCATGTTGAGCAGCGTGGAACTGGCCAGCCCGAACAGAATGACGATGGCCATCGGCGACTGGATTTCGCTGCCCGGTTGTCCGGCAGCCAGCGCCAGCGGGACCAGGGCGAGACCGGCAGCCAGGGCTGTCATCAGGATGGGCACCAGACGCTCCTCGGCACCGCGTTTGACGGCCTCTGCCGCGTCGCGCACGCCCTCGTGTTCCACCAGATGATGGATGTGGGCGATCATCATCACGCCGTTGCGGGTAGCGATGCCGAACAGCGTGATGAAACCGATGATCGAGGCCACCGAAAGGACGCCACCCGCGACAAATACACCAATCACCCCGCCGATGATGGCGAGCGGCAGGTTGAGCATGACCAGCAGCGCGTCGCGGGCGCTATGGAAAGCGACGTAAAGCAATAGAAAGATGCCGACGGTGACTGCGAGGCCCAGGAACAGCAGGATGCGGCTGGCCTCTTCGGCGCTCTCGAACTGGCCACCGTATTCCACGTGATAGCCCTGCGGCAACTTCACCTCCGAAGCCACTTTGCGCTGTATGTCATCCACCACGCTCGCCAGATCGCGCCCGGCGACGTTAGCCATCACCACCATCTTGCGCTGTACGTTTTCACGGGAGATGGAGTACGGCGCCCGGTCGTTGCGGATCTCTGCCAGCGCGGAGAGCGGCAAGCGCGCGCCGCTCTCCGTAGTAACCAGGGTGGAGCGGATGGCGTCTAGGCTGGCTTTCACCGCCGGATCGAAGCGCACCGCCAGATCGTAGGTCGCCTGACCCTGCTGGACGCGGCTCACCGCCATGCCGGAAAACGCCACCTCGATGGTTTCCGCCACCTGCCGGATGGAAAGGCCATGCCGGGCCAGGGCGTCCCGCTTGAAGCGGATGGTCAGGAAGGGAATGTCGCTTTGCTGCTCATCGGTAACGTCCACTGCGCCCGCCACGGTTTGTACCAGCACCTTGATTTCCCCGGTCAGGCGACGCAGTTCGCCCAGGTTGGGGCCCAGGATCTTCACCGCGATATTGGAACGGCTGCCTGAGAGCATGTGGTCGATGCGGTGTGAAATCGGCTGACCGACCACGATCTGGGTACCGGGCACGGTCGAGAGGTCGTCGCGCAGTGCGGCGAGAAAGTCCTCCTTGCTGCGCTCGCCCATCTTCAGCGTCACTTCCATTTCGGACGCCGATACGTCCATGGCATGCGGGTCGCCCTCCGCGCGACCGGTGCGGCGGGCGGTAGCCACCACCTCCGGGTGCGAAAGCAGGATCTGCTCGACCATTTGCCCCAGGCGGTCGGACTCTTCCAGCGCGGTGCCTGGCAGCGTAGCGGTGCCGATGGTCAGCGTGCCTTCGTTGAAGTCCGGCAGGAAGGCACGGCCGGCGAAGGAGAGTGCGGCCAGAGAGATGACCAGCGCGACGACACTAACCGCAGCCACCATCTGCCAGCGTGTGACCGTGGCTTCCAGTACCCGCCGATAGGTCGCGTGCAGGAAATGGATGAAGCGTGGTTCGACGTTCTCGCGGACGATCTTCGAGCGGGGCAGGAACAGCGCCGCCAGTACCGGCGTTACCGTGATCGCCACCATCAGTGACGCTGCCAGCGACACCACGTAGGCGAAACCGAGCGGCGCCATCAGCCGGCCCTCCACGCCCGAGAGGAAAAAGAGCGGGATGAATACCAGCATGATGATCAGCGTCGCGAAGACGATGGAGCCCTGGATTTCCTTGGTCGCCTCAAACACTACCTGCGCTGTAGCACGTCGCTCGCTTTCCGGTTTCGCGAGATTCTCGCGCAGCCGCCGGACGATGTTCTCGACCACGATGATTGCGTCGTCCACCAGCGCACCGAGGGCAATAGCCATGCCGCCCAGCGTCATGGTGTTGATTGTGGCGCCGAGCGCCTTCATCGAGAGGATGGCCGCCACCAGCGACAGCGGAATGGCGACCAGGGTAATCGCCGTGGCCCGTGCCGAAAGCAGGAAGGCGAAGACGATAGCGATCACCAGGATAGCCCCCTCGCCCAAGGCGGCTAGCAGGTTGTCGATGGAAACGCGGATGAAGTCCGACTGGCGAAAGATGTGGCTTTCGATCTTCATCCCCGCCGGCAGGCCTGCCTGGATGTTCGCCAGCGTGCGGTCGAGCCGATCGGTCAGTTCTAGGGTGTTGGCGCCTGGCTGTTTCTGGATGCCCAGCACCACGGCTGGCTTGCCGTTGTGGGAACCGACGCCGCGCTTGGGCGCCGCGCCGATACTCACGTCGGCCACGTCACGGATGAGTATGGGCTGACCTTCGCGTACTTTGATCACCGTGTCCGCAATGTCCTCCAGCACCGCGATGCGGCCCTGGCCCTGAATCAGGTATTCCTGACCGGATTCGACGTAGAAGCCGGCAGAGGCGTTCTGGTTGGACTCGCGCAGCGCCTGCGTCACCTCGTCCAGGGTTAACTGGTAGGTCGCCAGCCGGTCGGGTTTTACCGTCACCTGGAACTGCTGGGTATCGCCGCCGATTGGCAGAACTTCGGCCACGCCGGGGACGGCAAGTATCCGGCGCTTCAGCACCTGTTCGGCGACGTTCTTCATTTCCATGCCGGAATGCTTGTCCGAGGTCAGCGCGATGAACAGAATCTCGCCCATGATCGAAGACGCTGGAGTCATCGCCGGCGCGGGAATGTCCGGCGGCAGACTTGCGCGCGCCAGTTGCAGGCGTTCGGCCACTACCTGGCGGGCGAGATAAAGGTCGGTTCCCCATTCGAATTCGACCGTCACGACGGATAGCCCGATCTTGGTGGCGGAACGTACCCGCCGCACGCCGGGCGCGCCGTTCAAGGCTGTTTCAATGGGGAATGTGACCAGGCTTTCAACATCGGTCGGCGCCATGCCATGAGCCTCGGTCACCACGGTTACCGCAGGTGCTGTGAGGTCGGGAAAAACGTCCACCGGGGTGCGCGCTGCCTGCCAGCCGCCCCAAGCCAGCAGCAAAACACCGGCGAGGACGACGAAAAGTTTGTTGCGTAGCGACCACGCAATGATGTGTCCGATCATGTCATTCTCCAGTTAGTGTGCGTGACCATGACCGATTTCGCCGGTCTTGGTGGCGGCGAGCTTGACCAGATAGGCACCGCGCGTAACCACGCGCTGTCCCGGCTCCAGCCCCTCGACCACCTCCAGCCAATCGCCATCCCGGGCGCCAATGCGCACCGGTCGCCGTTCAAAGGATTCGCCACCGCTCATCACAAACACTGTCGGCACGCCGTTCTCGTCGAGCACGGCCGATGCGGGAACGGCTACCACTTCGCTCGCGGCGCCGGCGAAAACCTGCGCCTTGACCGCCATGCCGATACGTAGCCGCTCGTCCGGCTGCGCGAACTCGAAGAGCACCGGCACGGTGCGCGTCACCGCATCCACTGCGCCGCCGGTGGCAATCAGGCGGCCGTTCTTGCCCGGGACGATCTCGAAGCCTTGTTCGACCCCCTCCACCCGGAACGTCGCGCCGCTCGGCGAGACCAAACGGGCCACCTCCGACTCTGGCACGCGTAATTCCAGCCACAGGACGCGCCGGTCGACGATGTGAAAGAGTAAGGTGCCTTCCTGCACAAAGGCGCCCGGTGAGACTCGGACATCGGCAATCGTACCCGACACCGGTGAGCGCAGCGGAACACCGCCTGCGCCGCCGCCATATTGGCCTTGGCGCCCCTGGGCGGCGTCGAACTCGGCGCGGGCCAATTCCTCGGCAGCGCGGGCGGCCAGCAGCCGTTTCTCCGGCACAGCCTCGTCCTTGAACAGGCTTTCCATGCGGGAGCGCTCGCGCACGGCCAGGTCCAGTGCTACCCTGGCTTTGCGCGCATCGGCCTGGAGCGAGGCCATATCCGTGTCGCCACCGAGGCGCGGCGTGAGGTAGGCAAGGATGTCGCCCTTTTTCACGGCCTGTCCGAGTTGGGGGAACTTGCCGGTGGTCTGCACCTGTCCTGGTGCCGGCGCGGTCAGCAGAGCCTCACCGTCCGGTCGGGCACTCAGCGTGCCAGTCGTAGCGATGGCGGCACGGATGGGGCGTCTGACGACCTCGGCGGTGGCGAAATCCACCTTCCATTGTTGTTCTTTGGTGAACCCAATGCCGCCCTCGTCGTGTTCGCCGCTCGCCGCGTCAGCAGCCTTGCGATTGGCGTAGACCGTTACCGGACCGAGCAAATGGCGCACGGTGAATTCTGCGGTGGCCACCTCGATGGCCAATTCCCGCTCGCCGGCCTGCTTCGGCAAGGCTTCTGGCCGGAAGATGCCGGGCTGGGTCGGTGTCTCGGTGGCAAACACCTCGTCCGGCTGGTTGCCGCCGGTGAGGATGACGCTCACCTTGCCGGCAGCCAACGCCCTGAAGTCAGCAAGCCGCGTGAGGTGCGCGGCGAAAGCGGATTTTTCCCCGACCACCAAGCGCGGGAACTCAACGAAGAGCTCGGTCTTGTCGGTGAAGTGGGTGAGCTTTTCGCCGCCGGCCCCGTGGCCATGGCCGCCATCGGTCGTGGGCGCGTGGCTATCGTCCTTGGCCTGTTTGTTGCCGGTATCGCCGCAAGCGGTAAGGAACAGTGCGGCACAAAGAGTTGCAATCAGATATTTGTTCATTCGGTGACACTCCCAGTCAGCAGGTCATATTCGATGCGGGCTTCACGCGCTTTCCATTCGAGATTGAGGGCCGTGATTTCAGCCTCCAACGCGCCGCGATAGGCATCGAGCAGTTCAAGTAGGGTGGATTCGCCGCCCTGGTAGGCGGCTTCGGCGATGCGCAGCAACTCGGACGACCCGACTACCGCATTGGTGCGGTAGTCGTTAGCCGCCGTGGTCAGGCGTTCCACCTGACGATGCAGGCCGCGCAGGTCGCCCTCGGCGCGGGAGCGGGTCAGGCTGTATTCGGCGCGGGCGTTGAGCGCCTCGGCCGCCGCGCGTTTCTCGCCGGCTTGCTGGCGATCGAAAACCGGCAAGGGAATTGAAAACGTAACGAGCGTGCCGTTCTCCCGCGTGATGCCGTTGTCCGTGCGCTTCGGGCCGACACCCAACGTCACATCCGGCACCCATCCGCGCGATGCAGCTCGGCCTTCAAGGTCGGCAGCCTCGGCGCGCCGTGACAGCACTTGCAGGTCCGGTCGCTGTTCCAGCCGGGGCAGCGCTTTATCGAGTGGTGGCAGGGCAGTGGGCGGCAAGACGCCGCTGACGCTTGCGGCGGCTTTGCCTGGGAGGCCGATCAGCGCTGCCAAGCGTTCCGAGGCACGGTCGAGATCAGCCTGTTCAGTGCTCAGTCGGGCTTGCGCCGTCTGTCGCTCACGGGTAAGCCGGCGCCGGTCGTAGCCGGATGCTTCCCCAGCCTTGGCAAGTTTTTCGACCAGACTCTCGACGCGGATGAAGCGCTGGGTCCAGGTTTTGGTCGCCCGGACGGTTTCCTGCTTGAACAGCGTTTCATGGAAGCGGTGGCGGATTTCTGCGGCGATTTCGCTCCGTCGCAGGGTGTTGCCGGCATTCGCGGCGTCGACACGGCGGTCTGCTGCCTCGCGACGCAGTCCACGACGACCGGATACGTCGAAGGTCTGGGCGATTTGCCAGGTCTCTTCGGTGGCGCCAGGCGTTCCCCGGTTGCGGTCGCGGCTATAGCCGAGGGTGGGATTGGGAAGAAGCCCGGCGGCCAGAGCATCGGCCTCTGCCGCCTCGACGGTTCCACGCTCCAGATCGGACAGGTCGGTGCGCGCCAGTCCGAAGCGGACGGCCTCGGCTTCGGTGAGCGTATGTATTGGGTCGGCTTGCGCCCACGCGGCCAGCGGCAGCGCGAGCAGAACTACGGAAAATAGGTGTCGCATCGGATTCCTCGTGATGAAAAAATAGGGTCGAGGTCACCGGCAGGCGACGAGGCCGCCGCTGCGTTATGCAGCTACGGCTAAGACAGTCCTGCCGGCTCTAGAGAAGAGCCGAAGGAGGCCAGTCGAACAGGAGGGGAATGTGGGACGTGAAAGAAACGGGCGGTCTGATGAGCGGCCCGTTGGGTGATGCTTTACTCAGTTTCAGATGAGGCTCGATGACCAGTATGCTGAAGATGGGATGGTAATGGCCGTCATGGTGCCCGTCGTCGTTATGGCCGTCCGGGGTGTCCCCGGCTGCAAGGCTGTCGTGATCGACTGCATCGGCATCATGATGGTCATGGTCGTCATCGTGAGAGTGGAATCCCGATACCGATCCTTCGTTGCCCAGATGACCATGCAGGCTCTCCGTCGCCGACCAGGCGAACTGGAGCGGAACGATGAGCATCAGGAGGATGATAAAAAAGCGGCGCATCTAATTATTCTATCAGAAAGCATCTGGATGCGTCGGTAGACGGCCTGACAAACGCTGCGATGGCACCATTTTTCATGTGCCCGGCTCGCGAACGGAGGTTTGTTATTTCCATAAGTTGGCGTTTGATTTTGGCGGACTGGTGGGGCGCGCGTGCTCAGAGCTTTTGGTGGCTGCCGTCGCAGGTTACGCCGCTGGCGCTGTGCTTGCAGCCGCAAAAATAAACCGTGCCTGATTTTTCCGCCTTATGTTCAACCGGTGCAAAATTGCCGCCCTGGTGGCTGCCATCGCAAAACGGCTGCATCGCGCTTTTGCCGCAGGAACACCACCAGTAACTCTTGCCGGCTTCCACTTCCACGGAAAAAGGGGATTTTTGGGCGATAACGGGTTGCTTGTCTGACATTATGAAATTCCTTTTCAAGAAGATGACCTCTGAAAACCGTGGGCAGCCAATATCGTCGGCTGCTGCTTATTCCTTGACCGCCTCGACGGGGATGGTCAGGGTCACTTCATCGCTGACGAAGGGGGCGCTTTTCCCGGCGTTGAATTCGGAACGCTTGATTTTGGTGGTGGCGTTGGCGCCGCAGGCGTCTTTCTTGAGCATCGGGTGGGGCATGCAGTGGAAGGAAGTCACGGTGAGCGTCACCGGCTTGGTCACGCCCTTGACGGTCAGGTTGCCATCCACGGCGACCAGTTTGTCGCCATCGAATTTCAGGTTGCTGGACTTGAAGGTGATGGTTGGGTATTTCGCGGTATGAAAATAATCCTCGGCCTGGATGTGCTCATTGAACAGCGCGAGGCCGGTATTCACGGATTTGGCATCGATCGTCACGTCGACTGAGCCGGTCTTGGCGGCGCGGTCCAGGGTGATCTTGCCGCTGGTCTTGTCAAAGCGGCTGACCTGGATGGAGTAGCCCAAGTGGTTGTACTCGAAACGCGGGTAAGTATGCGCGTTGTCGATGACATAGGTTTCCGTCGCGGCGAAAGCGGCAGTTGACAGGGTGGCGGCAACGGCGAGAATGGCGAGTTTTTTCATGGTATTTCTCCTGTTGAGGGTGGGAACTACTTCAAAACGAAATGGAACTTGATCTGGACTTCGTCAGCGACCACCGAGGTGTCGCTCCATACGCCGGAGCCGATGCCGTAGGACAGGCGTTTCAGCGGAAAGGCTCCGTCCAGGATGAGGACGCCTTTTTCTTGTTTGAGGGTGAAAGGTGCGCGCGTTTCCAGGGTTTTCCCCTTGATGGTCATTTGGCCGAAAGCTTCGTAGCGGCCGCCGCCGAGCGACTTGACCGCGCTGGAGACAAAGCTCGCTTTGGGGAATTCGCGGGTGTTGAACCAGTTTTTGCCATTGACCTCGTCGTTCGCCTCGGCGCTGCCGGCGTCGATGCTGGTCAGGTCGATCTCGATCCGGGCGCGACCGGTTTCTGGCCTGGCCGGGTCAATGTTGATTTGCGCGGCGAATTTTTTGAAGGCGCCTTCGACCGGTACGTTCATCTGTCTGGAAACGAAAGCGATGCGGCTTTGGTCGAGTTGCACGGCGCCCAGTTCGGCGCCGGAGGCAATGCCGGAGGCGAGCATGGACAGGATGGCAAACAGGCGGATCATCGGGTGTTCTCCTTGTCGAGGTAAGGCAGCATCCGGGCGAGGATGCCGTTGCGGTCGATGAAATGGTGCTTGAGCGCGGCGCCGACGTGGGCGATCACCAGCCCCAGCATCCCGTAGTTCAGCAGCCCGTGCACTTTCTGGAGAAGATCCCCCAGCGACTTGTCCTTGCCGATCAGGTCGGGCAGCGGCAGCACGCCGAAATACACGGTCTGGAAGCCCTTGGCCGAGCTCATCAGCCAGCCGCTGAGCGGGATCGCGAACAGCAGCACATACAGCAGGTGATGCAGCCCGTGCGCGGCGTATCTCTCCCAGGCCGGCATGGTGGCCGGCAACGGCGGCGGAGTGTGGGTAGCGCGCCAAACCAGGCGCGCCGCGGCGAGCAGGAATACGGTGACGCCCAGCCACTTGTGATAGCTGATCAACTTGAGCTTGAGCGGCGAAAGCGCCAAGTCGCTCATGTAAATGCCGAGCGGGAACGCGGCGAGAATCAGGAAAGCGACCAGCCAGTGCAGGCCGATGGCTGTTCCGGTATAGCGGGTGGGGGCTGTCATGGCGATTCTTTCATCCTAACTAAAAGACTAACCACGAATTTGCACGAATTAAGCACGAATGTTCACGAATAACGGTGTATTAGACCCGATTTTTGGGTTTTCTTGTTGGGGGGCGATGTTTGTCTCTAACAATTCGCGCTTATTCGTGAACATTCGTGTCATTCGTGGTTAATCGCCGTTAAGGTTCATGCTGTTGCGTGCACTGACCAGCGCCTCGCGCAGGTGGCGCAGGGACTTCTCCAGGTTGGCCAGTTCGTCCGGCGGGAGTTCGGCGAAAGCGCGCTGCAAATGCGCCAGGTGATCCGGGAAGATGCGTTCAAACAGGGCTTCCCCCTGCGGAGTTAGTTGCACGGTCTGGCTGCGGCCGTCGCTGGGGGAAGCCAAGCGCTGTACCAGTTTTTTGTTGGTCAGGCGGTCGACCACGCCGGTGAGCGTTCCCTTGGTGATCAGCGTTTTTTCGCCCAGCTCCTTGAACGGCATGCCCGGCGTATTGCCGAGCGTGGCGATGATGTCGAACTGGGCCGGGGTCAGGTCGAGGGTGCGGATATGCGCTGACGAATAGGCTTCGAAGGCTTGGTAGGCACTGGCCAGTTCACGCAGAGTGGGGAGGAATGGGGTGGGGTTCATGGTCGATAACAAGTCCTAGTTAGAAGCATACTAGTTCTAGTTAGGACAAAAATCAACCGCCGATTGATTCTTGCGGTAGTGGACTTGTCATGGGTTGGCAACGTGCGATGAATTATTCGGCATTACCGGGGTCATATCGGCTATAAATCAAGCTTAGGAGGTGGATCATGCAACCCAAGGCCCAAACCGGTGCGTCGATTAGTTCCTGTTCGGAAGACGAGGTCTGTTTTCCATTAACCTGCGATCTCTGCCGGAAAGAAATTCCGCCAAGCGCGGCGCTGACTTTTGAGGGTGCTGACTACACCGCCCACTTCTGCGGCCTGGGCTGCATGGAAGCCTGGAAGCAGAACCATCCCACGAAGGATTCCAGGCCTTCGGTCTAAATTATTAGCACAAATTCAAACGGCAAAAGCCGGTTGAAAATGATGGGTTCCCTGCGAATAACGCAGGGCACTGCGATGGGCAGGACGCAAGGCGCTGAAAACGTTAAAATGGCCTATCGCCCATCAGGAAACCCTTCGTGAATCTCATCCCCGAAATCAAGCCCGGTCAATCCATCGAGCTGCTCAAAGAACTGCATATTTTAACGCGCGATGGAAAGCTCAATCAGGACAGCCGGCGCAAGCTGAAACAGGTTTATCACCTGTTTCACTTCATCGAGCCGTTGCTGCAAGAAGTGCTGGCCGGGAATGCAAACCTGACCCTGGCCGACCACGGCGCGGGCAAGTCCTACCTGGGCTTCATCCTTTACGACCTGTTTTTCAAGGCGCTGGAAGCCGGGCACATCTACGGCATCGAAACCCGCGAGGAACTAGTGACCAAATCCCGCGAGCTGGCCGAACGGCTGGATTTCGGGCGCATGACCTTCCTCAACCTGTCGGTGGAAGCTTCGACGACCTCGGCTGAATTGCCGGAACAAATCGACGTGGTGACGGCGCTGCACGCCTGCGATACGGCGACGGACGACGCGATCCGCTTCGCCCTGCAGAAGCAGGCCCAATTCATCGTGCTGGTGCCCTGCTGTCAGGCGGAGTTGGCCGCGGTGCTGCGCAAGCACAAAAACGACTCGTTCTCGAAAACCCCCCTGTCCGAAATCTGGCGCCACCCCATCCACACCCGGGAATTCGGTAGCCTCATCACCAATGTCCTGCGCTGCCTGCTGCTTGAATCCCACGGCTACCAGGTGACGGTGACCGAGCTGGTTGGCTGGGAGCATTCCATGAAAAACGAGCTGATTATCGCCAGCTTCAAGGACGCGCCGAGAAAGAATGCCCAGGAACGGCTGGAGCAGATTCTGCAAGAGCTGAATCTGGTGGAGATGAGAAGCCGCTTTGCTTATTGATGGCCATAATAGGTAAACAAACTTTTAACCACGAATTTACACGAATTAAGCACTAATGTTCACGAATAATCAGTTGGTTAGGATTGATTGTCGGATTTGCTTGTTTGGCGATAAGATGATTGTCTTTAAATATTCGTGTTTATTCGTGCACATTCGTGTCATTCGTGGTTAATCGCCATCATTGAAAATGAAAACACCCATCATCCACGTCGGTTCAAAATCGCCCCTGGCCTGGCTGCACCTGCTGGCGATACTCGCCTTGGCCCTGCTGTGGATGATGCCGGTCGCGGCGCAGTCCGATGATCTCTGGGTCAAGCCCGGCCCGGACGGCCAGCCCCAGCTGCAACTGTATTTCTACTGGACCACCGCCTGCCCCCATTGCCAGGAGGCGCGGCCCTTCGTCGAGGCCCTTCCCGCCACCCGCCCCTGGGTGGCGCTGCATTCCCTTGAGCTGAACGGTCATCCCGAATATATCCGCCAGTATCAAACGATGGCGGCGCAACTCGGGCAGGATGCCGCTTCCGTGCCGGCCCTGCTGTTCTGCGGTGAAATGCATGTGGGCTGGGACAAGGTAGAAACCACGGGTGCGGAGATTGCGTGGCGCCTGGACGACTGTCATGCTCGCCTCCTCGCGGGCGGCGTGGTTGCCGGTCTTTCGGCCGGCAAGCTCAGCGTGCCCATCCTGGGCGAGGTGGACCCGCAGCATTTTTCCCTGCCCTTGCTGACCGTCGCCATTGCCGGCCTGGATGCCTTCAATCCTTGCGCCTTCTTCGTGCTGCTGTTCCTGCTTTCCCTGCTTGCGCACCAGAAAAGCCGCAAGCGCATGCTCGCCATCGGCGGCATTTTCGTGCTGTTTTCCGGACTGATGTATTTCGCCTTCATGGCGGCCTGGCTCAACCTGTTTCAGGTGCTCGGCAACCTCGCCTGGGTGACCCTGGCTGCGGGAGCGTTGGCGGTGTTTGTCGGTGTCGTCAACGTCAAGGGTTTCTTCGCCTTCGAGCGCGGGCTGACCCTGTCCATCCCCGAATCGCGCAAACCGGATATTTACCGCCGCGCGCGCGCTATCCTCGGTGCCGACAATCTGCCGGCGATGGTTGCGGCGACGGTGTTCCTGGCGATTGCCGCCAACTTCTACGAGTTGCTGTGCACCGCCGGTTTTCCCATGGTCTATACCCGATTGCTCACCCTGAGCGAGTTGCCGCCTGCCGGGTATTACCTCTATCTGGCCCTGTACAACCTGATCTACGTGGTGCCGCTGGTTCTCATCGTGCTGGTCTTCGTGCGCACCCTGGGCGCGCGCAAGCTGACGGAACGCGAGGGCAGGCTGCTCAAGCTGCTCTCCGGCGCGATGATGCTGGAACTGGGCGCGCTGCTGCTGGTTGCGCCGGAATGGCTGAATAATCTGGCAGTGGCGCTGAGTTTGCTGGGCGCTGCCGTGGTCATCGCCTGGATCGCGGCATGGGTGACGAGAGAAAAAACCCTATGAGCGCAGCGCACCATCACGATCATCATCACGCCCACGGCGAAACTGCGGGCCGGGTGCTATGGATAGCCGTGGCACTGACCCTGGGCTACGCCGCCGTGGAGGCGGCGGTGGGCTGGTGGGCGGGTTCGCTGGCGCTGGTGGCCGATGCCGGGCACATGGTCAACGATGCCGGGGCGCTGGTGATTGCCGCCGCCGCAAGCTGGGTCGGCCGGCAGCCGGTCTCGCGGCTGCACAGTTACGGCCTCGGGCGGGCGGAGTTTCTCGCTGCGCTGGTCAACAGCCTCGGCTTGCTGGCGCTGGTGGCGTGGATTTCCGTTTCCGCCGTGCAGCGCTGGCAAACGCCCCAGGCGGTGCAGGGCGAGGCGGTTTCGCTCACCGCCGCGCTGGGTTTGCTGATCAATATCGGGGTGGTGTGGTCGCTCTTCCGGGGAGAGCAAAACCTCAACACCCGCGCCGCGCTACTGCACGTCGTGGGCGACCTGCTGGGCTCGGTGGCGGCGCTGATCGCCGGGGTGGTGATCGTCTTCACCGGCTGGACGCCCATCGACCCGCTGCTGTCGCTGGCCATCGGCGCGCTGATCCTGGTTTCCAGCCTGCGCCTGCTGCGCCAGGCGTTGCACGGGATCATGGAAGGCGTGCCGCTGCATTTGTCGCTGGATGAAATCGGACAGGAGCTGGCCGCTATTCCCGGCGTGATGTCGGTGCACGACTTGCATGTGTGGAGCGTCGCTTCGGAAAACATCATGCTGACCGCGCATTTGTCCGTCGCGGATCTGGCGCGCTGGGAAGGCATACTGGCGGAGAGTCGCAAGCGCCTGCACGAGAGTTTCGGCATCGATCATGTCACGCTGCAGCCTGAGACTGCGGTGCAGATAATCAGCTGGGTGCCAAGGAGCGGGAGTGACTCACCTTGCGACCATGACGACACGCTAGCCTGAAGCCGTTCCCGGCTGCCGCTTGATGAACAGTTCCTGCCGCGCCGCGCGGCTGATGGCGACCACTGCCGGGTGGGTAAGCTTGCGCTCCACCGAGATGGCATAGAACTGCTCGATCACTTCCTCGGTCGCGCCGATGCGGACAACCTCGTGCTGCCGCATCACCTGCTCCGCAATCGCCGTAGGTGCGGCGAAGATGCCCACTCCCGCCTGACCGAAGGCGGTCATCAGGGCGCCATCGTCGAATTCGCCGGTGATGCGCGGACGAATCCGGTGGTCGCTGAACCAGCGTGTCAGCCTGGATCGCACCGCGACATCCTCGCCCGGCAGGAGCAGGGGTGCGCCGTTCAGGGATTGCGGGAACGGACCCGGGTGCTGCCGCGCCAGCTCTGCCGTGGCAAAGAAAGTGAGGCCGCATTCCCCGAGCAGATGGCTGAAGCCCCGCACGTCGATGGTGCGTGGCATCGGGCTGTCGGCGATCACGATGTCGAGCCGGTGCACCGCCAGTTCCGCCAGCAGGGCGGCCACTTTCCCTTCCCGGCAAATGATGCGTGGCGGTTGCACGGCCTGCATCGCCGGCTCCAGCAGCTGATAGGCCACGGCTTTCGGCACCGCGTCGGTGACGCCCACCCTGAATTGCAGCGGCCGGTCGGTGGGGCGGTGGTGCAGGGTCTCTTCCAGCTCCTGGCCGAGCGAAAAGATTTCGTCGGCATAATTCAGCACCATCCGGCCCGTCTCGGTCAGCTCGAACTGCCGCCCGCTGCGGTTGAACAGCGCTTCGCCCAGCACTTCCTCGAACAGGCTCAGCTGGCCGCTGATAGTTTGTGGAGTCAAGTGCAGCCGCTCGCTGGCGCGGGTCACGCTGCCGGCCTTGGCTACCGCCCAGAAATAGTGAAGATGCTTGTAATTCAGCATAGCCATGTCCAGTTACCTAAAAAATGCGTCACACGCATGCATCGTAAATTTCGAAGTGAATTTAAATTATATTCGACTTTATGGAATTTAAAATGATTCATATAATCCGTTATTCAAAATAAGGGATGCCCCATTTTGGGCAATCCGCGACAAGCATGAAAGAACGAAGGAAATCTATGGAAATCAAGCATCAAAACAGCATCCTCAAGCTGATGGCAAGGGTCGTGTTTTCCAGCCGCTGGTTGCAAGCGCCGCTCTATCTCGGGCTCATTATCGCGCAAGCGGTTTATGTCTACCATTTCGGCGTCGAACTGACGCACCTGGTCCAACACACAAAGACCGTTACTGAAACCCAGATCATGTTGGTCGTGCTGGGCCTGATCGACGTGGTGATGATCGCCAACCTGTTGCTAATGGTGATCGTCGGCGGCTATGAAACCTTTGTATCGCGCCTGTATCTGGACGGTAATCCCGATCAGCCGGAATGGCTGGAGCACGTCAATGCCGGCACCATGAAGGTCAAGCTGTCCATGGCGCTGATCGGCATTTCCTCCATCCACCTGCTGAAGACCTTTATCGAGGCGCCCAACCTGAGCCAGCAGACCATGATGTGGCAGGTCATCATTCATATGACCTTCGTGCTGTCGGCGATGGCCATGGCCTATACCAACCGGCTGATGGAGATCAAAGTGCATTAGAGTCGTAATTTTCGAATGATGTTTCAATTATATTCGACTTTATGGAATATTTGAGGTTGGCTATACTGCATGGTGTTACTACTAGAAGGAGTAAAAATCATGAACCCGATCCGTTCTATCAACTCGGCGCAAACCCTGCCGGCCCAGGCATCTGCAACGCTTGCCACCAACAAGATGATCCGCAACACCTATATGTTGCTGTCGATGACGCTGCTATTCAGCGCGCTGAGCGCGGCGGCGGCGGTGGCGATGAAGCTGCCTCATCCGGGCATAATCGTCACCCTGATCGGCTATTTCGGCCTGCTGTTCCTCACCACCAAGTTCCGCGACGGTGCGCTCGGGCTGGCGTTCGTGTTCGCCCTCACCGGCTTCATGGGCTACACCCTGGGTCCGATCGTCAGCCACTATCTGGGTCTGCCCAACGGCGGCCAGATCGTGATGACCGCAATGGGACTGACCGGCGCGATCTTTCTCGGACTTTCCGGCTATGCCCTGACCAGCCGCAAGGATTTCAGCTTCATGGGCGGTTTCCTCATGGTCGGCATCCTGGTCGGCTTTCTGGCCGGTCTGGGGGCGATGTTCTTTGAGCTGCCCGGTTTGTCGTTGGCGGTTTCGGCCATTTTCGTGCTGCTTATGTCCGGTCTGATCCTGTATGAGACCAGCAACATCATCCACGGCGGCGAAACCAACTACATCATGGCCACGGTCACACTGTTCGTGTCGATCTTCAACCTGTTCACCAGCTTGCTCCATCTGTTGGGCTTCATGAACAGCGACGACTAGAACCGAAATGGTAAAAACGCTCGAAAAATGGTTCGAAGCCACGCTCTGGAACGGCCGTTTCGTGGTGGTGGTCGCGGTGATGGCGAGCATGGCCGCCGCCACCGCGATTTTCTACATGGCCACGGTGGACGTGGTGTACCTGGTCGGCCACATGCTGCACTACGCCGATCCAACCCTGACCGAGGAGGCGCGCAAGCTTCTTCACGACCAGACCATCACCCACGTGGTGGAAGTGGTGGATGGCTACCTGCTCGCCACCTTCATGCTGATTTTCTCGCTCGGCATGTATGAGCTGTTCGTCAGCGACATCGACGAAGCCCATGGCTGCAAGTCCTCCAGCAAGATCCTGGTGATCGAGAGCCTGGACGATCTCAAGGCGCGACTGGCCAAGGTGATCCTGATGATCCTGATCGTCACCCTGTTCGAGGAGGCGCTGAACATGAAGATATCGACCCCGCTCGACCTGCTGTATCTCGGCGGGGCCATCGCCCTGATCGGCGCGTCGCTGTTCCTGACCCACAAGGCCGAAACGCACGGAAAAGAAACCGAACACCCTGGAGGCTGAATCATGAAACGCATTGTCCTTTTTCTCGCCACCAACCTGGCCATCGTCCTGGTGCTCTCAGTCACCATGCGGCTGCTGGGAGTGGAGCCTTACCTCACCGAAGCCGGGCTGAATCTCGGCAGCCTGCTGATTTTCGCCGCCGTGATGGGCATGGGCGGCTCCTTCATCTCGCTCGCCATCTCCAAATGGAGCGCCAAGCGCATGACGGGCGCGCGCGTGATCGAAACCCCCGAAACCCCCGGCGAAGTCTGGCTGGTCGAAACCGTGCGGCAGCAGGCGAAGATCGCCGGCATCGGCATGCCGGAAGTGGCGATTTTCGATTCGCCCGATGTTAATGCTTTCGCCACCGGCATGAACAAGAACAATGCGCTGGTGGCTGTCTCTACCGGTTTGCTGCAGGCCATGACCAAGCCCGAGGCGGAAGCGGTACTGGGGCACGAAATCTCCCACGTCGCCAACGGCGACATGGTGACGCTGGCGTTGATCCAGGGCGTGGTCAACACCTTCGTGATGTTCCTGTCCCGCGTCATCGGCTACATGGTGGACAAGGTCGTGTTCAAGACCGAGCGGGGAACCGGCCCGGCGTTCTTCGTCACCATGATCATCGCCGAGATGGTGCTCGGCATCCTCGCCTCGATCATCGTCATGTGGTTCTCGCGCCGGCGCGAGTTCATCGCCGATTCGGGCGGCGCGGCACTGGCCGGAAAGGGTGCCATGATCGCCGCGCTGGAGCGCCTCAAGGCCCAGCACGAGCCCGCGCCGCTGCCGGAGAAGATGGCCGCCTTCGGCATTTCCGGCAAGATGGGTTCCGGTTTGAAGCGCCTGTTCATGACCCATCCGCCGCTGGAAGAGCGCATCGAGATGCTGCAACGGTATAACGGTTAGCCGTTTCCAGAGCAGCGGCCTGCCGGTGCAATGCCGGCAGGCCGACCAATCCATTGCCCGAGCCTACCGGCTCTGTAAAATCCTGAATCGGGATTGCCTCCCTCCTTTCTCCTTGCCCGCCGAATGTGGGACAATCTGACCCTTATTCGGACTGTTGCCCGTTCATGAACGGGCGTGTCACGCCGCTTCGCGGGACACTGCCGCTCTGTCACCCACAGTTCAAAACAGATTCAATCGAGGCTCTATTGATGGAAAGTGCGGCTCAAGCAAATCCCACAGTGCGTCCCAAGCGGCGCCTGGGGATAGTGATGGCGGGTGTGCTGCTGGTTGCGCTGGCAACCGGCGTCTGGCTCCTTCGGGGTGACGCAGCCAGTCCCAAGGGAAAGAAGGATGGCGCGGTCGAGGTAGTGAGCGCGGTCGTTGCGCAGGACGATGTGTCGGTCTGGCTTACGGCCAGTGGCACGGTATCGGCCCGGCAAACGGTTGAGGTGCGCCCTCAGGTCAGCGCCACGGTCAAAGCCGTGCACATCGAGGAAGGGCAGTTCGTGCGCAAGGGCGACCGGCTGTTTACGCTCGATGCGCGTACCGAGGCCGCCAATCTCAGCAAGGCCGAGGCGCAGTTGGTCAAGGGGCGCGCCGACCTGGCGAACGCCGAGCGCAACCTCGAACGCCAGCGCGAGCTGTTAAGGCAAAAATTCATTTCGCAGGCGGCCTTTGATACGGCGCAGAACCTGGTCGATGGTTTGCGCGGCCAGCTTGCGGTCGACCAGGCTGCCGCGGAAGCGAGCCGCGTGGCGCGCAGTTTCGGTGAGATCGCCGCGCCGATTGCCGGCCGCACCGGAGCCATTGCCATCTATCCGGGCAGCCTGGTGCAGCCGAACGGCGCCGCGCTGGTGAGCATCACGCAGATCGACCCGATCAATGTCAGCTTCACCTTGCCGGAACGCGAGCTTGCGGCCTTGCAGCAGGCGCTTGCCAAAGGGGAAGTGCCCGTCAGCGCCGCGCTGGATGCGGCAGGGCAGGAGGCGCGAAAGGGCCGGCTGGCATTCGTCGATAACGCGGTGGATACGGCCAGCGGCAGCATTCGCCTCAAGGCCGAGTTTTCCAATGCCGACAACCGCCTCTGGCCGGGCATGTTCGTCAACGTGGCGCTTGCGCCACACACCTTGCCCGGCGCCCTCACGGTCCCCGTGCAGGCGGTGCAGACCGGCCCGGAAAGGAAATTCCTTTACGTGATCGGTAAGGACGGCACGGTGGCCGCCGTGCCGGTCAATGTGCGCTTGATCCAGGGCGGACTTGCCGTGATCGAGGGCGTTGCGCCGGGGGCGCGCGTGGTCGTGGAGGGGGCGCAAAATCTCAGGCCGGGCAGTGCGGTGACCGAGGCTGGCAAGAACGTGAAGGAAAAAACGGACAAGGCTAATAACGCGCAATCCAGCCGCGCAAAAGCGCAATGAACCTCTCCGAGTTATGTATCCGCCGTCCGGTCATGACGGTGCTGCTGTCGGTTTCTGCCGTGGTGGCCGGTATCCTCGCTTACGGCGGCATTCCGGTCGCTGCACTGCCGAGCTACGACTCTCCGACCATTTCGGTCAGTGCCTCGCTTCCCGGCGCCAGTCCCGAGACCATGGCCTCATCGGTGGCCACCCCGCTTGAGCGGCAGTTTTCCACCATCTCCGGCCTGTCGGTCATCAGCTCGACCAGCACGCTGGGCAGCACCTCGATCACCCTGGAATTCGACCAGGACCTCGATATCAACAGCGCCGCCATCGACGTGCAGGCGGCATTGCTGCGCGCGCAACGCGCTTTGCCGACGGAAATGACCTCGCCACCGTCCTACCGCAAGGTCAACCCCGCCGATGCGCCGATCATTTTTCTCTCCCTGACCTCGCCTTCGATGCCGCTCTCGGAGCTGAACAGCTTCGCCGACAATCTCATTGCGCCGGTGCTTTCCACGTTGTCCGGCGTCGCGCAGGTCAATATCAACGGGCAGAAGAAATTTGCCGTGCGCGTGCGTGTGAATCCGGAAGCTTTGGCGGCCCGCAACCTGACCATCGACGATATCGCCGGCGCGCTGCGCAGCGCGAACGCCAATACTCCGATCGGCACGCTGGAAGGCCCGCGCCAGACGCTCACCATCCAGGCCAACCGCCAGCTCAGAAACGCCGCGGCGTTTGCCAACCTGATCGTGGCGACCGCACCGGGCGGGGCGCCGGTCCGGCTTGCCGAGGTGGCGACGGTGGAAGACAGCGTGGAGTCGATCAAGACCGCAAGCTGGGCCAACGGCGAACGCGCCATCACGCTGTCGGTGCAGCGCCAGCCGGGAGCCAACACGGTCGCCACGGTGGATGCGATCAAGGCGGCAATGCCTGGGCTGATCGCTCAGATGCCGTCGTCGGTTCAACTCAAGTTGCGCAACGACCGTTCGGTGTCGATCCGCAACTCCATACACGACGTGCAGGTCACGCTGGCGATCACCGTTGTCCTGGTCGTCATGGTGATCTTCCTGTCCCTGCGCAAGGCGTCCGCCACTTTCATACCGGCGCTGTCGCTGCCGATTTCGCTGCTCGGAACGGTGGCGCTGATGCGTGTCTTCGGCTACAGCCTGGACAATATTTCGCTGCTCGCCATCACCATTGCCGTCGGGCTGGTGGTGGATGATGCCATCGTGGTGCTTGAGAACATCGCGCGCCACGTCGAGAATGGCACGCCGCGCCTGCAAGCCGCGTTGCTCGGTTCGAAGGAGATCAGTTTTACCATCATCTCGATTTCCCTGTCGCTGGTCGCCGTATTTATCCCGATTTTCTTCATGCCCGGCGTGATCGGCTTGCTGTTCCACGAGTTCGCCGCGGTGCTGGGAATTTCGGTGCTGGTGTCGGCCATCGTGTCGCTCACGCTGATCCCGCTGATGGCCAGCCGCTATCTGGCCCACGAGGTGACGGAAGGGCGCAGCCTGCGCTGGACCGCATGGTTCGAACGCGGATTTGCCGCCGTGCTGGCGGCCTACGAACGCGCGCTGGACGGCGCATTGCGCCACCGCCGCGTGGTCCTGGGTATTGCGCTCGGCACCTTCGTCGCGACCGCCGCGCTGTTCGCGGTCTTGCCCAAGGGTTTCTTTCCCAGCGAGGATATCGGCCAGGCGCTGATCACCGTCGAGGCGGTCGAGGATATTTCCTTTCCCGCCATGGCCGCTTTGCTGCACCGCACCGGGGAGGTGATCCGCGCCAATCCCGCCGTCGATACCCTGATCGTCAATGCCAACGACAGCAACAGCGGGCGCCTGTTCATGACCCTCAAGCCGCGCGGCGAACGTCCGCCGATCGAGAAGGTGCTCGAAAGCCTGCGCCGCGAGGTACGCCCGATTCCTGGCGTCAAGGTCTTCATGAATCCGATTCAGAACCTCCGGCTCGGCGGCCGCACCAGCAAGAGCCGCTATCAGTACGTCATGCGCAGCGTTCGCGCCGAAGAGCTGCGCATGGCGGCGGATGCCCTGATGGCGCGGATGGGTGAGGAGGCCATGTTCCGCGATATCACCAGCGACGCGCAACTGAAGGGCCTGCAGGCGCGCCTGAATATCCATCGCGACAAGGCCAACCTGCTGGGCGTGCAGATCGCGGACATC
Organism: uncultured Sulfuricella sp.; assembly: GCA_964559825.1. GTDB lineage: Bacteria > Pseudomonadota > Gammaproteobacteria > Burkholderiales > Sulfuricellaceae > Sulfuricella. Next base: position 7,894 of record CAZLJK010000012.1, on the reverse strand, counting down.
CGTTCTGCGCTTTACAGCGCTTTCGGCGAGCGCCAGGTCTCGACGATCTACACTTCGAGCGATAGCTTCCCGGTGATCATGCAGGTCGCCGACCAGGACCGCATCGACGAAAGCGCCTTTGAAAAAATCCATGTGCGCGCGAAGAATGGCGCGCTGGTCCCGTTATCCAGCGTGGCGACCGTCGAGCGCGAGGTCGGGCCGGTCGCGATCAACCATGCCGGGCAGCTTGCCGCGCAGACGATATCTTTCAACCTGGCGCCCGGCGCGGCGCTGGGCGATGCCGCCAAGCGCATGGAGCAGTTCAAGCACGAGCTCAATCTGCCGGCAAGCATACTCACCAGCTACGGTGGCGATGCGGCGGCGTTCCAGTCGTCGCAGACCAGCCAGGTGGTGCTGATCGCAGCTGCACTGTTGGTGATTTATGTGCTGCTCGGGGTGCTTTACGAAAGCTTTATCCATCCGCTCACCATCCTGTCCGGGCTGCCCTCGGCGGCGGTCGGCGCACTGGCGACGTTGTGGCTGTTCAACATGGAGCTTTCTCTCATCGCCATGATCGGCATCCTGATGCTGATCGGCATCGTCAAGAAGAACGCCATCATGATGATCGACTTTGCGCTCGACGCGCAGCGCAACGGCGGCATGGCCCCGCATGAAGCGATCCGCACCGCCTGTCTGCTGCGTTTCCGTCCGATCATGATGACCACTTCAGCGGCGCTGATGGGTGCGTTGCCCATCGCCCTGGGCTTCGGCGCCGGCGCCGAGCTGCGCCAGCCGTTGGGCCTCGCCGTGGTGGGCGGGTTGCTGTTCTCGCAAGTGATCACCCTTTTCATCACCCCGGTGATCTACCTTTATCTCGACCGCTTTTCGGGCAGCGGGCCGCTCAAGCTGGCTGGCGACGAAGCGAAACTGGCTGTACCTGAATAGCCGCTTTTAGCAAATCTTCCAGCATCTTTCCCACTGCCGCCGGGTCGCGCTCGGTGCGCAGCGTGCGGTGCAGCGCCTCCGCTTCCGGGTAGGCGGCGCGCATCATTCCCAGCCATTGCTTGAGTCGTCCCGGTGCATGTTTCAGCTCCATTCGGGCGCGCAGCTGGTCGTAGAAATCGATGATCCAGGGCAGCAGTTCCGGCCAGGGCATGGCCTCATCCCCCGTCTTGATGCGCCGCATCAAGTCCGGGCAGACGATGGCGCCACGCCCGATCATCACGTCGGTGCAGCCGCTGACCTGGCGGATTTCTTCATTATCCTGCGGCGTCCACACCTCGCCGTTGGCCACCACCGGCAGCTTCACCGTTTCGCGGATATGGGCGAGCCATTCCCAGCGCGCGGGCGGGCGGTAGCGGTCGGATCGGGTGCGGGCATGGACGGTGATTTCGTCGGCGCCGCCCGCCTCGATGGCGCGGGCGCAATCCAGCGTCAGCGAAGTGTCTTCCAGCCCGAGGCGCATCTTGGCGGTGACGGGGATATGTCTCGGCACGGCGCGGCGAGTGGCGGCCACGATGGCGTGGATTTGTTCCGGGTACTGCAACAGGACGGCGCCACCGCCGTGACTATTCACCTTGGGAGCGGGGCAGCCGAAGTTGAGGTCGATGCCCGGTGCGCCCAGGCCGGCAATGAATGCGGCATTTTCGGCGAGGCATACCGGGTCGCTCCCCAGCAGTTGCACCCGTACTGGCACTCCGGCACGCGTACACCCGCCGCTGGCCAGCTCCGGCACGGTGCGCAGCAGCCTTTTTTCGGTGAGCAGATGGTTGGTGACGCGCACGAATTCGGCCACGCACAGGTCGATGCCGCCCAGGCGCGTCAAGATGTCGCGCATGGACTGGTCGGCAAGGCCCTCCATGGGGGCGAGAATCAGACGCATGGTTTATCTGGATATTGCGGGGCGCTCATTCTAGAAGAATTGCTGGCTAAAAACAAAAAGGGCCGGTTCCCCGGCCCTTTGAGCTTGGCAGACTTTGGTTTTTTTAGGCGAAGTTCTTTGCCACGAAGTCCCAGTTGACCAGATTGTTCAGGAAGGTCTCGACGAACTTGGGACGCAGGTTGCGGTAGTCGATGTAGTAGGCGTGCTCCCACACGTCCACGCATAGCAAGGCGCGGTCGCCGGTGGTCAGCGGGGTGCCGGCGGCGCCCATGTTGACGATGTCTACGGAGCCGTCGGCTTTCTTCACCAGCCAGGTCCAGCCGGAACCGAAGTTGCCGACGGCGGAGGTCTGGAAGGCTTTCTTGAATTCATCGACAGAACCCCACTTGGTCATGATGGCGTCAGCCAGCGCGCCGGTGGGCTGGCCGCCGCCGGTGGGCTTCATGCAGTTCCAGAAGAAGGTGTGGTTCCACACCTGGGCGGAGTTGTTGTAGATGCCGCCGGCCGGAGCCTTCTTGATGATGTCTTCCAGGCTGGCATTTTCGTACTCGGTACCCTTGATCAGGTTGTTCAGGTTGGTGACATAGGCCTGATGGTGCTTGCCGTAATGGTATTCGAAGGTTTCCTGGGACATGTGGGGCTGCAGGGCGTCCATGGCGTAAGGCAGTTCGGGCAGTTTGTGTTCCATAATGATTTTGCTCCAGATGTGGGGTGGATTAAAACAAGTCCTTAACTTAGACTAAGTTTAATTGTAACGGCTTTCATGATTTGCGGCAACACTCAATCATAGTCCAAATCTCTGGTCTGGAAAGCGCAAGGCAAACGCTATAACATAGCCGCTTTCGGGTTTATAGCGTAATCCATGAATTTATTGAAGGCCTTGGCCGCCATCGGCAGCATGACCCTGATCTCCCGCATCCTGGGTTTCCTGCGCGACACCATCATTGCCCGGGTGTTCGGCGCGGGGCTGTATTCCGACGCATTCTTCGTCGCTTTCAAGATCCCCAACCTGCTGCGGCGGCTGTTCGCCGAGGGCGCGTTCTCCCAGGCGTTCGTGCCTATCCTGGCGGAATACAAGGCCAAACGCGGCCACGATGCGACGCGCGATCTGGTGGATCATGTCGCGACCTTGCTGGCGCTGATTCTTCTGGTGATCTCCGTGATCGGCGTGCTGGCCGCGCCGGTGCTGATCTATATCAGCGCGCCCGGTTTTGCCACGGTACCGAGCAAATTCGACCTGACGGTCGACCTGCTGCGCCTGACTTTCCCTTATATCTTCTTCATCTCGCTGGTTTCGTTGGCTGGCGGCATCCTCAACACCTACAGCAAGTTTTCCGTTCCGGCCTTCACCCCGGTGCTGCTCAATTTGTCCTTTATCGGCTGCGCGCTCTGGCTGGCGCCGTATTTCGACCCGCCGGTGCTGGTGCTGGGCGTCGCGGTGCTGCTCGGCGGCTTGCTCCAGCTCGGTTTCCAGATTCCCTATCTGGCCAAGCTCGGGCTGCTGCCTCGCTTCCGCCTGAAGTTCAACGACGAGGGCGTGTGGCGGATTTTGAAGCTGATGGGCCCGGCGGTATTCGGGGTGTCGATCAGCCAGATCAGCCTGTTGATCAACACCATCTTCGCCTCGTTCCTGGTGACCGGCAGCGTGTCCTGGCTGTATTACGCCGACCGCCTGATGGAATTCCCCGCCGGCATACTCGGCGTGGCGCTGGGCACTATCCTGCTGCCCAGTTTATCCAGGCACTACGCCGACGCCTCCACCGTGGAGTATTCCCGCCTGCTGGACTGGGGGCTGCGCCTGACCCTGATGCTGGCGCTGCCCGCCGCACTGGCGCTGGCGATCTTGTCCGTGCCGCTGATTTCCACGCTGTTCTTTTATGGGAAATTCAGCCTGCACGACCTGTGGATGACGCGAGAAGCCTTGCTTGCCTACAGTCTCGGCTTGCTTGGCCTGATCATGGTGAAGGTGCTGGCGCCGGGTTTCTATGCCCGGCAGAATATCCGTACGCCGGTCAAGATCGCGCTTTTCACCTTGTTCGCGACGCAGTTGATGAACCTCGCCTTCATCTGGCACCTCCGCCATGCCGGGCTGGCGCTGTCCATCGGCCTGGGCGCATGTCTCAATGCCGGCCTGCTCTACTATCACCTGCGCAAGCACGATATCTTCCACCCCCAGCCGGGCTGGCTGAAGTTTTTCCTGCAGGTGACGGCTGCCTTGGCGGTGATGGGCGGAGTGCTGTGGTTTGCCATGGGCGCGGAAGAGGTTTGGCTCAAGGGCGGCATCGTTTCCCGCGTGGCGCACCTGAGCTGGACTGTCGCGGCAGGCGCAGCCGCCTATTTTGCCGCGCTCACCCTGTTTGGCGTGAGGATCAAGGATTTCATCCGTCATGGTGCCAAATGACCTGCTGTTATTTTTTAAAAGCGCCCTGAACCGCAGAGGACGCGGAGGGCGCAGAGTAAGGCAAAAGTCTGACTAGCCTAAAGCCCTCTTCAGAGTGGGTCTTAAGCCCTTGTTTTTCCTCTGCGTCCTCCGCGTCCTCTGCGGTGAAATACGGTTTTTTGAGTTATAATCTCCGGCTATGTTGATTTACCGCGGAACACCCGCCCAGCCCCTTTCACCGGTCGCGCTCACCATCGGAAATTTCGATGGCGTGCATATCGGCCACCGCGCCATGCTCGCCCGCCTCACGCAGGCGGCGCGGGAGCGCGGGCTGTCGCCCTGCGTGATGACCTTCGAGCCGCATCCGCGCGAATTTTTTACCCCGGAACAGGCGCCGGCGCGCCTTTCCAACCTGCGTGAAAAGCTGGAACTGTTCGAGCGGTTCGGCGTGGAGCGGGTCTTTATCATGCGTTTCAACAAACGCTTCGCCCAGGTCAGCGCAGAGGACTTTATCGACCGCATCCTGCACCAGGGCTTGCAGGCGCGCTGGGTGCTGGTGGGGGATGATTTCCGTTTCGGCGCCAGGCGCGCCGGCGATTTCGCCATGCTGCAACAGGCCGGGAAGCAATACGGTTTCGAGGTGGAGGCCATGGACAGCGTGACCGTGTCCGGCCAGCGCGCATCCAGCACTGTTGTGCGCGATGCGCTGGTGAATGGAGATCTTAAGCTTGCCGAGCGCGTCCTCGGTCGTCATTACAGCATCAGCGGCAAGGTGGTGCACGGTGAAAGCCTCGGCCGCAAGATTGGCTACCCCACCGCCAACATCCAGATGAAGCACAACAAGCCGCCGCTGGCCGGCATTTTCGCGGTCGAGGTCCACGGGGTCGGCGACAAGCCGTTGCAGGGCGCTGCCAGCCTGGGCGTGCGTCCGACCATCAACGACAAGGGCAAGGCAACGCTGGAAGTGTTCCTGTTCGACTTCAACGGCGACCTTTACAACAAGCACCTGCACGTGGAATTCCTGCTCAAGCTGCGCGACGAGATGAAATTCCCCAGCCTGGAAGCGCTGACCGAGCAGATTGCGGCGGACGTGGATAACGCTAAAAAATACTTTTTGAACCGCTGAGGACGCGGAGGACGCGGAGGTTCGCTGAGGATGATCTGGTTTTTCCTCTGCGTCCTCCGCGTCCTCCGCGGTGAGAAATTATGGCTGATTACAAAGATACCCTGAACCTGCCCGATACCCCCTTCCCGATGCGCGGCGATCTCGCCAAGCGCGAGCCGGGCTGGCTGAAGCAGTGGCAGGAAAGAAAGCTCTACGAAAAGATTCGCGAGGTCAGCAAAGGCCGGCCCAGGTTTATTCTGCATGATGGCCCGCCCTATGCCAACGGCGACATCCACATCGGCCATGCGGTCAACAAGGTGCTCAAGGATATCATCGTCAAGAGCAAGACCCTGGACGGCTTCGATGCGCCCTACGTGCCCGGCTGGGACTGCCACGGACTGCCCATCGAACTGCAGGTGGAGAAGGCGCACGGCAAGGAGATTCCCGCAGCCCGGTTCCGCGAGCTGTGCCGGGAATATGCGGCGTCGCAGATCGAACGGCAGAAGGCCGACTTCATCCGCCTCGGCGTGCTGGGCGAGTGGAACAATCCCTACCTGACCATGGACTTCAGGTTCGAGGCCGACATCATGCGCACGCTGGGCCACATCCATGCTAACGGCTACCTTTACCAGGGGCAGAAGCCGGTGCACTGGTGCGTGGATTGCGGTTCTGCCCTGGCAGAAGCCGAGGTGGAGTACGAGGACAAGGCTTCACCGGCGATCGACGTGGCTTTTGCCGTGAAGGATGTCGCTGCGCTGGCCAAGGCGCTGGGAATGAAAGAGCCCCATCAGCCCGTTTATGCGGTGATTTGGACGACCACGCCGTGGACCTTGCCGGCCAACCAGGCGGTGTGTGTTCACCCCGACTTCATCTACGACCTGATCCAGACGCCGAAAGGCATCCTGATTCTGGCGCGCGACTTGGCGGAGGCCTGCATCACGCGCTACGGTTTCGACTCGGTGGAGGTGGTGGCGACCGTGCAAGGCTCGGCGCTGGAACATCTGCAATTGCAGCATCCTTTCTACGACCGCACCGTGCCGGTGATTTGCGGCGACCACGTCACGCTCGAAGCCGGTACCGGGCTGGTGCATACCGCGCCGGCACACGGCCTGGAAGACTACGCCGTCGGCGGCAAATACAACCTGCTGGTGGATTGCCCGGTGGGCGCGGACGGCAAGTTTTACGCCGGCATTCCGCTGGTCGGCGGCCAGTCGATCTGGGCGGCCAACAAGACCGTGGTCGAAACCCTGGCAAACAGCGGCGCGTTGCTGCTGGAAATCAAGCTCAAGCACAGCTACCCGCACTGCTGGCGGCACAAGACGCCGATCATCTTCCGCGCCACGCACCAGTGGTTCATCGGCATGGAAGCGACCGGGCAGCACAGCAGCCTGCGAAAGGCCGCGTTGAAGGCGGTCGAGAACACCGAGTTTTTCCCGGCGTGGGGCCGCGCCCGGCTCGAGGCGATGATCAAGAACCGTCCGGACTGGTGCGTTTCGCGCCAGCGCAACTGGGGCGTGCCGATGCCGCTGTTCGTGCACAAGGAAACCGGCGAGCTGCATCCGCGCACCGCCGAACTGCTGGAGCAGGTGGCGCTACGCGTGGAAGAGCGGGGCATCGAAGCCTGGTTCAGCCTGGATGCCGGCGAGCTGCTCGGCGCCGAGGCGAAAACTTACCAGAGGGTGAGCGACACCCTCGACGTCTGGTTCGATTCCGGCTCGACCCACGCCTGCGTGCTGAAGCGGCGCGACTATTTGGCGCACCCGGCGGACCTGTATCTGGAAGGCTCAGACCAGCATCGCGGCTGGTTCCAGTCCTCGCTCCTCACCGGCTGCGGGGTGGATGGCTACGCGCCTTACAAGGCCCTGCTCACCCACGGCTTCGTGGTCGACGGCAGCGGCCACAAGATGAGCAAGTCCAAGGGCAACGTGATTGCGCCGCAGAAAGTGGTGGACAGCCTCGGCGCCGACATGCTGCGCCTGTGGGTTGCTTCCACCGATTATTCCGGCGAGCTGACGATTTCAGACGAAATTCTGAAACGGGTATCCGAGAGCTACCGCCGCATCCGCAATACCCTGCGCTTCCTGCTCTCGAACATCGCCGACTTCGATCCGGCGCAGCACGCGCTGCCGGTGGAAGAGTGGCTGGAGATCGACCGCTACGCGCTGGCGATGGCGCGGGATTTTGAGAACGATTGCAAGGCGCACTACGGAAAATACGAGTTCCACTTCATCGTCCAGAAGCTGCAAGCCTTCTGTTCCGAGGATCTGGGCGGCTTCTACCTGGACATCCTGAAGGATCGTCTGTACACCGCCGGCGCCGATTCCCGCGCCCGCCGCTCGGCGCAGAATGCCTTGTATCACCTCACCCACAGTCTGGTGCGGCTGATGGCGCCTATCCTGTCCTTCACCGCCGAGGAAGTATGGCAGGCGCTGGGTAAAAATCAGGAAGACAGCATTTTCCTGCACACTTGGGACGGCGTGCTGCCGACCGTTTCCCTCACTCCTAACTCTCTCCCAGAGGGAGAGAGGGACGAAGTCTCGCTTCGCGA
>CAZLJK010000011.1:0-53615 GCA_964559825.1 uncultured Sulfuricella sp. | reverse complement strand
CGCCGGCCCATTACATCCACCGGGTGCTGGAGCTGCTCGGCATCGCCGACCTGTTCGAAGAGGTGTTCACGATCGAGCATGCCGGCTACCGGCCGAAACCCGATGCTCACGGATTCCGGCGCCTGTTCCGCCGGATGCGGCTGAACCCGTCGCAGTGCATCATGGTCGAAGACACGCTGGTTAACCTCAAAACCGCAAAAAGACTCGGCATGAAGACGGTGCTGGTGGGGGCGCTGCCGAAACGGCCAGGTTGCGTGGATCTGAGTGTGAAGTCGGTGCTGGAACTGCCCCGGGCGCTGCGCCGTATCCGTTAAAAACTAAAAGGAGTTGCAGGTGACGATCAATAATCGGGTGCTGTTTTTTGGAGTGTCCCTGGCCTGCTTCGGGCTGATGGGCTTCGGTCTGGTGCTGCAGCACGTCATGCATCTGGAGCCTTGCCCGTTGTGTATCCTGCAGCGCATCGCTTTCATCGCCATCGGTGTGACCGCGCTGGCGGCAGTCATACATAACCCGCAACGTCGCGGCTGGACCGTATATGGCAGCCTACTGGCATTTTTCTCCGTGCTGGGCGGCGGGGTCGCGGCTTGGCAGATCTATTTGCAGCACCTGCCGCCCGGCCAAGTGCCGGAATGCGGGCCGGGCCTGGATTACATGCTTGAGGCCATGCCGCTGAACAAGATACTGCCGATGATTTTTAAAGGCTCAGGCGAGTGCGCCGAAGTGACCTGGACCTTCCTTGACCTGTCCATCGCACAATGGGCGCTGGGCTGGTTCGTTCTTTTCGCGCTGGTGGGAGTGGCGGTGATTTTCCGCCGTCGCCCCTAATCGCTGCTCGTTTGCACGAAGTCGGAACCGCCCTCGATCGGTTCCGGCTTGAACCAGGCGAGCTTGTCCTGCAGTTTCACCACTTCGCCGACGATGATCAGGGTCGGCGGTTTCATTTTTGCATTGACCGCGAGTTCCGGCAGGGTTGCCAGGGTGCCGGTGACGACCTTCTGCTGGTAGGTGGTGCCCTGTTGCACGATGGCGGCCGGCGTGGTGATCGGCAGGCCGTGGGCGACCAGTTCCTGGCACAGCGTCGGCAGCCCGAGCAGGCCCATGTAGATGACGATGGTCTGGTTGGTCTTGGCGATGCCGGTGAGGTCGATGTTAACGCTGCCGTCCTTGAGGTGCCCGGTGACGAACACGCAGGACTGGGCGTAGTCGCGGTGGGTAAGCGGGATGCCGGCGTAGGAAGAAACGCCGGTGGCGGCGGTAATGCCGGGCACGACCTGGAACGGGATGCCGTGTGCCGCCAGGGTCTCGATTTCCTCGCCGCCGCGGCCAAATACGAAGGGGTCGCCGCCTTTCAGTCGTGCTACGCGCTTGCCTTCCTGGGCGAGCTTGACCAGTAACTCGTTGATGTTTTCCTGGCGCATGGTGTGTTTGTCGCGCTCTTTGCCGACATAGATGCGTTCAGCGTCGCGCCGTGCCAGTTCCAGCACCGCCGGGGAAACCAGGTTGTCGTAGACGATTACGTCGGCCTGTTGCATCAGGCGCAGGGCGCGGAAGGTGAGCAGGTCGGGGTTGCCGGGGCCGCCGCCGACCAGGTAAACCTCGCCGCGCGGCGGGGTGTCGTCGGAATCGGCTGCCAGCATTTTTTGCAGTGCGTCCCGCGCGGTCTGGTCCTGCCCGGAAAGCACCATTTCGGCCACCGGGCCTTGCAGGATTTTTTCCCAGAAAATGCGTCGCTTGGCAGGCAGGATGCGGTCTTTGACCTGGTCGCGGAAGCTTGCCGCAAAGTGCGCCAGCCGCCCGTAGGCCGCCGGGATGAAGGCTTCCAGCTTGGACCGGATGACCCGCGCCAGCACCGGCGAGGTACCGCCGCTGGAAATCGCGATGACCAGCGGCGAACGGTCGATCACCGAGGGCATGATGAAGGAGCATAAATCCGGGTTGTCCACCACGTTGACCGGAATCCGCAGGATTTTCGCGGCCACGGAAACCTGCTCGTTGGCGGCGCGGTCATTGGTGGCGGCAATCACCAGAACGGCTTCGCCGAGGTGTTCGGGGCGGAATTTTTCCGCGACATGGGTGATCTTCCCCGCATCCGCCAGCTCTTTCAGGGTGCGGGTCAGCTCGGGCGCGACGACGGTGATGAGGGCGCCGGACTGCATCAGCATCCCCGCCTTGCGCGTTGCCACTTCGCCGCCGCCGACAACCAGGCAGGGTTTGTTCTTGATGTCGAAAAATATCGGGAAAAAATCCATGTCGTAAAATCCGTTCGTTATAGTAAGGCGGCTAGCTGGTGAGCTGGCCGGTTTGGGTGCTGAGTTTGTGTTCCACGGCGAAGACCGCCGCCTCGACGCGCGAAGTCAGGTTGAGCTTGGCGAGGATGTGGCGCACGTGCAGCTTGACGGTGTCGTGGCTGATGTCGAGCGCGCGGGCAATTACCTTGTTGCTTTCGCCCTGCGCCAGATGGGTGAGGATTTCGCGCTCGCGCTGGGTGAGCGAGTCGAGCATCGAAGCCGAGGAGCTGGCCGGCTGGTCGTTTTGCAGCAGCTTGACCAGTTTCATGGTCATCGCCGGGGCGACCACGGTTTCGCCGCGCGAGGCGCGCAGGATCGCATCCACCACGTCGTCCGGCTCCATGTCCTTGAGCAGGTAGCCGCGGGCGCCGGCGCGCAATACATTGGACAAATCCTCTTCGGCGTTGCTGACGGTGAGCATCAGGGTAGGCGTGGCAAACCCCTCCTGGCGCAGCTGGCGGAACAGGGTCAGGCCGTCGAGCGGCGGCATGTGCAGGTCCATGATCAGCACGTCGGGCTGCTCTTCCCGCAACAATCGGCGCGCTTCGTCCGCATTGCCGGTGACGCCCACCACCTTGATGCTGCCGCGCTGCTCCAGCAATTCGGCCAGGCCCATGCGGAACAGGGTGTGGTCGTCGACCAGCACGACGCGGATCGGATCGCTCACCGGATGTCCTCCCGGCGCCCGGCGGAGACCGGGAAACTCAGTGTTACCCGGGTGCCTGCCTGCTCGCCAGGCGTGACGGTCACTTCGGCATTCAGGTGTTTGGCCCGTTCGCGCATGATGTTGAGGCCGAGATGCATGCCGCTTTCCGTATCAAGCTTGCCGGTGATGCCGATACCGTTGTCCTCGACGCTGATGACGTAGCGGTTTTGCTTGATCTCGATCGCCAGGCTCACGTGGTTGGCGCGGGAGTGCTTGGATACGTTGTTCAACGCTTCCCGCACGATGTGGTAGACCTGGACTTCCTGTTCGGGGCTGAGGTTGATGTCGGGTGCGTGGTTGATGAAATCGATGGTGATGCCGGTCTTGTCGTAGAAATTGCCGACGATATCGTAGAGTGCCGGCAGCAGGCCGCGCGGGTCCATGCGGTTGCGGAACTGGGTGAGCAGTTCGCGCAATTCGGTGTAGGCGGAATCCAGCGCCTGTCCGAGATCGTTGACGTACTTGTTGGAGCGCGCTTCGTCGCGGTTGGCCACGGCGTCGCGCAACAGCGGCAGGCGCATTTTCATGTAGGCCATGGTTTGGGCGAGCGAGTCGTGCAGCTCGTTGGCCAGCATCTGGCGCTCGTTGGTCAGGCTGATGCGCAGGTTTTCTCGCGTCAGTCTGGCGTTTTCCAGCGCCATGCCGAGGTGTTCGCTGATCGAGTGAAACAGCAGCGATACGTCTTCAGGCACCGGGCTGTCCGAAGCCATGAACAGGTTGTACACCCCCAGCATCTTGCCCTGATAGCGCAATGGCACGGCGATTACGCGCAGGCATTGTTTGCCGAAATAGCTGTGGGCGGTGCGCTCTTCGCAGGCTTTCAGGTTGGCGCTGTTGTGGACGGTGTGCTCGCGCGCGGCTTCGCCGCAGACGCCGCATTCGACCGGGGTGTAGCGCTCCTGTTCGATTACCTCGGGGGGGAGTCCCAAGGCGCCGACCAGTCGCAGATACAGGCCATCGGCGGTCAATACCCTCACCGCGCCGGCGTCCGCGCCGGCGAGCTTGATCATGGTGCCGAGAAAGCGCTCCAGCAGCGAATCCAGGTTGTTCTCGCTGGACAGGCTGCTGGTGATTTCGGATAAAACCCGCAGCGCCGGGATCTTGTAGGTCCCGTGGGCTGAGGCTTTGGTTGCACCGGAGGGGGCGGTTTGAACGCCAACTTCCTGATTCATTGGGTTTCCTGAATAACGCATCGACTGTCTAGCAACCGGGGGGTCTATTGTAGCCAGCATTTGGACAAAAACAAATGCTTGGCAATTGTAGAGAGCACGGGCGCTCGGCGCAATGACCGCAAGTTAGAGTAAGCATCGCAAAGCGAAACTTCATCACTCTCCCCCTCTGGGGGAGAGGTAGGAGAGAGGGAACGGACATGTCCGTTGGAGAATGAATCCGGGAACAGGTTCCGCAGCGCTCGGTCAGCGGGCGGAAGCGCTGCCGATTTCCTTTGCCGCCTGGTCGAAATTCAATATCCTGCCGCCCGCCGTCCGGACGAAGAAATCGGCGTCGGCCTTGTTCCCGAAGGCGGGCAGGTCCGGCCCCATGGGTCCCCGTGCGGATGATCCGGAGACGTAAGAGGCCCGTCGTGCATCGATCCGGTTTTTCTTGATGAAATCGGTGGCCTGGATGTCGGCAATGTCGGCTGAGGTGTGCTTGCTGTCGTACTTCGCCATGTTGCCGAGGAAGCGGAACATGTCCGCGGGAGAATCGAATGCGGCAGCAGTCCCATCCCTGAACGTGATCTGGGTTCGCCACTTGGGGTAGTTGGCCGGAATCATGTTGCATACCGGGCAGCGCTGCGCCTTGCTGGCAGCGGGCGAAAGATCGCCGGGCGCGGCAATCGCTCCCCAGGCCGCCATGCCGGTCAAAACAGCCGCCGCGAGCCGGGCCAGTTTGTGATTGGTCGGCATCAATGTCGATCCGCTCTATATCTTGAACCGGCTCACCGCTGCCTGCATGTTGTTCGCCAGTTCCTGCAGGTTGCTTGCCGCGCTGGCAGATTCTGCAGCTGCAGCGCTGTTTTCTTCCGTCATTTGCGCCACTCTCTCCACCTGGCTGGCGATGTCGTTGCTGGCGCTGCTCTGCTCGGACAGGGCCGAAGAGATGTCGTTGACGACCCCGACCACCTGCTCTGCCCCGTCCTTGATCTGGATGATGGCCGAGCCGGCCTGATTCGCCAGTGCCACGCCGCCGCTGACCTGGTCCACCGCCGTTTCCATGGTGGAGACGGCGGCGTGGGCGCTGTGCTGCATGGAGGCGATCATCTGGGTGATTTCCTCCGTGGCCTTGGTGGTGCGCTCAGCCAGTTTGCGGACTTCGTCCGCCACCACGGCAAAGCCCCGGCCTTGCTCGCCGGCGCGAGCGGCCTCGATTGCCGCGTTGAGGGCGAGCAGATTGGTCTGGTCGGCGACATCCTTGATGACCTGGACGATGGAGGAAATCTGGTTCGAATGCTGTCCCAGTTCTTCGATGGCCTGAGCGGTGTGGCGCACAGTCTCGGCGATTTGAGACATTTCAGCCGCGGCTTTGTGGATGACATCTCCGCCCTCGGCGGAAAGTTTGCCCGAATTGCGTGAAATCTCCACGGCTTCATGCGCACTCTCGGAAACGTGATTGATGCTGACGGTCATTTCCTCGATGGCGGCCGCCATGGCGGAGGTCGCCTCGCTCTGGGACGACGAGCTGGTGGCGACCTGGCCGGATGCAGCGGAAAGGCTCTGTGCCGCATCCGATACCTTGCCCACGCTGTCGAGCACTTGGCCGAAGGTCTGCTGCAAGGCGACCAGGAGTTCGTTGAAGGATTGGGCGGTTTGCCCGACTTCATCTTCCGTGCTGACGGGGATGCGTCGAGTGAAGTCGCCGCTTTTCTCGACTTCGGTGATGGTGGTGCGCATCTGGTTGAGCGGGCCGGTGATCGAGCCGATGATCCACCAGGCCAGGAGCAGTCCTAGCGCCACACTGCCTATGATGGCGCCAATCAAGAGGGCGCGCACGGAGGCATAGTTGGCAGTGGACTGATCGTATTCCGCCTTGGCGGTGCGTATCTGGTAGGCAACCAGCGCGTCCAGCGCGTCGTTCATCGGCTTGGCCAGGGTGCGATTGCCTTTCAGGAAACGGCCTACCATTTCAGTGGAGTAATCGTTGTTATTCAATGCCTGCACCGTCGGCTGCAGGAGTTCGCTGATGTAGGCGTCGCGTTTCTTGAGAAAATCCTCGGCCAGTTTCTGCTCTTCAGGCGAGTGGCGGGTGGCCATGTAGCGTGCCCAAGCTTCATCAATGACGGCTTTGTTGGCCTGAATGCGGTCGGTGTGCTCGCTGGTCGGATGGTCGTGAAGCTTGGCCAGTTCGCCGGAGGGGTTGTGCTGGAAGGCGCGCAAAACCTCGCTGAAATTGGCGTTCAGCAGGGTGCCGATCTTGCCCAGATCGGCCAGGGGAACGGTTCGGTCCATGTAAACCGTTTCCAGGCTGTCGACCACAGTCGAAGTCGCGCGCAGACCGACGATGCCGATGCCGATCATGAAAATCGCCATCAGGATGTTTAGTAAAATCAGGCGCGGACCCACATTCAGTTTATTTAGCATTCGTCGTTCTCCAGGGCGGGGATTGTGGGTTTTTTGCAAGGCGGACTTAACTTGATCTAAATTCTGCAACAATTGTATGCTTGGTTCCGTGGTCGCGCAAATTAGGTCATGAATAACGAGGGGTCTTGGGCACTGCAACGGTTTGTGAATTTAAATGCGCCCGCCTATACTTGTGGCCGTCTTTTGCCAATCAAACCGAATCGGAACATGGACTGGAAATCTGCGGGTACTTTCGACGACATTCTCTACCACCAGGCCGAGGGGGTTGCCCGGATCGCCATCAATCGGCCCGAGGTGCGCAATGCGTTTCGGCCCCAAACCGTGCGGGAGTTGATTGAGGCTTTTCATCGAGCGCACATGGACCCTGCTGTCGGCGCCATTATCCTGACCGGGACCGGCGACCAGGCATTTTGCTCCGGCGGCGACCAGAAAGTGCGCGGCGATGACGGCGGCTATCACGACGATCAAGGGGTTCCCTACCTTAACGTGCTGGATTTGCAGCGCCAGATTCGCAGCCTGCCCAAGCCTGTGGTGGCAATGGTGGCGGGCTACGCCATCGGCGGCGGGCACGTGCTGCACTTGATCTGCGACCTGACCATCGCCGCCGACAATGCCCGCTTCGGCCAGACCGGCCCGCGCGTCGGTAGCTTCGATGCCGGTTTCGGCGCCGGCCTGCTGGCACGTACGGTCGGCACCAAGAAGGCCAAGGAAATCTGGTTCCTGTGCCGCCAGTACGATGCCCAGGAGGCGCTGGCGATGGGGCTGGTCAACGCGGTGGTGCCGCTGGCGGAACTGGAAAGCGAAACCGTCAAATGGTGCCGGGAAATGCTGCAACTCTCGCCCACCGCGCTGCGCATGCTCAAGGCCGCGTTCAATGCCGATACCGACGGCCTGGCGGGCATTCAGGAGCTGGCCGGCAACGCCACCGCACTCTTTTATATGACGCCGGAAGGACAGGAAGGGCGCGATGCCTGGCTGGAGAAGCGGCCGCCTGATTTCGGCAAATTTCCGCGCAGACCATAATGTTTCTTTACCGCAGAGGCGCAGAGGCGCAGAGGCGCAGAGGCGCAGAGGCGCAAAGAAGAATGAAGTCCCGATCCTGGTCTTCTCCGCGCCTTTGCGCCTCTGCGGTTCAATAGATTTGACCCCCCTCTCTTCTTTTGCCGTCTGGTGGCTGGCGATCCGGCCCAAGACCTTGAGCGTTTCGCTGACGCCAGTGATGGTCGGCAGCAGTCTGGCCTATGCCGAGACCGGCGCTGTGTTATGGCTGCCCTTGCTGGCGGCGCTGGCGGCGGCGATGCTGATCCAGGTCGGCACTAACCTGCATAATGATGTCAGCGACTTCGAGCGCGGTGCGGATGGCGCTGAGCGCATCGGGCCGGCTCGCGCCACCGCCTCGGGCTGGCTCTCGCCCGCTGCTGTGCGGTGCGGCGCATTGGCCTGCTTCGGCTTGGCCATGTTGCTGGGCATTTATCTGGTCTGGCATGGCGGCTGGCCGATCCTGCTGCTCGGGCTGGGTTCCGTTATCGCCGGCTGGGCGTATACCGGCGGGCCGCGCCCGATTGCCTACAGCGCCTTGGGGGAGCTGTTCGTCTGGCTGTTTTTCGGGCTCGGGGCGGTGATGGGCAGCTATTACCTGCAAACCCTCAGCCTGGGCTGGAGTGCTTTCATCGCGGCATCCATGGTCGGCCTGCTAGCCGCTGCGGTGATTGCGGTGAATAATTACCGGGACTTCGACAGCGACCGCAGGATCGGCAAAAACACTCTGGCCGTGCAAATCGGTCGCGGCGCCAGTCAGGCGGAATATGCGCTGCTGCTGTTTGCACCCTATTTGCTGCTGCCGCTGCTGGCTCATTTGAGCCGTTCCGGGTGGTGGGGCGGGCTGCCGCTGCTGTCGCTGCCCCTGGCTCTATCGCTGTGGCGGCGCTTCCGGAGCGAGCCGCCGGGGCCGGTGTTTAACCTCATCCTGGCGCAGACGGCGCAACTGCAGTTGGGCTTCGGGATATTATTAAGCTTAGGGATATTGCTATGACCAGACTTATTTATGCATTTGCGCTGGGCTTGGTTTTTATGGCGGTCGCGGCCGTTGCCGCCGAACCCGAATCCATGCCTTCTGCAGACCCGGTGTTTGCCGCCACGCTGGCCGATTTCGACGGCAAGCCGGTGCCGCTGTCGGAACTGAGGGGCAAGCTGGCGGTGCTGAATTTCTGGGCGACCTGGTGCGGACCCTGTCGCACGGAGATACCGCACTTGATCGAGGGCCAGGAAAAATATGGTCCGCGCGGCGTCGTGTTCATGGGTGCCGCGGTTGAGGACAATGCCGATTCGGTACGTGATTTCGGCAAATCTCATGGCATCAACTATCCCGTGGCAATGGCCGGCAAGGACCAGGGCATTGCTCTGTTGCGTGCCCTGGGCAACAACATCGCGGGCCTGCCCTTTACCATCGTGCTCGACCGCCAAGGCAACATCGTTGCCGCCAAGCGCGGAATCATGACGCCGGCGCGCCTACAGCAGATACTCGACCCCCTTCTGTAGTGCGCCTTACCTGCTGCACTTTCACGCCTTATCGCTTGCCGCTACGCCAGCCGTGGGTCAGTGCGCGCGGTGGATTCGCTGTGCGCGAAGGCTGGTTGGTTAGGCTGGTGACCGGGAAGGGGCTGACCGGTTACGGCGATTGCGCTCCGCTGCCGCAAGCGGGTACGGAGGGCATGGACAGCGCGGTCGCTTGCCTGTCGGATTGGGCGGCGATTCTACCCGGCCTGCCGCCGGAGGAGGCGCTCAGCAGGTTAGCCGCTAGCGCATCCGAAGCGCCCGCGGCCTGCTGCGGCCTGGAAACGGCGCTGCTCGACTTGCTGGCGCAGCAAGCCGGGACTTCCTTGGCGTACTGGCTTAACCCGTGTTCGTCTGGCGTCGTCAAAGTGAATGCCATGCTCGGCGGCCTGGATAGTCAGACAGTCGGCCGCGCGTTGGCGGCGGTGGCGGAAGGCTATTCGGTGCTCAAGCTGAAGGTGGGGCAGGCGGCAGAACATGAGGAAACCCTGTTGTTGCAAGATCTGGCGCGTTGCCTGCCGGCGGGTATTTCCCTGCGCCTGGACGCGAACCGTGCGTGGAGCGAGAGAGAGGCGGAAAATTTTCTCGGGGCATTGGCCGGCCTGCCGGTGGAATCGGTCGAGGACCCATTGGCCAACCCGGATCGAGCGGGGTGGTTGCGCTTGCAGGCCAAAGTCCCCTTCCCGCTGGCGGCGGATGAGTCCCTGCAGATCATGGGTGTGGATGCGGTGTTTGATCAGCCGCCGGTGCGGCGGGTGGTATTGAAGCCGATGGTGCTGGGCGGACTGGTCCCCGCGCTGGCGCTGGCGCGCCGGGCGCGCGAGGCGGATATGGAATGCGTGGTGACGACCACGGTTGACAGTGCCGTCGGGGTGACTGCGGCCTTGCACCTGGCCGCTGCCGTTGCGAATGATCTGGCGCATGGACTGGCGACTTCGTGCTGGCTGGAGCGCGATGTGGGAAGCCCGCCGCAGGCGATTGGCGGGATGTTGCGCCTTGCCGATAGCCCGGGGCTAGGATGTATTCTCAGAGAAAAAATGAACATTCCGAGAAAATATTTATAATTTGATCTGGATCAAGATCCGATGCAGTGTTATATTGCACACTTCATGGACATGCTTGTCCTGAATGTTAGACACTTCCGATGCTGAAATTAGGCGTCGGAGTTGGGCTCAAGCACAAATAAATTATGTGCGACTTGATCTGGGTCAAAGATTAAAAATAGACTATCGTTAAAAATGTGTGTCAAATCGCACAGTTTAGAATTTTGGTAGTGCATGGGGTAGGTGCAGTTTTTTTATGGTTTTACAATTAGGAGACGTTTATGAAACTCTTCACTAAGCAAACAGCCACGCTGGCATTGGCGGCGGGGATGGGATTTGCCGCAGTGTCCAGTGCCTGGTCGGCGGAATCGCTGCAGGACGTAATGAAGCGACGCGGCTTGTCGCAGCAGGATTTGTTGGCCGCGTCCAAAACCTATGTTCCGACCGGCAAGCGCGATGACTTCATCGCCTTCAGTTCGGGCGGCCAATCTGGCCAGGTGATCGTGTACGGTATTCCGTCCATGCGCATCCTGAAATACATCGGCGTGTTCACGCCGGAACCTTGGCAGGGCTACGGCTTTGACGAGAGCTCGAAGAAAGTGCTGGCCGGCGGCAACATCGACGGCAAGGAGATCAAATGGGGCGATACGCACCATCCGGCGCTTTCCGAAACCAACGGCAAGTATGACGGCCAGTTCCTGTTCATCAACGACAAGGCCAACCCCCGTCTGGCAGTGATCGACCTGCGCGACTTCGAAACCAAGCAGATCGTGGTCAACCCGATCTACAAATCGGAGCACGGTGGCGCTTTCGTTACGCCGAACTCCGACTATGTGATCGAGGCTGCCCAGTACGCGACCCCGCTGGCGAACAAGAAGTTCGTTCCGCTTGAGCGTTTCAATGAGGAATACCGCGGTGGCGTGACCTACTGGAAGTTCGACCGCAAGGAAGGCAAGATCGACGTGAAGAAATCCTTCTCGCTCGAATTGCCGCCTTACAGCCAGGATTTGTCCGATGCGGGCAAAGGCCCGTCTGACGGCTGGTCCTTCACCAACTCCTTCTGTACCGAGCGTTATGTCGGCGGTATCGAGAAAGGTCGTCCTCCTTACGAGGCAGGTTGCTCGGCTAAAGACACCGACTACATGCACGTGATCAACTGGAAGCGTGCGGCTGAACTGGTTGCTCAAGGCAAAGCCAAGAAGATCAACGGTCATGACGTGCTCATGATGGACGTGTCCATCAAGGAAGGTATCCTGTTCCTGATCCCGGAGCCAAAGAGCCCGCACGGCGTGGACGTGACGCCTGACGGCAAACTGATCACCGTGGCCGGCAAGCTGGATACGCACGTTTCGGTGTACAGCTTCGAGAAGATCCAGGCTGCGATCAAGGCGGGTAAGTTCGAGGGTAAAGACCCCTACGGCATTCCCGTGATCGCCATGCAGGACGCGCTGCACAAACAGGTTCAGTTGGGCCTGGGTCCGCTGCACACCCAGTACGATGCCAAGAAATGCGTGGCTTACACCTCGCTGTATGTGGATTCCCAAGTTGCCAAGTGGGACTACTGCGAAGGCAAGGTATTGGACAAGATTTCCATTCACTACAACATCGGTCACCTGGTGACCATGGAAGGTGACTCAATGGATCCGAAGGGCCGTTACCTGGTGGCGCTGAACAAGCTGGCGATCGACCGCTTCAATCCGGTCGGCCCGCTGCACCCGCAGAACCATCAGTTGATCGACATCGCCAACGACAAGATGCAGTTGCTGTATGACATGCCGCTGCCATTGGGCGAGCCGCACTACGTCGTGGCGATCGATGCCAAGACCCTGAAGCCGGGCGTGCGCTACAAAGTGGGTACCGACAGCCGCACCGACAAGCCGCATCCAGGCATGGTGAGGGCGGGCGAAGAGAAGACCGTGAAGAAAGGCAACAAAGTCGAGGTGTTCGGCACCCTGATCCGTTCCCACATCACGCCTGAAACTATCGAAGTGGAAGTGGGCGATGAAGTGACCGTCAACCTGACCAACCTCGAGCGTGCTCAGGACGAAACCCACGGCTTTGCGGTGAGCACCTACAACGTGCATGCCTCCATCGAGCCGGGCAAGACCGTGCAGGTGAAGTTCAAGGCGGATAAGGAAGGCGTGTATCCGTACTACTGCACCGAGTTCTGCTCCGCGTTGCACCTGGAGATGCAGGGCTACTTGCTGGTCAAGCCGAAGGGTTACAAGGAAGTCAAGGTGGCTGCAGCCAAGGCTGACTACACCAAGGCTGACTACGACAAGCAGGTGAAGAAGATTGCTGACACCCAGGCGGTGATCGACAGCGTGGTGGGCTACATCACCAGCGTCAATTACAAGGACTTCCCGGACGTGGTGGCACTGGTGGAAGATGCAACCGACCAGTTGAACCGCATGAAGGAAGCCAAGGCCAAGCATGAGGAAGCAGCCAAAAAGAACGATTGGCAGAATGCTACCCTGTGGGCTGAGCAGGTCTGGCAGTATCAGGTAAAAGCGGCCGATATCGGTCTGCGTGCCAAGACCTACCTGGAGCAAAAAGGCGCCAAGAAGGTGGGTAAGTAAGCCCGCTGACTAGGCAGTAAGATCCAAGGCGGGGAGCATGAAAATGCTCCCCGCCTTTTTTGGCTGTAAGCGATACATTAAAGATAAGAAGATATTTATGTCCTTTATATTTTCTTGATCTGCGTCAATATAAGGGTTAAAATTCTCGTGCTGTAAATACGGTGTAGTTATTTCGATTTAGGAGTCTAAAGATATGAAACTTTTACCAGTTGTAGCCGTCACATTGTCCGCTGCCTTGGTTTGCGGTTCCGCTTTTGCTGCGGATGGCGCCAAGTTGTATGCGGAAAAAACCTGTGCTGCCTGTCATGGCAAGGATGGCAAGAAAACGTTGATGCCCGATTACCCGAAGATCGCCGGCCAGAATGTCAAATATATTGAAAAACAGATGCTTGATATCAAGAATGGCGTCCGTACCAACGGCAACAGTGCAGCCATGAAAGGTGTGATGGTTATCGTGACTGAAGCGGAAATCAAGGATATCGCGGAGTACGTGTCCAAGCTGAAGCCTTGATCCCAAGGGAAGAAAAAATATTCGCATT
This sequence comes from uncultured Sulfuricella sp., assembly GCA_964559825.1. Lineage (GTDB taxonomy): Bacteria > Pseudomonadota > Gammaproteobacteria > Burkholderiales > Sulfuricellaceae > Sulfuricella. The sequence continues at coordinate 40,329 of CAZLJK010000011.1, read as the reverse complement.
GATATAAATCAATGCGTTTTTTTTCGGAAATCAGTAAATTGAACCAATATACTGAGCACTTGCTCACAAGACTTAACTGTTTTCGAATATCGAAAGGAATGAGATGAAAAAATCTTTGGTAATAGCCCTGACCCTGGCTTTAGGTTCCACGATGGTTTTTGCGGGCCCTCCGGCAGCGCATAAAGCCGGCATTGAAGAAAAAGGTTATGTCTGGAATGCTCAGGAAGGCGAGAAAATCCAGGCCTTGAAGCTCAAGGGCGATCCCAAGCGCGGCGAGGAAGCCTATGAAGTGTGCGGCGCCTGTCACCTGCCTAGCGGAGCCGGTCGCCCCGACGGTACCTTTCCGCAGTTGGCTGGCCAGCATACCACCGTGATCATCAAGCAGATGGCCGATATTCGTGCCGGACTGCGTGATAATCCGACCATGTATCCATTTGCCATCACCCTGACCGACCCGCAGGAACTGGCTGATGCGGCTGCCTACATTGAAAAGCTGTGCGTGCCTGCCGATCACGGTAAGTATGAAGGGGCCGATGCCGCCATGCAGGTTGCCAAGGGTAAGGAACTCTACGAGAAGCAGTGCAAGGAGTGCCACCTTGCCAACGGCGAAGGCAACAAGGAAAAGTTCTATCCAGTTATCGCCGGTCAGCATTACAAGTACCTGCTGCGTCAGATGACCGAAATTCGCGACGGCCATCGCCGCAACGCCAACCCGGACATGGTTAAGGTGATCAAGCCCTACACCAACGACCAACTGGTGGCGATTTCCGCCTACCAGTCCAGCCTGAAGATGCCCGGTGCGATGTGCAAGCCTAAGGCCGGCAAGAAGAAGTAAGCAGCAGTAACGTTTGGCAGTTCTAGTAGAAATATAGGAAGCAGGGAAACCTGCTTTCTATATCATAAGAATATAAGTTTATCAGTATATTAAGAAATCCTTGCCAGGGCATGACAGGTGATGTCTCTGGGGTGGCTTTACACCTGATTGGGCATGCACCCAACCAACAAAGTGAGTTAACACGATGAATGTCGTAAAAAATCCAAATTTAATCGTCAAAGGGCTTACGCTGGCTGCTTTGATTTTGCTGGTAGTATCCTATTTTACGCCGATCTGGTGGGTGTCTCTGACCGCCCCTAACTATCCCAAGGAAGCATTCCCGGATGGCATTCGCATCCATTTTCATTTCAACGGGGTGTTCAACGGCTGCAAGCCGGTCACTACCGGCCAGATGGCGCAGGAGACGGTGCAGGAGCTGGGCGAGTTGGGTGAGGACGTGGTCGGAGGGAATGCCGCGGTCGGCTTGGACTGTGTGCACGAGATGAATACCATCAACCACTATGTGGGGATGTACCCGATCGACACCGGCGCGCCGGTGGAGGTTCCGCTGTCGAAATTCTTCTTCGGCTTTTTTGCCGTGCTGCTACTCGGGTTCATGGCGAACCAGCGCAAGCAGCAACTGATGATACTGGGCGCGGGCTTTGCAGCGGTTACCGCGTGGATGGTGACGGACCAGATCGTAATGGGCCAACTGAATGCTTTTTCTACCCATTATTATAATGAGGCGAGCACCTTCTTCAATCAGCCCGAGATACTGGATCGCTGGGTGGCCAATCTGAAGATGGCGACCAAGGCGGCGATGGCTGGGCTGGTTGTGTCGATGCTGATCATCATGCTGGGGGTCTGGAAAATTCGCAAGTTCAGCCTGCTGTTGGCTCTGGTCCCTGCCTTGCTTCCGGTTTTCTTCGTGCTGGATTACGCGGGCTGGCTGTGGTTTTTCGGGCACAACATGCATCCCTGGGGCGCTTTCACGGTCAAGCCTTTCATGCCGACCGTGTTTGGCGAGGGCAAGGTAGCGCAGTTCAGCACTTACTCCTACCCATACTACGGCTATGGCCTGCTGCTCCTGACCTCCGCCGCATTGCTGCCGGCGATTCTGATTCGCAGAAAAATGATGCGGGAAGAACAGGGCTGAAGGGATAGAATATGCATTTCCCCAGTCTAATTGGCTGGGGATTTCTTATGGTCCCTTGTAGGTTAACCCAAATTAAAGTTGAGCTTGTGATTAACAGTTTGCGAACGGCTTTTGCGTGGATGTTGCTGGTGGCACCTCTTTCAGTGGGTGTTGCCGCCGAGTTCGAGAGTAGTCCCGACTTGAGCACCGCTCCCCGTGTGGACGTGGATAAACCCCTCGTATTGATCCCGCTCTACGAGCGCGACCCCCGCATCCATGGCCTGGTTCCCTTCCAGCAACTGGTCGACGCCACTCCCGCCGGAGGGACGCTCAAGCCCAAGCCCGGCCTCTATGCCGGACCGGTGCTGGTGGACAAGCCTATCGTGATTGACGGCGGCGGCAAGGTCACCATCGACGGCGGCAGCAAGGGAACCGTTTTCGCGTTAAAAACCAACAGTTCCACACTGCGCGGATTGCGCATTACCGGCTCCGGTTCGTCGCACGATGCGGACGACGCGTGCCTGAATGTGCGCGGCAACAACAACTATATCGAATCCCTGGTCATCGACGATTGCCTGTTCGGCATCGACCTCAAGCAATCGAACAACAACATGGTTCGCAACAACAGGATCAAGTCCAAGCCAGTCGAACTGGGGGTGCGCGGAGATGCCATCCGGCTCTGGTACAGCATGAACAACCGGATCGAATCGAACGATATTTCCGATTCGCGGGATACCGTGGTGTGGTATTCCAAAGGCAATGTGTTCTGGAAGAACCGGGCCGTCAGAAGCCGGTATTCCCTGCACTTCATGTTTGCCAGCCAGAATGTGGTGGATAGCAATCACTATTACGACAATTCGGTGGGGATTTACCTGATGTACACCCATGACATGGTGGTACGCAACAATCTGATCTCCCATTCCACCGGTTCGACCGGCATGGGCATCGGCTTCAAGGAGGCGAGCGGCGCGGTGATCGAGAACAACGAGATCATTTATTGCGGCACCGGCATCAGTTCGGACCTTTCCCCTTTTGAGCCGGACTCGACGATCCGCATCGAGGGCAACCGCATTGCTTACAATGGCGTGGGCGTGATGTTCAACAGCGACCGGGAAGGTAATTCCTTCAAAAGGAATGTTTTCGAGGGCAACCTGACCGATGTCGCGGTGGGCGGGGGCGGGTCGTCCAAGCGCAACGAGTGGCACGGCAATTATTGGGACGACTATCAGGGGTTCGACCGCAACAAGGACAGCATCGGCGATACGCCCTACACGCTGTTTTCCTACGCCGACCGGATCTGGATGGAAGTGCCTCACGCACGGTTTTTCAAAAATGCACCCCTGATGGAGGCACTCGATTTTCTTGAACGCTTGGCTCCCTTCTCCAATCCGGAGCTGATCCTTCAGGATGACGCACCGATGTTTAACAAACCAGGAAAGGCACGAAAGTGACAGCCGAAAAGAAACCGGCAGCCTCGAACACCGGAGTAGTCAACAAGCGCAAGCTTGAAGAACGTCGCAAATTCCTGCGCTCGATGATTCTGGGCGCAGCGGTGCTGGGCATTTCCGCGCTGGGCTACATCCCCGTGGCCAGCGCGTGGCGCGTGCGCATGAGACCGCCGGGCGCGCTGGAAGAGTCGGATTTCCTTTCGTCCTGCATCAAGTGCGGACAGTGCGTCCAGGTTTGCCCGGTGGCGGCAATCAAGCTCGACGACATCGATCAGGGTTTCGGTATCGGCGCGCCCTATATCGATTCGCGCACCCAGGCCTGCGATTTTTCCTGCGATGCCGTGCAATGCATTCTGGCCTGCCCCACTGGCTCGCTGGTCTACAACAAACCCGCTTTCATGACGACGCGCAGCGAAATGAAAGTAGCCAATCCGCCCATCCTGCTCGCCAAGGAAAAAGATCCGGAACCGACCCTGAACCTCAAGGAGCGTTCCGGCCTGGCTGTTCTGGTGCGCCCGGAAAAATGCCTCGCGCGCCAGGGCAAGGGTATCAAAGGGGCGGCACGGGGGCAGGCATTCGAAGGCACGATGCGCTTCATGGAAGTGGACCGCTGGAAACCCATTCCGCTGCGCGATCACCCTTATGATCTGGAACTCTGCGACCTGTGCGTACGCACGTGTCCGATCAAGGGGGCGATCTCGCTTGAAAGCGTGGTGGAAAACGGTGTCACAATCAAAACGCCGGTGGTGCATGAACCCTGTGTCGGCTGCGGCGTGTGTGAAATGGTGTGCCCGCCCGAGCCAGCAGCGATCGTGGTGGTAGCGCGCAAAGGCTGGAGCGCCTGATGAATAAATATCTTGAATCGGTGCGGGTAATGCTGGGTGCTGGGCCGCGCAAGCCGGGACCCGTCGACTTCACCGAAGAAGCCAAGACCATCCATTTTTACAAGAAAAGCGAGACGCAGGATTTCGACGCGCTGAAACTCGAGGCCCGTGCGCATCAGAAAAAAGCATACTGGCTCAAACGGCGCTGGATCACGCTGCTCGCGGTCAACCTGCTGTTCACCGTGTCCTTCTGGCTCGACATCCAGATCCTGGAAGGCGCGCTCACCGCCTCGCGCATGCTGGGCTTCCACCTGATCGACCTGAATTCCGCCTTGCAGGTGATGCTGGCGCACAAGCACATCATCGTCAACCTGTTCATCGGTACCGGCACGGTCTTTGTCCTGTGGCTGCTGCTGGGCGGACGCACCTTCTGCTCCTGGGTCTGCCCCTACCATTTCCTCGCGGAAAACGCGGAGCGGTTGCATGTGTACCTGGTGGAAAAAAAGAAGATTACCGACCATGCTTTCCATCGCGGCGTGCGCACGGTATTCTGGGTGCTATTTGCCCTGATGGCGATCGTCACCGGCTATACGGTGTTCGAAACCATCTCGCCAGTCGGCATTTTGAGCCGTGCGCTGATCTACGGGCCGGGGCTCGCGCTGGGATGGGTGGTGCTGTTGTTGTTGTTTGAGGTATTCTATTCGCGCCGCGCCTGGTGCCGCTATGTTTGCCCGATCGGCCTGACCTACGGTATTGTCGGCGTGTTCTCGCCCCTGCACGTGACCTACAAGCTGGCCAATTGTCATCATGAAGGCGAATGCCGCAAGGTCTGCGAGGTGCCGCACGTGCTGGAGTGCGTCATCAAGGGCCGGGCGCCAGCCGCCCAACTGGACATCGGTGCAGACTGCACCCGCTGCGGCATGTGCATTGATGTCTGCCCGAGCGGTGCCTTGACGTTCGAGGTCAAGGGCCTGAGAAAAATAATGTAGGAATTGAAGCCGAATACTAAAAATGATCAATTTCAGTCACGTTTCAAAAACTTTCAAGCGCAGCCAGGTCCTCGATAACATCGACCTGAATATCCAGCTCGGCGAGCGGATTGCTCTGGTCGGCTCCAACGGTGCCGGGAAAACCACCCTGATCCGTTGCCTGCTTGGCGAGTACGTCTACGATGGCGAGGTCACGGTAGGTGGACTGGTGCCGCGGCGCGAGCGCACCAAGGTACTGCAAAAAATCGGCTTTGTGCCGCAGTTGCCCCCTCCCCTGAAAATGCCTGTCGGCCAGCTGGTCGGCTTTGCCGCAGCGCTGTGCAACAGCGAGCGGAAACGCATGGAAGACGTCGCCCAACGTCTCGGCCTGGATCTCGGCAAGATCGCCCGCTTGCCTTTCGTCAAGCTGTCCGGCGGCATGAAGCAGAAACTCCTGATCGCCATCGCCATGGGACGCGACACCAATATCCTGGTGATGGACGAGCCTGCGGCCAACCTCGACCCCGATGCCCGTCACATCTTCTTCGAATTGCTGGCGGAGCGGCTGCAAAATACCACCATGCTGATTTCCAGCCACCGTCTGGATGAGGTGGCGCCCCTGGTCAACCGCGTGTTGGAGATGGATCGCGGCAAGGTCGTGCTGGACGACAGGGTGGCAGATGACGCCTCGCTTTCCGGCAAGCTGGCCTGCCACCTGACGTTGCGCCGTCCCGAGGCGGCCATTGCCAAGGCGCTGACGGGCTGGAGCTTCCGCGCAGCCGGCGACGGCACCGAGTGGGAAGGCGTGATTGCCGGCCCGGACCGCCTGCGTTTCCTTGGCATGCTGTCGCGCTATGTTGGGTTGCTGACGAAAATTTCCATGGATGAAATCAAGCCGGATGGGGGGCAGTGATGCGTCTGCCGGCAAGGATTTTTCTGTCGGGTGCAGCGGTCTTGTTTCTGGCGGCTTGTTCGCGCGTGCCGGAAACCGGACCGGTCGAAATCAAGTGGGACCGCGATACCTGTGTTCGCTGCAGCATGGCGGTCAGCGACCGGCATTACGCCGTTCAGGTGCGCGGCGGGCCGAAAAAGCAGGTATTCAAGTTTGACGACATCGGCTGCGCGGTGCACTGGCTCAAGGGTCAGTCCTGGGGCAACGATGCTGCAATGGAAGTCTGGGTGACCGATTTCCGCAGCGGCAAGTGGCTGGATGCCCGCGCCGCGCGTTATGTGACTGGCAAGCGCACGCCCATGGGCTACGGTTATGGCGCCACTGACGAAGCGTTACCCGGCAGCATCGGTTTCGACGAGGCCAGGAAGCAGTTGCTGGCATTGGATAAATAATCGTGTGCAAATCAACTCGTTCGACCGCGGATTGTGGGCTGATCGGCGGTTAACCTTGAAACTTTATTAAGAATAAAACATGAAACATCTTTGGCTCACCGCAAAACTCGACATCGTGGAATCCCTGCGCGCGCGCTGGTTCATGATTTACTCCCTGGTGTTCGGCGGCATTGTCGCGCTACTGTTCGCCTTCGGCCTGACCGAGTCACGCGTGCTCGGCTTCATCGGGCTTTCCCGATTGCTGGTCACCTACATCCAGTTGTCCATGGCGATCCTGCCGATCTTCGTGCTGATCACCACCGTGCGTTCGGTGGCCGGTGACCGCGAAGCGGGCGTGTTCGAGTACCTGCTGTCCTTGCCGGTTTCTCTTTCAGCCTGGTTCTGGGGCAAGATTGTCGGCCGCTACCTGGTGGTGTTCCTGCCGGTGTTCGCAGCGATGGCGGCAGCCGCCGGCTGGGCCATGATCAAGGAAGTCGAGGTGCCATGGGAGATGTTCCTGTATTACACCGGCCTGCTGGCTTCCATCTCCTGGTGCTTTCTCGGCATCGGCATGCTGATTTCAACGCTGGCGCGTTCGATCGACGTCGCCCAGGGCGCGGCTTTCCTGGTTTGGCTGACCATGCTGCTGTTCCTGGATTTGATCCTCCTCGGCATCATGATCCAGGGGCACGTTTCGCCCGAAGTGGTCGTTGCTGCAGCCCTGGCCAACCCGCTGCAGGTGTTCCGTACTGCCGCCCTGATGCTGTTCGATCCGCAACTGGTGGTGATCGGTCCGGCGGCCTACGTGATTTTCGATTACTTCGGCGGCCCGCTGTTCAAGATTTATGCTCTGATCTACCCGGTGGTGCTGGGCACGCTGGCGGCAGCCGGCGGTTTCCTGCTGTTCCGCCGCGGCGATTTACCTTGATTTGAGTTTTCAACCACAGAGGCACAGAGACACAGAGGATAGGCAGAGACTGTTCCAGTTTTCTCTGTGTCTCTGCCTATCCTCTGTGTCTCTGTGGTGAATGATGCCTGACCTTTCCCATACCTTCGGCTATCAGGACGTTGACCAGGACGAGCGGCGGCGCCGCATTCGCCGGGTGTTCGCAAGCGTGGCACGGCGCTACGATCTGATGAACGATGCCATGAGCTTCGGCATCCACCGCCTGTGGAAGCGCTCCTTGGCGCGAGCCGCCAACCCCTTGGCGGGGCAGGTTATCGTCGATCTGGCCGGCGGCACCGGGGATGTGGCCAGACTGATGGCCGACGGCAACCGCCAGGTGATGGTTTGCGACCCAAGCCTGGCGATGATGGGCGTCGGCCGCGAGCGCGGCATACCCCACGTTGCCTGGCTTGCCGGCAGCGGCGAGGGCATTCCGCTGGCCTCCTCCTCGGTGGACACCATGACCATCGCTTTCGGTATTCGTAACGTCACCAGTCTGGAACTCGCGCTTACAGAGGCGCTACGCGTGCTCAAGCCGGGCGGTCGTTTCCTGTGCCTGGAATTTTCCCGCCCCTGGGCTCCGATCAGACCCTTTTACGACCTTTTTTCGTTCACCGTGATTCCCCGCCTCGGTGCCTGGATTGCGCGCGAACCGGAAGCCTATACCTATCTGGTCGAGTCCATCCGCCGCTTCCCCGACCAGGAGGTGTTCAAGCGCACTCTGGAGCAGGCCGGATTCATCGACGTGCGCTACCGCAATTTGAGTTTTGGCATTGCCTGCCTGCATAGCGCGACGAAAGCTGAATAAGCGGGCTGGATTGCGTGACTATGCGACCCAGTCCGAACCCGGTGAGCGGGTGTAAGAGTCAAGAACCAATCCCGATAATTCTGACGCCCTTCGCGTACAAATCAGGGCGGAGTTTCTAACACTCAAGAGCTCGTGAGGGCTCGGGCGCCATCAGCGCAAGCCGTCGCCGGTACAATTTCATGCTGTCTTGCACATAAGGTAAGATAGCGCAGACTGCCAACCCACGAAATATTCTAGTGACTGATTCTAATAGTTAGCTGGCGAGTAAGGTGAGATAGTGAATTCATTTCTGAAACCGGCGGTAATTCTATTAAATCGGCTCAGCTATCCGCGAAAGCTGGCCATTGTCGGGATTGTCCTGGCCATTCCTCTCTGTGGCCTTTCCTACGTTACGATTTCAGAAGGCAACACCCATATTGCCATTCTGGAAAAAGAACTGATCGGCGTCCGGTCGATTCGCCCGATGAAAAGGCTGACCAAAGCCGTGCAGGAACACCGCGGCAGTGCACAGTTGGCGCTGAACGGGGTGTCGTTGGCTCAAAAAAGGCTGTCCGGCCTGGAGTCGGCTATAGAAGATGTCATTCTGGAAATAGACGAGTTAGATCATTCTGTTGGAGCAGTTCTGGGTATTTCTGGAGATTGGGAAAGGTTTAAATCCCAATGGCGGCATCTGGCCGCGCAAACCGGGCAAACCCCGGAGGAAAGTTTCAAACGGCACACCGAACTGATTAGGAAGCTAATCGATTTGCTTGCGCAAATGGGCGACTCAAGCGGCCTGTTGTTGGATTCGGAGCAGGATACTTATTATTTGGCGCACGCCATTATTTCCGAAATTCCCGAATTCGTGGAAAGCGCCGGGCAAACGCGAGCGCTGGCAAGTGCCCTGGCGCAAAGCAATCAGCTTTCTGTTTCTGATCGGGTTGAATTGATCAAGCTGGTCGGGAGCATCCAGAATGCTGACGCCTATCTCGTAAAGAGCCTGAACAAGGCGCTTGCCACCACACCGGGCCTGAAGCAGTCGATCCACTCGCGCTTGCTCGCCGCACGGTCAGCCATGGACTTTTTTGTTCTTGCGGTCGAGAACAACCTGCTATTGCAGGGCGCGGTGTCCGGAGAAGGGGGAAGCATATTTCATGAGGGAACGCTGGCCATCGACGCGTCATACAAATTGTGTGAATCCACCATCCCGGCACTGGAGAATGCGCTCGGCCAGCGCCTTGAGCAGCTAAAATTTACGCGAATACTGACATTTTTCGCGGTGGCCGGTGCATTGCTTGCGGCGGTTTACCTGTTTTTGGGGTTTACCGCGGCACTGCTGGAACATCTGACCCTCCTGCGAAAAGGCGCGAACCAGGTCGCTGCTCAGGGAAATCTCGATGTGCGGGTGAAGATCGCCAGCCGCGACGAAATGGCGGCACTCGCCGCCTGCTTCAACGACATGACCGGCGCAATGAAAAAAATGGTTGCGGACATCCAGGAAACGCATCGACAGATCGATTATCTGGCCAACTACGACGGACTGACCGGTCTTCCGAACCGCAATCTTTTCTCCGACCGGGTGCAGCATCTGATATCGCGCGCGGCGCGGGAGCAGAAAAAGTTTTTCCTGATGTTTGTCGATCTGGATAATTTCAAGGCGGTGAACGACACGCTGGGCCATGAGTATGGCGACTTGCTGCTGAAGGGAGTCGCCGACAGGCTAAAAAAATGCCTACGCGAAGGGGATACCGTGGCTCGTTTCGGCGGCGATGAGTTCACCGTGCTCCTCGAGAGCGGTGAAACCGAGGGTGCAAAAAAAACCGCCCAGCGGATTGTCGAGGCGCTCTCGCGCAAATTTGACCTGTCCGGCGGACGGGAAGCCTTTATCGGCAGCAGCATCGGCATCGCTACTTACCCCTCCGACGGGGCCGATGCGGCAACCCTGTTGAAAAACGCCGATGCCGCCATGTATCGGGCAAAGCGGGAAGGAAAGCATTGTTACCGGTTCTTCGCCAGAATGGCGAATTAATGATCCGTATCCGATTCTAAAATGTGCGCAGTGTTTTTCCTTCGGCGGGGTCAGGTTTTTTTGCTGAAGGTAAACGCGTCCGAGTAAAATTCTTCGTTCGGTAGCTTGCGCTGCGAGGTAAAGGCCTGGTGAGCGGCTTCCACCATCACGGGCGAACCGCAGGCGTAGACCTGGTGGCCTTCCAGATCGGCGAAGTCTTCCATCACAGCCTCATGCAGGAAGCCGGTTCTGCCTTGCCAGTGGTCTTCCGGCGCAGGGTCGGACAGCACCGGCACGAACCTGAAATTGGCGTGCTCTTGTTCCCATTTTTTCGGCAGATCCTGCATATACAGGTGGGTCAGGTTGTGGGCGCCCCAGTACAGGGTGATCGGGCGCTGGATGCCGTGGTGGAAGGCGTGTTCGAGCATGGATTTGACCGGGGCGAAGCCGGTGCCGCTGGCGAGCAGGAGTATTGGCTTGTCGCTGTCTTCACGCAAAAAGAAGCTGCCCAATGGGCCTTCGAAGCGCAGGAGGGCTTTCTCATGCATTTGCGTGAACACCAGGTCGCTGAAGCTGCCGCCCGGTATGCGGCGGATGTGCAACTGCAAGAAGCTGTCGTCGTGGGGCGCGTTGGCGAGGGAGTAGGCTCGGCGCGCGCCATCCTTGAGCAGGATGTCGATATATTGGCCGGCCAGGAATTGCAGACGCTCGTTGGCCGGCAGCTTGAGGTAAAGCACCGCGACGTCTTGCGCCGGCGTCTCGATTTTTTCCACCTTGCACGGCATGATTCTGACCGGGATGTCCCGTGTATCGGCAACTTCATGCACTTCTATCACGAGATCTGTTTTGGGCACGGCGCAGCAGAACAGCGCTAAGCCTTCGAGTTTTTCGGTTTCTTTCAAGGCATGATCCTGGTGGTTGCCATGATCGACTGTGCCTTCCAGAATTTTCCCCTTGCAGGCGCCGCAGGCGCCATTGCGGCAGCCGTAAGGCAGCGTGTAGCCCTCGCGCAGGGCCGCATCCAGTATCGACTCTCCCTCCATGGCCGAAACTGTGTGCTTGCCCGGCATGAAGGTTATTTTATGGGGCATCTTGTTTCCTTGGCTAACTTTTCAGGTCGTTCTTTCCGTCCAGATATTACCATAACGTTCGGACGGTGCCAGTGCCGTGCTACGGCAGTCGATCGTGCTCGTTGACCTGCGTCCACTCCCCATCGATTACATCGTCGTTGGCTGCGGGCGGCATGGTTGCCTTGGGGTAAGGCAGGAGCAGCAGGATCAGGGCAAGAAAATCGCTGACGACGCCGGGGAAGATCAGCAGAAGTCCCGCCATCACGGTGCGGAAGCCGATCAGCAGGGAGAGGCTGAGGGAATGGCCCGATTGCAGGGCGGAGAAAAGCTGCAACGGTACTGTGGCGCCGGCCACCCGCACCAGCCTGATGCCGACCATCGCGCTCGACAGTAACCAGGGCACCAGCCACCAGCCGACAGTTCCGGCCAGCTTGACCAGGACATAAATCTCCAGGGCCGGGAAACCGAGTAGAATAAGCAAAATTAGCAGGGTACGCATGGATGAAGTCCCAAATGGAAGCGATATTGGTGATCACCAACTTGCCGGACCGGGAAGCCGCCCAGCGGCTGGCCGGAAGGCTGGTGGAGGAACGGCTTGCGGCCTGCGTCAACATTCTCGCACCGTGCGAGTCGGTCTATCGCTGGCAGGGCAAAATCGAAGCCGCGCAGGAGATCACACTGCTGATTAAAACACTGAGGGCGCATTACGGCAAGGTTGAAAAAACCATACGTCAGTGTCACCCTTACGAACTTCCAGAAATTATCGCAGTCCCAATTACCGCCGGCTTGCCTGCTTATATCGAATGGCTGGCGGCTGAAACGATTAACTCCGAACAACAAGGTTGAATATGCGTTATTTGATAGCTTTTTTTCTGCTGTGTTCCTCGATGGTGAGTGCCAACGAGGGCGATCTGCTCGAACCCGAGCAGGCATTCAAGATTTCCGCCCGTGCGCTGGACGGACAGACCCTTGAAGTGCGCTACCAGATTGCCGAAGGGTATTACCTGTACAAGGAAAAATTCAAGTTCCAGGCGGAACCCCAGGATGTCGTCCTCGGAGCACCGCAACTGCCTGTCGGCAAGGTCAAGCAGGACGAGTATTTCGGCAAGGTGGAAACCTATCGCCACGATCTGGTGATCCGTCTGCCCTATACCCGCGGCAGCGCATCCCGGATTACCCTGAAGGCGGTTTCGCAGGGATGCGCGGATGTGGGGGTGTGCTACCCGCCGCAAACCCAGGTGGTAAAAGTCGATCTTCCCGGCGCTCAGGCTGAGACTGGAAAAAAACCTTTTTTCCTCAAGCTGCTGGGCGGTGGTCAGGATGAGTTTTTGCCGGCTGACCAGGCGTTCAAGCTGGCGGTCAAGACCATCGATAAGGACACCCTGCAGGCCAGTTTCACGATCGCCGACAACTATTATCTGTATCGCGACAAGATCAAGTTTTCCCTGAAGGGCGGCACCAGCATCGACGCGGTGATCCTGCCCAAGGGCGAGATCAAGGCTGACCCCAGTTTCGGCAATACCGAGGTGTACCATCGATCGTTCCAGGCGACCATCAAGCTGAAGCGTGAAGGAAGCGGCGAACAGGCCGTCAGTCTGGCTGCCGCCTACCAGGGGTGCAGCGAAAAAGGGGTCTGCTATCCGCCGGTGCAGAAGACCATCGCGCTGGTTTTGCCAGCGGCTGCCGCCGCGCCGGTTGAGGCGGCGCTGAAGTCCGTCGTTGCCGCGGACGTTGAAATGGTCGTGTCCGCCAAGCCGGTGGAGGCTCAGGGCAATGAGTCTTCTCGCATCGGCGCCCTGCTTAAGGGCGGCAGCTTCTGGCTGATCATGGTGAGCTTCTTCGGTTTCGGTCTGCTGCTGGCGCTAACCCCTTGCGTGTTCCCGATGATCCCGATTCTTTCCGGGATCATCGTCGGGCAGGGGCATGCGCTGACCAAATCGCGTGCCTTCGTCCTGTCGCTGGCCTACGTGCTCGGCATGGCGCTCACCTATGCGGCGGTCGGCGTGGCGGCGGGCATGTCCGGCACCCTGCTCTCGTCCGCCCTGCAGAACCCTTGGGTGCTGGGCGGATTTGCCCTGGTATTCGTGGCGCTGGCCTTCTCGATGTTTGGTTTCTACTCGCTGCAGATGCCCAGTTTCATCCAGAGCCGCTTCACCGAGGCCAGCAACCGCGTCGGGAGCGGCGGAATGGCCGGGATCTTCGCCATGGGTGCGCTGTCGGCGGTGATCGTGGGCCCTTGCGTGGCGGCGCCTTTGGCTGGGGCCTTGCTGTATATCAGCCAGACCGGAGATATGGTGCTGGGCGGCTCGGCGCTGTTCTCCCTGGCGCTGGGCATGGGCGCTCCGCTCCTGCTGGTGGGGGTTTCCGCCGGGGCGTTGTTGCCCAGAGCCGGGGGCTGGATGGAGGCGGTGAAGAGTTTCTTCGGCGTGCTGCTGCTGGGCATGGCGATCTGGCTGGTTTCGCCGGTGATCTCTGCGGCGGTTCACATGTTGTTGTGGGCGGGGTTGCTGATCGTTTCCGCCATGTATTTGCGCGCCATCGACCCTCTGCCGCACCCGGCCAGCGGCTTCGCCAAGTTCTGGAAAGGGGTGGGGGTCGTTGCGCTGATCGTCGGCGTGGCATTGCTGATCGGCGTCCTTTCCGGCAGCCGCGACATGCTGCAGCCTTTGTCTGGGCTACGTGCCGAAGGCGCCGAGGCGAAAGCGGCGGGGATGGAGGCGCTCAGGTTCGAGCGGGTGAAAAACGTGGCGGAACTGGAAAGCCGTTTGAAGCAGGCCAACGGCAAAGTCGTGATGCTGGATTTCTACGCCGACTGGTGCATTTCCTGCAAGGAGTTCGATCGCTTCACCTTCAGCGATGCCAAGGTGCAGGCCAAGCTGCGCGACGTGGTGCTGCTGCAGGTGGATGTCACGGCGAATAGCGAGGACGACAAGGCGCTGCTGAAGAAATTCGGCTTGTTCGGACCTCCCGGCATCATATTCTTCGACAAAAGCGGCAAGGAATTGAGCGACGCGCGCGTGATCGGCTATGAGCCGCCGGAGAAGTTTCTCGTTTCACTGGATGCTATAATCCCGTAGCCCATTTTCCAAGACCCGATCTCATGTCCAAAACCAAATTATGGCTGGTTGTCGCAGGGGGCGTCGCTGCCCTGATCGCAAGCGCAGTTTATTTCACCGTTCCCCGGCAGTCTGAACAGGCCGCCGCCACCCAGGAGATTTCCGCCGCGCCGGTGTTTGCTGCCAGTTTCCGGGATCTCGACGACCAACTCCAGCCGCTCAAGCAATGGCACGGCAAGGTGGTGGTGCTGAATTTCTGGGCGCCCTGGTGCCCGCCTTGCCGCGAGGAAATTCCGGATTTCATCAGTTTGCAGGACAAACATCGCGAACGCGGCCTGGTATTCATCGGCGTGGCGCTGGATGAAAAGATCAAGGTGCAGGCCTTTGCCGACGAGATGGGGATCAATTATCCGATCCTGCTGGGAGAAATGGAGGCGGTAGATCTGGCGCGGAAAATCGGCAATCGTTTGGGCGGATTGCCGTTTACCGTGGTCATCGACCGCAACGGGAAAATTGCGGCCAGCGAAGTGGGCGGACTGACCATGGCCCGGTTGGAAAAAATCATATTGCCCCTACTGTAAGAAGGGGTAGCGGCAGGTTTTGTCTGGATTAATCCAAATTCAGCGCGTTTGTCTCGAGATTTTATTCATCCTCCGGGAGGGCAACTTCGGGGAAAAGCTGGACAAGTTCACCCATTTTGCGGCAAACTTGTCCTCATGAAAACGGAAAATCAGGGAAAGGGCGGAGGCATGAAGCAAGCCGCCAGCACCAGAATTCTCGTCCTCCATGGGCCCAATCTGAATCTGCTGGGTATGCGTGAACCGGGTCATTATGGCCATGCCACACTGGCGCAGATCAATGATCGTCTGCTGCAGATGGCGCAGGAAGCCGGCGCGAAGCTGGAAAATTTCCAGAGCAACAGCGAAACCGAACTGATCAACCGGGTGCAGCAGGCAAAAGCCGAAGCCGTGGATTTCATCATCATCAATCCCGCGGCCTATACCCATACCAGCGTTGCCCTGCGCGACGCGCTTGCGGCCGTGGCCATCCCCTTTGTTGAAGTGCATCTTTCCAACGTGTTTGCGCGCGAGGCGTTCCGCCACCATTCTTATTTTTCCGATCTGGCCGTTGGCGTCATCAGCGGCCTGGGGGCGAAAGGTTATGAACTGGCGCTGGAATTCGCGCTGCAACACCCAGTTTAAGGACAAAATTATGGATTTGCGAAAAGTTAAGAAGCTGATCGACCTGGTCAGTGAATCCGGGATTGCCGAGCTGGAAATTACCGAAGGCGAGGAAACCGTGCGCATCAGCCGCTATGGCCAGGTACAGCCTCAGGCGATGATGTATCCTCCGCATCAATCCTTCATGCCCGCTCCCGCCGCGCCTGCCGCCGTAGCCATCGAGGCTGCGCCTGCCGTTGCCGCCCAGCCCGACGGACATACCGTCAAGTCGCCGATGGTGGGCACGTTCTACCGCGCCTCCTCGCCCGGCTCGAAAAACTTTGTCGAGGTCGGCCAATCCGTGAGCGCAGGCGAAACCCTTTGCATTATCGAAGCGATGAAGCTGCTTAACGAAATCGAAGCGGATCAGAGCGGTGTCATCAAGGCGATTCTGGTCGAGAATGGTCAGCCCGTCGAATACGGCGAGCCCTTGTTTATAATCGGTTAAAGGCTTTTCACCGCAGAGGACGCGGAGGACGCGGAGGAGGGCAACCCACCCAAGTCGGGTTTCCTCTGCGTCCTCCGCGTCCTCTGCGGTTCAAATAGGATTTCAAATGTTTGAAAAAATACTCATCGCCAACCGCGGCGAAATCGCCCTGCGCATCCAGCGCGCCTGCCGTGAAATGGGCATCAAGACCGTGGCGGTACATTCCGAGGCCGACGCCGAGGCCAAGTACGTCAAGCTTGCCGACGAATCGGTGTGCATCGGCCCGGCCCAGTCCGCCCTGAGCTATTTGAATGTTCCCGCCATCATCAGCGCGGCGGAAGTGACCGATGCCGAAGCGATCCATCCCGGCTACGGATTCCTCTCCGAAAATGCCGATTTCGCCGAGCGCGTGGAACAAAGCGGCTTCGTCTTTATCGGCCCGCGCCCGGAGACGATCCGCCTGATGGGCGACAAGGTCAGCGCCAAGGATGCGATGAAGGCTTCCGGCGTGCCTTGCGTGCCTGGGTCGGAGGGTGCGCTGTCGGAAGACTCGGACGAGATCATTCGTGCCGCCAAGGACGTCGGTTATCCGGTGATCATCAAGGCGGCCGGCGGTGGCGGCGGACGCGGCATGCGCGTGGTGCACACTGAAGCGGCGTTGCTGAACGCGGTCAGCATGACCAAAACCGAAGCGCAGACGGCATTCGGCAATCCCGTGGTGTACATGGAGAAATTTCTCGAGAACCCGCGCCACATCGAGATCCAGGTTCTGGCCGACGAGCACGGCAATGCGGCGTTCCTGGGCGAGCGCGACTGCTCGATGCAGCGCCGCCACCAGAAGATTATCGAGGAAGCCCCGGCGCCGGGGCTTGATCCCAAGGTGCGCGACAAGATCGGCGAACGCTGCGCCGAAGCCTGCCGCAAGATTGGTTATCGCGGGGCCGGCACCTTCGAGTTCCTGTACGAGAATGGCGAGTTTTTCTTTATTGAAATGAACACCCGCGTCCAGGTCGAGCACCCGGTGACGGAAATGATCACCGGCATCGACATCGTGCAGGAACAGATCCGCATTGCCGCCGGTCTGAAGCTGAGCTTCAAGCAGAAGGATGTCCAACTCAGGGGGCACTCGATCGAGTGCCGCATCAACGCCGAGGACCCTTACACCTTCGTGCCGTCGCCCGGGCGCATCACGGTCTACCACATGCCCGGCGGTCCCGGCATCCGGGTCGATTCCCATGTGTATCAGAATTATGTGGTGCCGCAATACTACGATTCCATGGTCGGCAAGCTGATCGCCTACGGCGCTACCCGCGAGCAGGCCATCGCCCGGATGAAGACCGCCCTTTCCGAAATAGCCATAGAGGGCATCAAGACCAACGTGCCTTTGCACCAGGACCTGATGCGCGACGCCGCCTTCGTCCAGGGGGGTACCAGCATTCATTACCTGGAGCAGAAGCTGGCCGCCGCGAAAGCGAAGGCGTAGGGTGGGCACGTTTTTTGTGCCCACGCGGAACAACCTTCGCTGACAGCGTGGGCACAAAAGCGTGCCCACCCTACATGGTTAATCGCGGGCAAGCCCGCTCCTACAAGGAATCTGCATGGCCTGGCTGTCGCTGAAAATCGAGGCGGACGAACAAACCGCCGGCGTGCTGAGCGATGCCCTGCTCGAACTGGGCGCGCTGGCGGCGGACATCGAGGACGCCAACGCCGAAACCGACCGGGAGCAGCCGATTTTCGGTGAGCCGGGCGAGCCGGTCGACAGCCTGTGGCAAAACAGCATCGTCAGCGGATTGTTCGCGGAGGATGCCGATATTCCGGCCATCCTCGCCGCCGCCACCGAAGCCGCGCACCTGACCGGGACGCCGCGCTACCGCGTGGATGTCGTCGCCGAGCAGGACTGGGTCAGGCTGACCCAATCCCAGTTCGACCCGATCAAGATTTCGTCCCGCCTGTGGATCATCCCCACCTGGCATACCGCGCCCGATCCCACCGCGATCAACCTCATTCTCGACCCCGGTCTGGCTTTCGGCACCGGCAGCCACCCCACCACCCACCTCTGCCTGCAATGGCTGGATCGGAATATCCGCGGCGGCGAGTGCGTGCTGGATTACGGCTGCGGCTCGGGCATCCTGGCGATAGCGGCGCTGAAGCTGGGCGCCGGGCGCGTGCTGGGGGTCGACATCGATCCCCAAGCCGTGCTCGCCAGCAGGCAGAATGCCGAGCAGAACCAGGCTGCGGCGGAGTTCTATCTGCCCGATGCAGCCCCGAAAATCCAGGCCGACGTGGTCGTCGCCAATATCCTCGCCAACCCGCTCAAGGTGCTGGCGCCGATGCTGGCCCAGGCCGTCCGTCCGGGCGGGCGGATCGTGCTGTCCGGGGTGCTGGCTCCCCAGGCCGAAGAGACGCTGGCCATCTATCGGCAATGGTTCGACATCGGCATCGATGGAGAGGTTGATGGCTGGGTGTGCCTGGCTGGCGTGAAGCGATAGTGCCATGGTGATGGTCACCACCTGTCCAGCTTGTCATACCCGTTTCCGGGTGACTTCGGAGCAGATGGCCGCGCATGGCGGGGACGTCCGTTGCGGGCGCTGCGCCAAGGTCTTCAATGCTCGTGTCTACTTGGAACACGAGTTGGAGGAGCTTGAGGGGCAAGCCAAGCTTCCGTTTGAAGAATCCGGCGAGCCGGCAGCGATACCTGAAAAGGAAGCTGAGCGGCATCTCGGAGCGGTAGAGCAAATCCCGGCGGAGGAGTTTGTTGCCCCATCGTGGGAAGAATCGCCCGTTGAGGATGGAGACTTGCAACCGCTTCCCGCAGCAGCCTCGGAATCCGTTGCGCCGGCCTCAGAGGAAACTGACTCC
Organism: uncultured Sulfuricella sp.; assembly: GCA_964559825.1. Classification (GTDB taxonomy): domain Bacteria; phylum Pseudomonadota; class Gammaproteobacteria; order Burkholderiales; family Sulfuricellaceae; genus Sulfuricella. The sequence continues at coordinate 21,444 of CAZLJK010000011.1, read as the reverse complement.
GTCGAACCGACCGCGCTGGCGCCGCAGTTTGTTTCCGAGCCCTCTGACTCGCGAGACATTTTTGATGAAATTGAGGATACGCCGAAAAAACGTCGCTTTTTCTGGTTGTGGCTGATCGGCACTCTCCTGCTTTTGACCGGCCTGGGCATGCAGGGGCTGTATTTTTATCGCTCCGACCTGGCTGCCCACTACCCCGAATTCAAGCCGTTCTTGCAGCAGTTTTGCGGCGTGCTGCGGTGCACCATCCGTTTGCCCGCCAATCCGGATTTGCTCAGCATCGAGACTTCCAACCTCGAGGCCGACCCGCAACAGGCCAATCTGGTGGCGCTCAACGCCATTCTGCGCAATCGCGCCAAACTGGCCCAGGAATATCCGCAACTCGAACTGACCCTGACCGACACCCAGGACCAGATGATTGCACGGCGGATATTCACGCCCGGAGAATACGCAAAGGGCGCCGACCTCAATCGCGGCATGGCGCCGAACGAAGAGGTGACGGTGAAGTTGAATCTCGATCTGGGAGACCTGAAAGCGGCGGGTTACCGGGTTTTCCTGTTTTATCCGCAATAGACCCGATCATTCATAAGGTTGACCCTGTCCCGGCATGCGCAAGCGGTGACTCGCCGCCACATGCAAGGCCGACATCATTGCCGATATGGCAAACCCACCGGATCAGCCGATGAGCGCCGCTTCCCCCGCCATCCCACTGCCCGTCGCTGAGGCGCGCACGGCCACGCAGACCAAGCGCATTGTCGTCGCAGCCGCCATCGGCAACGGGTTGATCATGTACGACTTTACGGTGTACAGCTTTTCTGCCGTGATCATCGGCAAGCTTTTTTTTCCTTCCAGCAGCCCGCTCGCATCGCTGCTGATGTCGCTCGCCACCTTCGGCGCCGGCTTCGTCATGCGTCCTCTGGGCGCCATGATCATCGGCAGTCTGGCCGACCGCAGGGGACGCAGGGCGGGGCTGACTTTCTCCATCGCGCTGATGACGCTGGGCACAGGGATCATCGCCTTCGCTCCCGCATACGCATCCATCGGCGTGGCGGCACCATTGCTCATCGTGTGTGCAAGGCTCATGCAGGGCTTTGCGGCGGGCGGCGAAATCGGCACTGCCTCCGCCGCATTGCTGGAGCTGTCCAGCCAAGGTCGCCGCTGCTACCTGGTCAGCTGGCGGGCGGCCAGCCAGGGGGCAGCCGCGCTTGCCGGGGCGCTGGTCGGCGCTATCGCCACCGCCGCGCTTACGCCCGCAGCCATGCAGGACTGGGGATGGCGCATCCCCTTCCTGCTGGGAATGCTGATCGGGCCGGTCGGGTGGTATATCCGCAGGCAGATGGCGGAGGCCCCGATGCAGGCGCGGACTCGGCCCTCCCTGCGGAGCGTGTTCGCGCAGCATCCGCGAACGTTGTGGTTCGGAATGCTGATGATGGCAGCCCCCTCGGCCAGCGTTTACATCACCGTGTTTTACATGCCGACCTATCTGGTCAGGACGCTGCATCTGTCGCCCACCATCAGCCTGCTTTCAGCCTGCCTCGCCGGCGCCGTGATCTTTATCTGCACGCCGCTGCTCGCCCGTGTCGCCGACCGGCAGCGCCGCCGCAAGCCGATCCAGTTCGTCACTTTGACCGCCAGCATCGCGCTGGTCTATCCCGCATTTTTCGCCTTAACGCATGGGGTGGGGGAGCTGGCCTCATTGCTGATTATCGGGGGCTATGCTGCCGTGGCACTCAGCAACGCCGGCGCCAGTTCGGTGATGATGCTCGAAGCCTTTCCCCATCACCAGCGGGCGACCGGTATGTCGGTGATTTACAGCTTCGGGGTCACGCTGTTCGGGGGCTTTTCGCCCTTCGTCGTGACCTGGCTGATCGGCGCGACCGGCAACCCGATGGCACCCGCCTGGTATCTGCTGGGGGCGCTGGGCATCAGCCTGTTCGCCCTGGCCCGGTTTCCCGACAGGGTTGAAGATCTTTGACGGTGAGTGGTTCGACTGACGACGGGTTATTCTTCGCCATCTCCATCCGTCGTCGAATTCCCTCTGCCCCCCTGTGCTTCGAACGCCTGCGCGCGTAAATCCTGCGGCGCTATGTCATAGGCGCGGCGGAATGCGCGTGTAAAGTCCGACGCGCTCTTGAAGCCGAGTCCGTAAGCAATGTCCATCACCGTCATATGCGGAAACCGGACCAGCTCGTCCGCCGCTTCGCGTAGCCTGCGGTTGCGGATATAAGCGCCGAGTCCGCCCTCGTGCTCGAACATACGGTACAAGGTGGGTCGAGGAAGTTGCAGCGCATTCAGCAGGCTTTGGGGGGAAAGTTCTGCCTGGTGGAGATGGGCGTCGATATAGCGCCGTGCCAGGCCGAATATCGCCGCACGCGCCGCTGCGCGGGTCCCGCCGCTCAGGCGCGCCTGTTGGCCAAAGGCGGCGACCAGCGTGTGGGCGCCGGCTCGCATGGCACCATCCGCCTCGCTCGCGCTCATCGCCGGCAGATTCTGGCTGAGGGTGGCCAGATGATCGAAAATCATCCGCGTCAGTGGAGAAGTGTTCTCGACAACGCGGCCATGAATAGAGTCCGCATCGGGCAAGACCGATTCCACCAGTGCGCGTGGTACGAATAAATTCAGCACCCGGCCTGCCGGGCGGAGCAGGCGAAATGGCTGGTTCATGTCCAGTGCCAGAATGCCCCAGTCGGACTGGGCCTCTTTCCGTTGCGGGTGCGACCCGGTCACGGAGCCGACCCCCCCACCCATGAATACGTGAAAGGCATAACTGCGGATATTGTCTGTAGAAATGCGCGCCACCAAGCGCTCGATTCGTTGCGGTTCGGTGAAGGCGTCAGTAAAAATCAGGTCATTGACCGAATAGCGGTCGATTGTCGCGTGGAACCCCACGTCAAGTTGCGTCCGCTGAATCGGAACGTCAACGATATGGCCGACCCGATCTCGCCACTCCAGCAACTGCCGCTGCGGCGCTTTGCCTTGCGTAGTGAAATGGTTGTGAATGATGCCGGGTGCAAAATTCGAGTGCTTGCGAATCATGTCGTGGTTTTTTGTCCAGGGGGCGTGTGTGCATTACATACGAATACCCGAAGTGCAGCACTGGTTTCTTGTTTTTCGTTGACTCACGTCAATATTTTTTTTGAAAATTGAGACGCACGGTCAAGCCGGTCGAGAAAGGAATGTTAACTTCCCGCTGATCCAACAAGGTTGCGCAGCGCCACTTAAAGAGCGCATTTCATAAAATGTATGGTTGCACGGCTAGTAACTCGTAAAGAGCGCTGGCAACCGAACAATGAGCAAGATGGAACGCCATGAAAACAAACCTGCCTGTTACTGAAATTGAGACCCCATTCCCCAAGGGGCGCTACATTGTTTCCCGAACCGATCTCAAGGGCATCATCACCTACGGCAACGATACCTTTGTCGATATCAGCGGCTTCAGTCGCGATGAGCTGATCGGCAAGAACCACAACATGGTGCGTCATCCGGATATGCCTCCCCAGGCTTTCGCCTGGCTATGGGATACGATCAAGACCGGCCGGCCTTGGGGTGGCGTGGTCAAAAACCGCCGCAAGAACGGCGACCATTACTGGGTGGAAACGCTGGTGGTGCCGGTGCGCAAGAACGATGAAATCACCGGTTATATGTCCGTGCGCACCGAGCCCAGCCGGCAGCAGATTGCCGGCGCCGAAGCCCTGTATCAGAAACTCAACGCCGGCCAGGTCTCGCTGCCTAAACCTTCGACTTGGAGCCGTATCTCCATCCGGGCTAAATTCAACGGCTTTGTCGTGTGGCTGCTGGCGGCCCAGATTCTGGGCGCCCTCATCCATCAGTTGGGACCCAAGTTGGGTTTGTCCGCGGCGAACGTCGAGCTTGGTCTGCAATCCCTCGGCGCATCCAGCGTCGTTATCGGCCTTTGGTTAATGACGATGCAGAATCAGGTGATGTCCCTCGTTGGGCGTATTGCCGAACGGCTCGATCACATCGCGCAGGGCGATCTCACCGACCCCATTCCGCTTGACCGGCTGGACGAACTGGGCCGGCTCAATGATGCGCTGGTGACTATGCAGACCCATTTCAAGGTCATGATGGCCGAGATCGCCGAGGCAGCGAAATCGGTGGAAGAGAATGCCGACGCGTTACACGCCGGGATGGATGAAACCCGCGAGGTGGCCGAGCTCCAGTTCAGTGCAGTGAATCGCATCGCGGCAACTGTCGAGCAGTTGGTGACCTCGGTTCATGAAGTGGCAGACCGTGCCGAGCAGGCAACGCAAGTCGTGGCTACGTCTCGTGGCCTGCTGAACGAGGCGTCGATGCGCATGGTGGAAAGCCAGGAGGCATCGCAGAACGTGGTCGCCACCGTCAACGACGCCAGTCAGACCATGTCCGAGTTGTTCCAGTCTATCTTCGCCATCGGCCGAATTTCTCAAGCCATCAGGGGCATCGCCGAGCAAACCAATCTGCTGGCCTTGAACGCGGCAATCGAAGCCGCACGGGCTGGTGAGGCGGGTCGAGGCTTTGCCGTGGTGGCGGATGAGGTGAGGAAACTGGCGGAAAAGGCCAGCACCCAGACGGGCGAAATTACCGCCACGGTCGGGGAAATCCAGCGCATTACCCAGGTTGCCGTTACGGGCATGGAGGCGGCGGGAACCCATGTCGCCGCTACCGACTCCGCCATGAACCAGGCGCGTGCGGGACTTGATTCGGTATCGCGGCACGAGGAACAAGTCGTGACAATCTCCCGCCACATTGCTGAGGGCACCCGGCAGCAATCCGCTGCCGGCAATGAAATCGCCGGGCAGGTGGAAGGAATCGTGGCCGGCATTGACCATACGTCCTCCACCATTGCCGAAGTCAGCCAGAAGGCCGGACAGATGCGGAATGCCGCTTCTCGCCTGCGGGAGTTGATCGCCTATTTCCGGTTTATCCGCTGAATATAAAAGGATTGTGCCTTGATTATTGCTGAACTGCAGGCCCTGGATGTCGAATTGTCCGACGCACTCGATGTCATAAACCAGGGTTTTCTTTGGCTGGATGAGCGCTTTATGGTTCGGCGGCACAATCGTGCCTTTCGCCATCTATTGGAGATTGAAGGCGCCGATCGGTTCATCGGCCAGCCATGTAGCGAGCTGATGCGGTTCCTGCTCGAGCGCGGCGAATTCGCCGCGAGCGATGCCCATGAAAGCTTCCCGGCCGAGAGCATGTGTGCCTTGCGAGGCGGGGAGATTCCCTGTCTCGAACGGGTGCGCCCCAACGGCACGGTATTGCAAGTTTCCGCCGCGCCGTTGCCATCCGGCGGCTATGTCTATACCTATCTCGATATCACCCGCGAGAGCCATGCACTGGAGAAGGTGCGGCGCAACACCAAGGCCACCGTGGTGGCGATGGCGAATTTCACCGAGCACCGGGACACGGATACGGGCATTCATGTCCTGCGGGTGGCTCGACTGGTAGGCCAGACGGCCCGGCAATTGAAGCGGTGTAACCAATTCCCCGATATTGTGGACGATGCGTTTATCGAGCATGTCGGCACGGCCAGCATCCTGCATGATGTCGGCAAGATATCCACGCCGGACCGAATTCTGCTCAAGGCCGGGCCGCTGTCCGACGAGGAGCGGGCAATCATGAAGCTCCACCCCGCTGTCGGCGCCCAGTTGCTGAAGCAGGCACACCTGACGATGGGCGAAAGCGCTTACCTGCAAATCGGAGCGGAAATCGCCCTCACGCATCACGAATGGTTCGACGGCAGCGGCTATCCGGCCGGGCTGGTTGGCGATGACATCCCGCTTGCCGGGCGCATCTGCGCCATTGCCGACGTGTTTGACGCACTGACTTCGCGGCGCCCCTATAAGGCGCCCTGGACAACCGAGAAGGCGTTGGCGCTGATCCGTGAACAGAGTGGCACCCAGTTCGATCCGGCGGTAGTGATCGCCTTTGCCGAGGTGATCCGTGAACGGGAGACGGTATCGCTGGTGCAGTGGACGGACTCGATGAGTGTGGGCAACTTGTATATCGACGAGCAGCACAAGATACTCATGGATACCATCAACCAGCTCGCCAGCGCGGAAAATCTGAACGACCGCCTGGCGGTGGACATGATCATCGACGAATTAGTGGGCTATGCGGCCTTTCATTTTCACTTCGAGGAACAGCTCATCGAAGCCGGCGGTTATCCGGAGCTAGACCAGCATCGGCGCATTCACCAGGATTTCGTCAAATGGGTTATCGAGGTACGGGAAGAATTCATCTGCCACCGCCGCGCCCAGTTCGGTGAGCACATCCTGAGCTTTCTGCGAGACTGGTTGCGTGACCACATCCTGTGTGAAGATCAATGCTACCGCAGTTATATCGCCAACTGATATGCAATGGACTGCATGATGACGCGCCTCGTCGCGATACGTGCTGCCGGGCGCACGCCTGGCTCGGCGTTAACGAAATAGTCTTTTGCCCCTCATTGCCAGCGGCAGATGATCGAGACGCTGACTTTGCCGCCTTGTCACGGGAAGCGCGGATAGGGTATAGTTTACGCTGCCAAAAACCCATGCGGGAGAGTGTGCGATCAAGTTCGCACCACCGAAGGCGCAATCACCCGTAACCGCTCAGGTATCAGGAACCGCATGGAACACGGCAACTCTGGAGAGAGGCGGCTAAGTCCGCCCACCGAAGGGGCACGCGATGGTCAAATCATCGTAATCTCTCAGGTACGCAGGACAGAGGGGTGAAGCCGGGCAGCCGGCTTCACCCCTTTTTTCATTTCTGGACCGGGAGTTAACAAGAATAATGCTGAAACAAACACCACTCAATCAAACCCACCGTGACATGGGTGCCCGCATGGTCGATTTCGGCGGCTGGGACATGCCGGTGAACTACGGCTCCCAGGTCGAGGAGCACCACCAGGTGCGCCGCGATGCCGGCATGTTCGACGTCTGTCACATGCTGGTGGTGGACGTCACCGGCAGCGGCATCCGCGAATTCCTCCAATACCTGCTTGCCAACAACGTCGACAAACTGAAGGAGCCCGGCAAGGCGCTGTATTCCTGCATGTTGAACCCGGCGGGCGGCGTGATCGACGACCTGATCGTGTATTTCATGCGCGAGGACTGGTTCCGCATCGTGGTCAACGCCGGCACGGCGGAGAAGGACGTGGCATGGATGGAGCAGCAGCGCGCCGCCCATGCGCCGCAACTCACCATCAAGCCGCGCCGCGACCTGGCGATGATTGCGGTGCAAGGCCCGCAGGCGCGGGAGAAGGTGTGGCAGGCGATTCCCGCGGCCCGTGCCGCGACCGAATCCCTCAAGCCGTTCCAGGCGGCCGAGTTCGACCGGTATTTTATCGGCCGCACCGGCTACACCGGCGAGGACGGCTTCGAGATCATGCTGCCGGTACCGGAAGCGGCGGGCTTGTGGAAGACCCTGAACACCCTGGGTGTCGCGCCGATCGGCCTGGGCGCGCGCGATACGCTGCGCCTGGAAGCAGGGATGAATCTCTACGGCCAGGACATGGGCGAGGACGTGAACCCGCTCGAAGCCGGATTGGCCTGGACCGTGGATTTGGTCAGCCCACGCGACTTCATCGGCAAGCAGGCGCTGCTGGCGCAGCCGGTGAAGATGCAGATGCTGGGGCTGGTGCTGCTCGACAAGGGCGTGCTGCGCGGTCACCAGAAAGTGGTCACTCCCCATGGCGCAGGCGAGATCACCAGCGGCAGTTTCTCTCCCACCCTGAACCAGTCCATTGCCTTCGCCCGCCTGCCGCTGGCGGTCGCGGTCGGAGATATGGTGCAGGTGGAGATCCGCGACAAATTACTCAACGCAAAAGTGGTGAAGCTGCCCTTTGCACGCAACGGCAAGGCATTGATATAAAGCGCTCACCGCGGAGGACGCAGAGGACGCGGAGGGAATCCTTCGGCTCTTCTGCGAATCCCGAGGGTGAAATGTTTAATTGGAAGTAGAGTGGGTGTTTCTCCTCTGCGTCCTCCGCGTCCTCTGCGGTGAAAGAATTAACCTTAAGGAGAAAAACATGAGCATTCCCGGCGATCTGAAATACACCAAATCCCACGAGTGGACCCGGCTTGAGGCCGACGGCACGGTCACGGTCGGCATTACCCATCATGCCCAGGAACTGCTGGGCGACATGGTGTACGTGGAAAACCCCGCTGTCGGTCGCCTGCTTGCCGCCGGCGAAGAGTGCGCCGTGGTGGAATCCGTCAAGGCCGCCTCCGATGTCTATGCGCCGGTGGCGGGTGAAGTGGTTGCGGTTAACGGCGAAGTGGCCGACTCGCCCGAAAAGATCAATCAGGACGCTTATGCGGCCTGGATGTTCAAGATCAAGCCGAGCAATCCCGCCGAACTGGACGGGTTGCTTGCAGCTGCCGCCTACCAGGCGCTGGTGGAGAGCGAAGCGCATTAAAATAACTTGTAGGAGCGGCCTCCTGGCCGCGATGGATAAAATCGCGGCCAGGAGGCCGCTCCTACGGGGTTTTGAGACAAATTTGGAAAGCATTCATGCCATTCATTCCCCATACCGAAGAAGACATCCAGGCGATGCTGGCCAGCATCGGCGCGGCATCGGTCGAAGATCTGTTCGACGAAATCCCGGCTGAGCTGCGCGCCGACCGGCTGGCAAGCGTGCCGCCGGCCCTGAACGAGATGGCCGTCGGCCGCCTGATGCAGGAACGGGCGGAACAGGACGGACGCTACCTGAATTTCATCGGTGCCGGCGCCTACGAGCATCACATCCCGGCTGCCGTGTGGCAGATCGCCGGTCGCGGCGAATTCTATTCCGCCTACACGCCTTACCAGGCCGAGGCGAGCCAGGGCACGCTGCAGCTGCTGTATGAATTCCAGACCATGATGGCCTCGTTGACCGGCATGGATCTCTCCAATACCAGCCTGTACGACGGCGCTTCCGGCTTGGCCGAAGCGGTGCTGATGGCGGTGCGTGCGCACAAGTCGGCGCGCCGTGTTCTGGTGCCGGCAGCGGTGCATCCGATCTGGCGCCAGGTGGCCGATGCGCTGGTGAAGAACCAGGGTATCGAGCTGGTTCCGGTCCCCTACAGTACAGGTGGCGGCAAAACCGTGGCCGAAGCGCTGAAGCGCTTCGAGGGCGAGAATTTTGCCGCGCTGGTGATCCAGCAGCCGAATTTCTTCGGCGTGCTGGAGGAAGTGGATGAACTGACAAATTGGGCTCATGCTCAGGGCATGCTGGTGATCGGCGCGGTCAACCCGATTTCCCTTGGCATGCTCAAGGCGCCCGGCCAATGGGGCAGCAAGGGCGCGGACATCGCCGTGGGCGAGGGGCAGCCGCTGGGCGCGCCGCTGTCGTCAGGCGGCCCGTATTTCGGTTTCCTGTGCTGCAAGCAGGCGCTGGCGCGGCAAATGCCGGGGCGCATCGTCGGCCGCACCGTGGACATGGACGGCAAGCCCGGCTTCTGCCTGACGCTGCAGGCGCGTGAGCAGCATATCCGCCGCGGCAAGGCGACCTCCAATATCTGCACCAACCAGGGCTTGATGGCGACGGCGGCGACGGTGCATCTCGCGCTGCTCGGCCAGGAAGGACTGGAGCGCGTCGCGTCGACCTGCCACGCCAACACCCGGATGCTGGCCGAGCAGGCGTGCCTGATCGCGGGGGTGGAGCGGGCGTTTTCCGAGCCCTACTTCCACGAGGTGGTGATTACCTTCGATCTCCCCGTCGCCGACGTGCTGCGTGCCATGGAGGCTCAGGGCATCATGGGCGGTCTGGATCTGGCGCCCTGGTATCCGGAGCTGGGCAACGCCCTGCTGGTGTGTGCCACGGAAACCAAAACCCAGGACGACATCCGGAAATTCCTGGAAAACCTGGAACGCATTGTTTCCCGGCGCAGTTCTGGCCCCGCCTGTACCCGGCTGAAACCCACCGCCGCTAGCAAGTGGTAATTGGTCATTTGAAACCCTGAAAAAGGAGCGCGATCATGGCAACTGTAACGCTGGAAGGCAACCCACTCGAAGTTCTCGGTCATTTTCCGCAACCGGGAGAGTCGGTGCACAGCTTCATGCTGGTGGACAAGAGCCTGAATGATATTTCCCTGAGCCAGTTTGAGGGCAAGCGCAAGATCCTGAGCATCGTGCCGAGCATCGATACCCCGGTTTGCGCGGCTTCAACGCGCCAGTTCAACCAGGAAGCGAACCGGCTCGACAATGTCGTGGTGCTGGTGATTTCTGCCGACCTGCCGTTTGCCCAGAAGCGCTTCTGCGGTGCGGAAAGTCTGGATAACGTGATCATGCTCTCCACCCTGCGCGGACGCGATTTTTCCAAGGACTACGGCGTGCTGATCAAGACCTACCCGCTCGCCGGCCTGTGCGCCCGGGCAGTGATCGTGCTCGATGAGCACGACCGGGTCATTTATTCGCAGCTGGTGCCGGAAGTGACCGACGAACCGGATTACGATGCGGCGCTGGCCGCAGTGAAAGGATAATTCGTAACATGCTGATTTTCGAACTCTCCCGCCCGGGACGCAAAAACCCGGCCCAGGCCCCCGCTACCCAGCCCGAAGCGAACGATATTCCGGCCCATCTGCGCCGCGGCGACAAGCCGCTACTGCCGGAAGTCTCCGAGATGGATGCGGTGCGCCACTATACCCGGCTGTCGCAGAAGAATTTCTCGATCGACACCCACTTCTATCCGCTCGGCTCCTGCACCATGAAATACAACCCGCGCGGCGCCCACCAGCATGCCATGTTGCCGCAGTTTCTGGCGCGCCACCCGCTGGCGTCGGAGGCTACCGGGCAGGGCGTGCTGGCCTGCCTGCACGAACTCCAGGAAATGCTCAGGGATGTGACCGGCATGGCCGGGGTTTCGCTCACCCCGATGGCGGGCGCCCAGGGCGAATTCGCCGGGGTGGCGATGATCCGCGCCTACCATGTGTCCCGCAATGATGCGGCGCGTACCGAAATGCTGGTGCCGGACGCGGCGCACGGCACCAATCCGGCCTCGGCGGTGATGTGCGGCTACACGGTGCGGGAAATCCCCACCGACCGCGACGGCAACGTTGACCTGGAAGCGCTCAAGGCCGCTGTCGGTCCGCAAACTGCGGGACTGATGCTGACCAACCCCTCCACCCTCGGGGTGTTCGAGAAGAACATCGGCGAGATGCAGCAGATCGTGCATCAGGCCGGCGGCCTGCTCTACTACGACGGCGCCAACCTCAACGCCATCCTGGGCCGCGTCAAGCCGGGCGACATGGGCTTCGACGTGATCCACGTCAACCTGCACAAGACCTTCTCCACCCCGCATGGCGGCGGCGGACCCGGCTCCGGCCCGGTGGGGGTGAGCGAGCGCCTGCTGCCGTTCCTGCCGGTACCGGTGATCGCCTTCGAGTCCGGGCGCTACCGCCTGGTGACGGAAAAGGATCTGCCGCAAAGCATCGGGCGCCTGTCCGGCTTCATGGGCAATACCGGCATCCTGCTGCGCGCCTATTCCTACGCGCGCATGCTGGGCGCGGAAGGGATGCGCCGGGTGGCGGATTTCGCCACCCTCAACGCCAACTACCTGATGGCGGAACTGGGCAAGGCGGGCTTCGACATCGCCTTCCCGCAACGCCGCGCCAGCCACGAGTTCATCGTTACCCTGAAAGGCCTCAAGGAGCAAACCGGGGTGAGCGCGATGGACGTGGCCAAGCGCCTGCTCGACAAGGGCTTCCACGCGCCCACCACCTATTTCCCGATGCTGGTGCCGGAATGCCTGCTGATCGAGCCGACCGAAACCGAGTCGAAGCAGACGCTGGATGCCTTCGTCGCAGCATTGAAGGAAATCCTGGACGAGGCCCACGCCAATCCGGAGATGGTCAAGACCGCGCCCCACACCATGCCGGTGCGGCGTCTCGACGACGTCAAGGCGGCGCGCGAGCTGGACCTGGTGTGGAAGAAAGTCTAGCCTTCCTTAAGCTGTAACACGCATCCCTTAAACTGGCTGCAATATGGAAAGTCCATACAAAGGCAAGACCGGCTTGAGACGTCTGTGGAACGCCTTCCACTATTCCCTGGCGGGGCTCAAGGCCGCCTACCGGAACGAGGACGCCTTCCGGAAGGAAATCCTGCTGGCAGCGGCACTGATTCCGCTCGCGCTGTTCCTGCCGGCGGGGGCGGTCGGTAAGGCGCTGATGATCGCCAGCGTGCTGCTGGTGCTCATCGTCGAACTGCTGAATTCGGCGGTGGAGGCCACGATTGACCGCATCTCCCTGGAGGACCACCCGCTCGCCAAACGGGCCAAGGATATCGGCAGCGCAGCCGTACTGATGAGCCTTATCAACCTCGTGGCGGTATGGGCGCTGGTGCTGTTCGGATAGGGGGAACCCCAGACTAACCTACTGTGCGTCCCGGGCGCGGCGTCGCGTGCTCGTTCTCTCCTCGCCTATGTTCTGATATGTCTCGTCGCTCACTGCGCGGCTCCTTGCGCCCGGGGCTGCTCGCTACGGTTATTCAGGGGTTTCCCAACCTGTCACAAAAAATTCAAATCGCTGTCACAATAGTTTCTTCTAGCCGCGGCAAATTGGCGGCATGGAAAAACAGTCACCTTTCATCCCGCTGTATCTGCCGCTCACTCAACGTTCGCTGCGCGTGGCGGTGGTTACGGAAACCTATCCGCCCGAGATCAACGGCGTCGCTCTGACCATCCAGCACATGGTCGAGGGGCTGCGCCGGCGCAATCACCAGATCCAGTTGATCCGGCCGCGCCAGGGTAAAGGCGATATGCCCGCCTGCACCGCCAATCTGCAGCAGATATTGCTGCCGGGCTTTGCCATCCCGCGCTATCCCAACCTGCAACTGGGGATGCCGGCCGGGTCCGCGCTGCGGCAGTTGTGGCGCGCGAGCCGGCCGGACGTGGTGCACATCGTCACCGAGGGGCCGCTTGGCTGGTCGGCGCTGAACGAGGCGCGCAAGCTCGATATTCCGGTCACCAGCGATTTTCATACCAATTTTCACAGTTACACCCAGCACTATGGCATCGGCTGGATGCGCAGGCCGATCGGTGCCTATCTGCGCCATCTGCACAACCGCGCGCGGCTGACGCTGGTGCCGGATCAGGGCTTGCGCCACGAACTTGAGGCGCAGGGCTACCAGAATCTGGCCATCGTCGGGCGGGGCATAGACACCGATCTGTTCAATCCTGCGCGCCGCAGTACGAAATTGCGCCGCAGTTGGGGAGTCGGCCGGGATGGTTTGGTGGCAGTTTATGTCGGCAGGCTGGCGGCAGAAAAAAATCTCGAAGCGGTGGTTGACGCCTTCGATGCGATGAGCGCAAGACACCCCAGGGCAAAGCTGGTGTGGGTGGGCGATGGCCCGCAGCGCACACTGCTGCAGGCCCGCAATCCGGGACATGTTTTTGCCGGTATGCAAACCGGCGCCGATCTGGCCGAGCATTACGCCTCAGCCGACGTGTTCCTGTTTCCCAGCCTGACCGAAACCTTCGGCAATGTGACGCTGGAGGCGATGGCCAGCGGGCTGGCGGTGGTGGCCTATAACTATGCCGCGGCGGCGGAGCATATTCGTCATGGAGAGAACGGCCTGGTGGCTGAATTCGACAACCTTTCCCTGTTCTGCGACCAGGCGGCGATTCTGGCCAGCCGTCCGGAAATGGTCGCGCGGCTAGGCATCAATGCCCGTCAGAGCACTGACGGCTTGGCCTGGCGCCTGATTTGCGAGCGCTTCGAACAACTTTTGCTGGAAATCGTGGATGAGGGAGGGCGGCATGGAAATCAAGACCGTTTCGTACCTGGATCAGATTCAAAGCTGGGATCTGGCTCTATGTCTTCGCTTTAACCGGGCCAACCGTCTCAGGTCCATTGGCTGGCTGTTCGGCGTAATCAGCCGGCTGGGGGATGGCGTGTTCTGGTACGGCCTGATGTTGGCGCTGCTGCTGTGGGAAAAGGCAATGGCGGTGGTGCCGGTGATGCACATGGCCGCTGCCGGGCTGGTTTGCACCCTGCTCTACAAATGGCTCAAGGCCAAAACCCTGCGGCCTCGCCCCTTCGAGTTTTACCGCGACATCATTCTCAGCGTACCGCCGCTCGACAAGTACAGTTTTCCTTCCGGCCACACCTTGCACGCAGTGGCTTTCACGCTGGTGGCGCTGGGTTACTACCCTTCCCTTGCCGTCCTGCTGCTGCCGTTCACGCTGCTGGTGGCAGTCTCGCGCATGGTGCTCGGTCTCCACTATCCGAGCGACGTGCTGGCAGGTGCGGCGATCGGCGCGCTGGTCGGCGGCGCCTCGTTCTGGCTGGTGTGATCGAAAGTGCTTCTGTAGTCATATTCCGGTAACACAGTGTCAGCATAATTTCAGTCTTCACGGCTTGTGGGCAACGTATGCACACGGGCCGGCCTATCCTTACCATAGTTGAATCGGATCCCTCGTGACACTCCAAAAACAACTTACCCTGATGACTACGGTCACCGTTGCCGGCCTACTGGCAGTCGTCATTTTCGTTTCCCTGAGCCTGGGCCGCCTGCAGCATCAGTTCGATGATTATCAATCCAGGCAGATACTGGACAAGAGCCTGATCGAAATCAAGGCCAGCGCCTTGGCTATATCCCGGCTCGACCCGATCCTGCCCGATACCCGGGAAAAGCTGGATCAGGCGGATACGCATATCCGGCAGCTGGGTCAGATGATCGGCAGCCAGGCGGAGGGCGAAAGGATAAAATCCGTGCTGAATGTCTGGCAGGAGTATGCGCGCGGTTTCGAGGGCGCGATCAAGATCGCTTCTGAAAGCCCGGCAGACGCCCTGGTGATTCCGGATGCGCTGTACAAGTCGCATCTCGAACCGATGGTGGCCGACCTGGACGGCATGGTTGCCGTCAACAAAGTGGAGGAAGTTCAATCTCGACAGCGGATCAGGTCGGACATGACCCGGATCCTGTGGGTGGTGCTGCTGCCGCTGGTTCTGGCCGGGCTGGTGGTGACGGTGTTCCAGGTAATATTCAGTCGCAGCCTGAAACGCCGGGTGGAGGATATTACCGAGGTGGTGACCCATCTGCATCAGGGCGATCTGAGCCGTCGCCTGCCAGCCGCCAACGATGACGAAATCAGCGGCATGGCCAGGACTATCAACAGCTTCATTGCCCGCTTCGAGGTCATCCTGCGCGACGTGCATGTGTCCGCCGACCAGACCAAGAAAACCGCGCACGGCATCAGCGACATGACCAATGCGGTGACCGCCAATGCCAAGGAGCAGTCGGATCGGGTGTTTCAGGTCAGCAATGCGATTGATGAAATGGGCAACACCATCAACGAGATCGCGGCCAATGCCGCAAATGCGGCAACGGCGGCCAGCGCATCGCGGGAACTGGTGAAGTCCGGTAACGACACCGGCCGCCAGACGATAGACGCCCTCGGCCGCATCGATGAAACCGTCGCGGCCTCGGCGCAAAACATCGGCGAACTGGGTATTTCCATCCAGCGCATTGCGGCAGTCAGCAACATGATCCGGGATATTGCCGAACAGACCAATCTGCTGGCGCTGAACGCCGCCATCGAAGCCGCCCGTGCCGGCGAACAGGGGCGCGGTTTCGCGGTGGTCGCCGACGAAGTGAGAAAACTGTCGGAGCGCACCGCCACCTCGACCGCCGATATCGCCCGCATCGTGCAGGTGATCCAGGCCAGCACCAGTCAGGCGGCGGAGTCGATGGCGCTGGCCAAGAACGAAGTCAGCCAGGGGGTGAGCCTGGGCGAGAAAATGGGCCGGTTGCTGCAGGAGATCGACCGGTCGGTGCATGTCGTCACCGACATGCTGCAGCAGATCGCGGTGGCAACCGAGGAGCAGTCGGCGGTGGGCACTGAAATCTCGGCCAATATCGAAACCGTGGCGAACATCACCGCTTCCACCGCCAACGATATCGAGCTGGCGCGCAATGCCATGCAGAACCTTGTCAGCACCTCCAGGACCCTGCACGAAGCGGTCGGCCAGTTCAGGCTGGCCGGTGCCGGGGGCTAGGGAGCCAACCCTGTGCCGGGCGGTAAGCTGCTATAATCTGCCGGAATTCATTTCCGGAGTAACCCATGCGCACATTGATTTGCGGCTCTCTCGCCTACGACACCATCATGGTGTTTCACGACCATTTCAAGAACCACATCCTGCCCGAGCAGATCCATATTCTCAATGTCGCCTTCCTGGTGCCGGACATGCGGCGCGAGTACGGCGGCTGCGCCGGCAACATCGCCTACAACCTGGAGATGATCGGCGGCGAGCCGCAGATCATGGCGACCGTGGGCGACGATTTCCAGCCCTATGCGAAGCGCCTGGAGAAGCTCGGCCTGGCGCAGGAACACGTGCGCAGCGTGCCCGAAACCTTCACCGCGCAGGCCTTCATCACCACCGATCTGGCCGACAACCAGATCACCGCTTTTCACCCCGGCGCCATGAACTACTCCCATCACAACCATATCGGCGATGCGCAGAACGTCGGCCTCGGCATCATCGCGCCGGACGGCCGGGAAGGCATGCTGCAGCATGCCCGCGAGTTCCGCGAGGCGGGAATTCCATTCGTGTTCGATCCGGGCCAGGGCCTGCCGATGTTCGACGGCGAGGAGCTGCTGAATTTCGTCGAGCTGGCGGATTACGTCGCCCTCAACGACTACGAGGCGCAGCTGTTGCAGGAGCGCACCGGACAGAAAATCGAGCAGCTGGCAAAACTTGTCAAGGCCGTGATTGTCACAAAGGGTGGGCAGGGTTCCGAGATTTATGCCGAGGGTCAACGCCACGAAATTCCCTGCGTTAAAGCTCGGGAGGTGCTCGATCCCACCGGCTGCGGCGATGCTTACCGGGCCGGCCTGCTCTACGGGATCGCTCGCGGCATGGACTGGCAGATCACCGGGCGGCTGGCTTCATTGCTGGGCTCGGTCAAGATCGCCAGCCGCGGCGGGCAGAACCACACGCTGGCGCGCGAAGAGCTGCACTCGCGTTTTAAGGAAAACTTCGGAATGAACCTTGAGGGTTAAAACTATGAATACCAGACTGGTGAAATTGATTGCGGTTGCGGCGGCCTCCATTGCGGTGCTTGGCGGCTGCGCATCGAGCATGTCGGGTGGGGCCTACAGCCGCGGGCAGGCGCGTCAGGTACAGGAAGTCCAGATGGGCGTGGTGGAAAGCGTGCGTCACGTCAGAATCGAAGGCACCAAGAGCCCGGTCGGAACCGGGGCGGGCGCGGTGGTCGGCGGCATCGCCGGCAGCAATATCGGCGCGGGCAAGGGCAGCACCGTCGGCACGATTCTGGGTGCCGTGGCCGGCGGCGTGGCCGGCTCCATGATCGAAGAGGGCGTGATGAGCAAGAACGGCCTGGAAATCACCGTCAAGCTGGACAATGGCCGCATGATCGCCGTCACCCAGGAGGCCGACGAACAGTTCAGGGTCGGCGAGCGGATCAGGATATTGTCTGGCGGCGGCGTCACTCGCGTCACCCACTGACATTCAGCCCAATAGGCCCGCTGTCATATAAATGTCATTCTGCTGACATTCTGCCGTAATACGTTTCTCTTATTGTTCCTCCATCCATCAACGGATAGGAGGAACAAATGCAGCTACAACAGGCGAACACGCCGGGCAGCGCGGTATCGAAGAAACTTTTTGTCGCTTACGCCCAGTCGCCGGATGAGGTGAAAGAGGCGCAGCGCCTGCGCTACCGGGTGTTTGCAGAGGAAATGGGAGCGCGCCTGTCGGGCGGCGAGGCCGGGCTGGATCGGGATATTTACGATCCATTTTGCGAGCACCTTCTGGTGCGCGATGGCGATACCGGAGAGGTGGTCGGCACCTATCGCATTCTCCCGCCGGACCGTGCGAAAAAAATTGGCGGACTCTATTCGGCCAGCGAGTTCGATCTGACTCGCCTGCTGCATCTCGCTCCCGGCATGGTGGAGGTGGGGCGCTCCTGCGTGCATCCCGATTACCGCAACGGCGCGACCATCGGCCTGCTTTGGTCGGGGTTGGCGCAGTACATGCTTGACCACGGCTACGAATACCTGATGGGTTGTGCCAGCGTCAGCATGGCCGATGGTGGACACGCCGCCGCCAGCCTTTATAATAATCTCAGAGTCGATAACATGAGCCCCATCGAGTGGCGCGTTTTCCCGCGTTGCGCGCTGCCCCTGGAAAAGCTCACTCGCGAGACTTCCGTGTCTGCCCCTCTTCCCCCGCTGCTCAAGGGGTATTTGAAAGCAGGCGCTTACATTTGCGGCGATCCCGCCTGGGATCCCGATTTCAATACTGCGGACTTTCTGGTGCTGTTGCCCATGTCCAAGGTGAACAGGCGATATGCACGACACTTCATGGGGGCGGCCGCCTAATCGGAGCAACGGCTTTGCGATCCGCACCTTGCGGCTGGTGCGGCTCGTCTTCCATCTGCTGATGGCGGTACTCAAGGTGGCATTGCTGCTTCCCTTCGTTGGCCGCACCCGGCGCACCGAGTTGATCCGCCGCTGGTCGGTCCGCGTGCTTGCCATTCTCAACGTCAGGCTCAGCGTCAAAGGCGAGACGCCGGACGCCTCGGCGGCAGGCGTGATGTTCGTCGCCAACCATATTTCCTGGCTGGATATCTACCTGCTCGATGCGGTATGCCCGGTGCGCTTCGTGGCCAAGGCCGAGGTGCGCGCTTGGCCGGTGATCGGCTGGCTGGCGGTGAAGCTGGGAACCTTGTTCATCGAAAGAGCGCGGCGCCACGACACGGCGCGCGCCAACCGGGAAGTGGTCGATGCCCTCAGGCAGGGCGATTGCGTGGCGGTATTTCCCGAGGGAACCACCAGCGACGGCACCCTGCTGCGGCCTTTCCATGCCTCCCTGCTGCAATCGGCAATCACCAGCGAAGCCCTGCTCTGGCCGGCGGCGATCCGCTATGTGCATCGCGACGGCAGCGTGAATTTATCCCCGGCCTATGTGGACAGCATGAGCTTCGGCGCTTCCCTGTTCCGCATCCTGAACGAGCCGGACCTGGCGGCGGAAATCACCTATCTCGAGCCGTTGCCGGTGCAGGGGCGCAGCCGGCGCGAGCTGGCCGCGCTGGCGGAGCGGGCTATTGCCAGTGCGTTGAACCTGGCAGCGCCGAGCAGGAAACCTGATACACCTGCCGATCCTCCAGCCGCACTGCCGTAAGGTCTCCCCCCCACAAGCAGCCGGTATCCAGCGCCATCAGATTGCTGCGTACCTGCAGCCCCAGCGCCGACCAGTGGCCGAAAACAACCGTGGCCTCGGCGCTTTTCCGGTGGGGGGCTTCATACCAGGGCAGATGGCCCGCCGGGAAAATTTCCGGCGGCCCCTTGTGGTCGAATTCCATTTCCCCTTCCGGGGTGCAGAAGCGCAGCCGCGTCATAGCATTGGTGATCATGCGCAGCCGCGCCATGCCATGCAGGTCCTTGCTCCAGGCTTTGGGCTCGTTGCCGTACATGTGCTCGAAAAAATCGAGATGATGTTTGCCGCGCAGTTCCTGCTCGACCTCGTGGGCGAGGGATGCGGCTTTCTTCACCGACCATTGCGGCAGCAGGCCGGCATGCACCAGCGCATAGTCGTCCTCGGCGTAAAACAGGCGCTGGTGGCGCAGCCAGTCGAGCAGCTCGGCACAGTCGGGCGCCGCCAGTACCTCAGCGATCGTGTCCTTGCGATGCGATTTGACGAAGCCGTAGGCGACCGCCAGCAGGTGCAGATCGTGGTTGCCGAGCACGACCACCGCCTTGTCGCCCAGCGCCTTTGCCCAGCGCAGCACCGCCAGCGAATCCGGCCCGCGGTTAACCAGGTCGCCCACCAGCCACAGCCGGTCGCGCGCGGGGTCGAAGTCGATCTTTTGCAGCAGCTGCTGCAGCGCCTGAAAGCAGCCTTGAATGTCGCCGATGGCGTAAGTGGCCATATTGCCAAGTCCTGAATGAGTTTGTGGTCATTTTACAGGGCGTGCCACCCCATGTGTTAAAATCAGCTTCAGCAGGTAGTGTTTCAATCCGGTAGATGATCGGCTTGTGAGGGTAGGTTGGGCTTCAGCCCGACAAAATGCGAGCGCAAACTGTCATGCCTTATAACGATCTTCGCAGAGGTAGAGTCTCACAAGCTGGAACGGTTTATCACGTCACTACCGTTACCCAGAACCGTACACCTTATTTCGAAGCGCTCGACAACGGTCGCAAGGTGGTTCAACAACTGATGGCTCTCCAAGATCAAGGCATGGCGGAAACGCTTTGCTATGTTCTGATGCCCGATCACTTGCACTGGCTCATGATATTGCAAGAGGGCGCTTTGCCCGATGTGGTGCGCCTTCTGAAAGGCCGTTCTGCCCGCGCCATTGGGCAATCTATTTGGCAGGCTAATTATTACGACCACGCCGTACGGCAAGAAGAAGACTTGCATAAAATGGCGCGGTACATCGTAGCCAATCCCTTGCGCGCCAACCTTGTCAGCCAGATTGGTGATTATTCATTATGGGATGCAGTTTGGCTTGATCACACTCTGTCGGGCTGAAGCCCGACCTACACGTACTCGATCCCCTTTGCATGGGTGATGACGAGGATGCAGGGATGTAGGTCGGGCTTCAGCCCGACATGTCGCCTAGAGGCGCCTACTTCTGGCGGGTTAAAACCCGACCTACTATATTTACTCAGGACTCATTACTCGATTCATGTTGTCCCATCTCAATGCCCCGCAGCGCGAAGCGGTGAAATACCTCGACGGCCCCCTGCTGGTATTGGCCGGCGCGGGCAGCGGCAAGACCCGCGTGATCACCCACAAGATCGCCTACTTGATCGAGGAATGCGGCTTTTCGGCCGCCCACATCGCGGCGATCACCTTCACCAACAAGGCGGCGCGCGAGATGTCCGAGCGCGCCGCCAAGCTGCTGCACGGCAAGCCCAGCCGGGGGCTGACCGTCACCACTTTCCACTCGCTGGGGATGCAGATCTTGCGCAAGGATGCCGCGCACCTCGGCTACAAGCCGCGCTTTTCGATCTTCGATGCCACCGACGCCGCCCAGCTCATCAGCGACATCATCAAGACCACCGACAAGAGCGAGATCCGCGGCGTGCAGCAGCGCATCTCGCTGTGGAAAAACTCGCTGATCTCGCCCGACCTGGCGCTGAACCAGTCCGAGAACGACCTCGAACAGCACGCCGCAAAAACCTACCTGGCCTACCAGGACACCTTGCGCGCCTACCAGGCGGTGGACTTCGACGACCTCATCCGCCTGCCGGTGGAGCTGTTCAGCACGGTGCCCGAAGTCCTGGAAAAATGGCGCAACAAGCTGCGCTACCTGCTGATCGACGAGTACCAGGACACCAACGGCTGCCAGTACCAGTTGCTGCGCCAACTGACCGGCAGCCGCGGCGCCTTCACCGCGGTGGGCGACGACGACCAGGCGATCTACGGCTGGCGCGGCGCGGACATCAAGAACCTGCATATCCTGCGCGAGGACTACGAGCGCCTGCACGTGGTCAAGCTGGAGCAGAACTACCGC
>CAZLJK010000010.1:46200-54967 GCA_964559825.1 uncultured Sulfuricella sp. | reverse complement strand
CCGCTATAATCCTGCCTTAATAGGATTACTCGTGCAAACTTATGCGAACTGTTACCCCAAAACCGTTTCCCTTAGACCCTGAGCTGCGCAGTGCAAAACAGCTCGGCGTCGCCATACGGGCCGCACGTACCCAAGCAGGGTTGACTCTGACAGATGCCGCCTTGACCTTGGGCGTGGCCAAGCAAACCCTGTCTGATCTTGAATTGGGCAAGCCCTCCGTCGGGCTCGGCTTGGCACTTGAGATCGCGACCGGCCTCGGGGTCGCTCTGTTCATGGTGCCGTCCGGCGCACGCGAGCAGACCCGAATGAAACTGACACGATCCAAATGAATTACTCCGTCGACATTCTGCTCAACGGGCAACCCGCCGGCACGCTCACACACCACCCGCACCTCCATCGTTTTTCCTTTGCCTACGCAGAGGAGTGGCTGTGCCGGGAGGACCGGTTCGCGCTGTGTTCGCAACTCCCGCTGTCGCCGCTTGATACAGAAACTCCAGAAACCCACAGTGCTGCCGTCCGCCAGTTCTTCGAGAACCTGTTGCCGGAAGGGCAGGCTTTGGATGATGCCGCCTCCGCACACCGGGTCTCCAAATCCAATCTGCTGGCTATGTTCAAGGCTGTTGGCCGCGAAACCGCTGGCGCCATCAGCGTCAAAACCGATCAGCCTAACCCGGCGGACCAGGACCATC
Source organism: uncultured Sulfuricella sp. (assembly GCA_964559825.1). Classification (GTDB taxonomy): domain Bacteria; phylum Pseudomonadota; class Gammaproteobacteria; order Burkholderiales; family Sulfuricellaceae; genus Sulfuricella. The sequence continues at coordinate 54,278 of CAZLJK010000010.1, read as the reverse complement.
TACGCCCGCTACCGCTCGCCGAAATTTCCGAACGCATCCGTCAGCGCCCACACCAGCCGTTCAGCGTATGGGATGGCAAAGTACGCCTGTCGATTGCCGGGTTCCAGGACAAAATCGCCGCCTATCGTAAAGACGGAAACTGGTTTCTGGTCGAAGGCCCCAACTGTGCCTCTACGACCATTCTCAAACCGGAACCGGTGTCCGACCTGCTGCGCGGCCTGACCTCCAATGAATTTTTCTGCATGCGCCTCGCGGCACGCTCCAGGATTCCGGCCGCTCCGGTCGAGCTACTGCACGTGCCGGAGCCCGTACTGGTTATCACGCGCTTTGATCGCAAAGTCGCCAGCCATGGTGTCGAACGCCTGCACATTATCGACGGCTGCCAAGCGCTCGGCCTCCCGGTGAGCTACAAATACGAACGCCCCTATGGGAATAATCCCGATGTCCAGCATATCCGCGACGGAGCCAGCCTGCCGAAACTTTTCGCTCTCCTTGATCTAGCCTCGCCGATTCCAGTCGCCCAACGCCTCCAACTGCTGCGCTGGACGATCTTTCAGGTACTTATCGGCAATACCGATGCCCACGCGAAGAACCTGTCGTTTCATTCTAGTGCGGCGGGGCTCGTGCTGGCGCCTGCCTATGACCTTGTCAGCGGCATAGCCTTCCATAGTAAAACTCTCGACAACACCTACGCCATGGCTATTGGCGACGCCTTCACTCCGGAGGAGATCAATCCGTACGAGTGGGCCAGCTTCGCGACCGAGTGCAAGCTGTCGTTGCCCCTTGTCAGTCACACTATGACGCGACTGGTCGCCCTGGTGCTTAAAGTCATTGATGGCGTTAAAGAGGAAGCGTTATTTGAAGGCGCGGAGCCCGCGCATCTGGCGCTCGTCACGGACGCCATCAAGGCTGAATGTCAACGGCATCTGTCGTTCGCCCCGCAGATTCGCAAAATATCCCCTGGGCTGTTGTAAGGTTGGCGGTGTGTCGTCAGCCTAGGTAACCGTAGATTTATTCGTCACACCGGAGAAAGCCGGTGTCCAGTGCTTTGAGTTTTCTGGATTCCGGCTTTCGCCGGAATGACGATTTGTCATTTAATCAGCGCTTCCTTAGCCCTTACCTTATCGCTCCCACACTACGCGCAGCAGGTTTTCCTGTCGGTTATAGTGGAATTCCAGCTCGCCTTTGTAGGCATGGTGCAATGCTTCACCGATGTCGCGGGCGAGATGGATTCCGGTGGTGGTGATCAGGGCGCCGTCATTCTGATCTTCGATCTTGATGATCCGCTCCATGGGATGCTCCGCCTTGGCCCTTGCTTCCTCGTTTTTCACCTGGTTCAGCAATTCATCCCGGTGTTCCTTGAAGAACAGCCCTCCCACGGTCACGAATCCAGCCGGAAACTCATCATGGATGCGATGGCAGGCCGGGCACATCTCCTCGTTGGCCTGGTCGGGTCTGGCAGTCCATTGCCAGCGCCCATCGTGAAATACCGCGCCGCAGACCGGACAAATCGTGGGTTCTGGCGGTTTGTGCTTGGATTTGTAAGTGTCATGCCGATATTCCTGTATCAGGCGGTCATGCCGGATCGGCTCAAAGCCGGTGAATCGAGTTTTCATTTTATTCTCCTTGGTTATCCTGCCGGGATGAAGGCGCGGGGATAGGATCAATGCTCGGTTTTTGATGCCATCCGGAGGGTCTCCCGCATGAAAGCGGGCAGGTCGGATGGTTGGCGGGATGTGACCAGGTTGCCGTCCACCACGACTTCGCTGTCTTCATACAGGGCGCCGGCTTCTTTTAGTTCCTCGGCCACGGAGTGGTAACAGGTGGCGCGCCGCCCTTGGATGACGCCCGCCGAAATCAGCAGTTGCGGGCCGTGGCAGATGGCGGCAACCGGTTTGTTGCTGCGAACGAAATCCTTCACGATTTCCAGCGCAGCCGGTTCCTTGCGCAACGCTGCGGGCGCCTTGCCGCCCGGAAGCACGAGCAGGTCGTAATTTTTGGTATTAACGTCGCGCAGAGACTGGTCCACGCTGACTTCATAGCCGTGCTTGCCGTTGATTTTCCCCCTGGAAATGGAGGCGACATCCACCTCGAAGCCTGCTTCCTTCAGGCGGTAGTAGGGCACCAGAAGTTCGGTATCCTCGAAATGGTCTGCGCTGATGATCAATGCCTTCATGACGCCTCCTGTTGTTCCGGCTTGCCTATAGTGATTATAGTCAAACGTTCTGGAAGCGCCTGGAGACCGGGAAGGGTTCGGGTTTTAAACCGGCGTGCGCTACGTATCGATCACCGTATTCGCGACCGGGAGGTCGCTCCTACGCGTCACTGTACTAAATTGCAAGCATGTCCATGAATTCGTTCACCGGCGTTGCTTCCAGGCGTTTTGCATCCATGCACAGCCCGAGGACCGCATGCGACTGTTTGGCGGGGAATTTTCGCGCCAGGTTCACCCTGAATTTCTTGACCAGCTCGGGGATGCCTTCCGCACGGCGGCGGCGGTGGCCGATAGGATATTCGACCGCGATGTTCTCGGACTGGGTGCCGTCCTTGAAGAAGATTTGCAGGGCGTTGGCGATGGAGCGCTTTTCGGGGTCGAGGTAATCCTGTGTGTATTGGGGATACTCGACACATTCCATCTTGTCTCGCAGGGCGTCGATGCGCGGGTCGGCGGCAGCCGCGTCTTCGTAGTCGGCGGCGGTGAGATTGCCTTTCAGGAGGCCGATGGAGGCCATGTACTGGATGCAGTGGTCGCGGTCGGCCGGGTTGTGCAGCGGGCCTTTCTTGTCGATGATGCGGAGCGCGGATTCGTGGGTGGTGATGACGATTCTGTCGATCTGCGCAATCTTCTCCAGCGTGTCTAGCCGGTCGCCTACCTGGGTATGAAGCTGGAAGGCAGCTTCCACCGCGGTCTGGGAATGGAACTCGGCAGGAAAGGAAATCTTGAACAGGATCTGCTCCATCACGTAAGAGCCGTAGGGACGCTGAAACTTGAAGGCGTTGCCTTTGAACAAGACGTCGTAGAAACCCCAGGTTTTGGCAGTGAGGGCAGAGGGGTAGCCCATTTCGCCTTTGAGCGTCATCAGCGCCAGGCGCACTGCGCGGCTGGTGGCATCGCCCGCCGCCCAGGATTTTCGCGGGCCGGTGTTGGGCGAGTGGCGATAGGTGCGCAGGGCTTGACCGTCGATCCAGGCGTTGGACACGGCGTCGATGATCTCGTCCCGCGAACCGTCCAGCAGCTTCATGACAACGGCGGTGGAGGCAATTTTCACCAGGATCACGTGATCGAGCCCGACACGGTTGAAGCTATTTTCCAGCGCCAGCACACCCTGGATTTCATGCGCCTTGATCATGGCGGTCAGCACGCTCTTCATGGTTAGCGCAGGTTTTCCGTGCGCAACTCGGGTGCGGGACAGCCAGTCGGCGGTGGCGAGGATGCCGCCCAGGTTGTCGGAAGGGTGGCCCCATTCGGCGGCCAGCCAGGTGTCGTTGAAATCCAGCCAGCGCACCATGGCGCCGATATCGAATGCGGCTTTTACCGGGTCCAACTGGAATTGCGTCCCGGGCACCCGGGCGCCGTGGAGCACCGTCGTGTCGGGCACGATCGGTCCGAGCAGCTTGGTGCAGGCCGGGTAGGAAAGCGCCTCCAGACCACAGCCCAGAGTGTCCATCAAACAGTATCGGGCGGTGTCGTATGCTTCCGCCGATTTGATTTCGTAATCGCAGACGTAGTCGGCAATGTCCACCAGGACCTGATCGGGTTCGGGGCGGACGTTGGAGGTGTGGGAGGACATAATTGCTTGGTTCCTTGGGCAATAACAATGAAATCGGATAGGCAAGGGGCGAGGGGCGATGGGCGAGAGGGTTGTCGCTTCGCGGGTTTCCTATAGCCCCTTGCCCCTAGCCCCTAGCCTCTATTGGCACGTAAGGACGATTCTCCGGCCCGACATATTCGGCATTCGGACGGATGATTTTGTTGTCGATGCGCTGCTCGATGATATGCGCCGCCCAGCCGGTGGTGCGGGAGATCACGAACAGGGGGGTGAACATCTCGGTCGGGACGCCCATCATGTGGTAGCTGGAGGCCGAATACCAGTCTAGGTTGGGGAACATCTTCTTGGTTTCCCACATTACCGTTTCGATGCGGTCGGAGATCTCGAACAGGTTCATGTTGCTGCCGTCTTCGCATAGAAGGCGCGACACGGTCTTGATCGCGATATTGCGCGGATCGCCGATAGTGTAGACCGGGTGGCCGAAGCCGATGATGATTTCCTTGCGCGCGATGCGGCTGCGGATGTCGGCTTCCGCCTCGTCCGGATTACGGTAGCGCTGGATGATCTCCATCGCGGCTTCATTGGCGCCGCCGTGCTTCGGGCCTCTGAGCGCACCGATTGCACCGGTGATGCAGGAGTGGATATCGGATAGAGTGCCGGCAATGACCCGGGCGGTGAAGGTAGAGGCATTAAATTCATGTTCGGCATACAGAATCAGCGAGATGTCCAGCGCCCTGCGCTGGAGGTCGGAAGGTGTTTTGCCGTGCAGGAGATGAAGGAAATGGCCGGCCACGGTGTCGTCGTCCGTTTCCACTTCGATGCGTTTTCCGTTGCGCGAATAGTGGTACCAGTACAGCAGCATCGAGCCGAACGAGGCGACCAGTCTGTCCGCGATGTCTTGCGCCCCCTCGATATTGCGGTCGGTATTTTCGGGTAGCAGGATACCCAGCATCGAGCAGCCGGTGCGCATGACGTCCATCGGGTGCGCGGAGGGCGGGATTTGTTCGAGCACGGTTTTCAATGGCCCCGGCAGGCCGCGCAGGGATTTTAGTTTGCGCTTGTAGTCTTCAAGCTCCGACTGGGTGGGCAATATGCCGTGAACCAGCAGGTAAGCCACTTCCTCGAAAGTGGACATTTCCGCCAGTTCCAGAATGTCGTAACCCCGGTAGTGCAGGTCGTTGCCGCTGTGGCCGACAGTGCATACTGCCGTAGTGCCGGCCACTACCCCGGACAGGGCGACCGATTTTTTCTTTTTTTGGGTGGTTCCGGTTTCGCTCATTTTTGCGCTCCTTTTCCCAAAGAATCCGTTGCGGCCCTTGCGGTAAAAATTATTTCTTCTCCTGCACAAACAGCTGATCCAGTTTCTGCTCGTACTCATGGTAGCCAAGGTGTTCGTACAGATCCATGCGCGTCTGCATCTGGTCGATCACGTTTTTTTGCGATCCTTCCCGGCGGATGGATTCATAGACGTTCAGCGCAGCCTTGTTCATGGCGCGGAAAGCGGAAAGCGGATAGAGCACCAGGGAGACGTCCGCGTTCGCCAACTCTTCAACAGTATAGAGCGGTGTCGAGCCGAATTCGGTGATATTGGCGAGTATGGGTACTTTAACCGCCGCAGAAAACTTTTTGTACATGGACAGCTCGGTGATTGCTTCCGGGAAGACCATGTCCGCACCCGCCTCAACGCAGGCACAGGCGCGGTCGATGGCGGACTGCAAGCCTTCCACCGCCAGTGCATCGGTGCGGGCCATGATGACAAAAGCGGGATCGGTTCTGGCATCCACGGCTGCCTTGATGCGATCCACCATCTCCGCCAGGGAAACAATCGCCTTGCCGGGGCGGTGGCCGCAGCGCTTGGCCAGCACCTGATCCTCGATATGCACGGCGCCCGCGCCAAACTTGATCATCGATTTGACGGTGCGGGCAATGTTGAAGGCGCCGCCGAAGCCGGTATCGATATCCACCAGGACCGGCAGGTGCGTTGCGTCGGTAATGCGGCGCACGTCGGTGAGCACGTCGTCTAGGGTGGAGATGCCGAGGTCGGGCAAGCCGAGCGAACCCGCCGCCACGCCGCCGCCCGAGATGTAGAGCGCCTTATAGCCCGTATGTTCAGCCAATTTGGCATGATAAGCATTGATCGCGCCGATGACCTGCAGGGGTTTTTCGGCGGCGACGGCGGCGCGGAAGCGCGCTCCTGCGGATGGAATCTCAATCATGACTTACCCCTTTGTGGGATCGCTGTTGTTTTACAAAGCATAAATTCTAAGATTGAGTATAATGTGGTCGAATAAAGTATATGTCAATAATTAGCTTATGTAATATGTCTTATATAAGATAGTGGATAATTCTTATTGATCATGCTAGGGTTAAAAAACAAAGGCAAACCATGACCAAATCACATTCGACTCCTACCTTCAGACCGCTCTATGAGCAGATCAAGATTCTGATCACGCAAAGCCTTGTGGCCGGTGAGTGGCGGCCGGGAGAGGTGATTCCCAGCGAACTGGAGCTGGCGAGCCGTTTCAAGGTCAGCCAGGGAACGGTGCGCAAGGCGATCGACGAGCTCGCGGCGGAAAATATTCTGGTGCGGCGCCAAGGGAAGGGGACCTTCGTTGCCACCCATTCCGAAGAGCATACCCAGTACCGTTTTCTGCGCATCGTTGAGTTGAGCGGCAAGAAGGAATTTCCGGTCAGCGAGGTGCTGCATTGCGAGCGCGGTAAGGCCGACAGCACAGCCGCGGAGCGGCTCGGGCTGAAGCGCGGAGCGCCGGTTATGGTGGTGCGACGCGTGCTCCGGTTTTCGGGAGAACCAGTGATTCTGGACGATATCTGTCTGTCCGCCACCCTGTTCAAGGGGATCAGCGATGCTTTGATCACCGAGTTTGAGGGTACGCTCTACAGTCTTTACGAATCGCGCTATGGCACCCGGATCATTCGCGCCGAGGAACGTATCCGGGCCGTCACGGCGGATGAAGATGCCGCGAACCTGCTCGGCATTGCGCCGAATGCGCCGCTGCTGGATATCGATCGGGTCGCCTATACTTATGGCGATCAGCCGGTGGAATGGCGCGTCAGCCGCTGCAACACGCAACGTCATTGCTATCTGAACGATCTGGGTTAAAAAAACAGTCCTGAGTAAACGGACTCAAGACTCAGGACTTAAAATACTTGGGACTAAAACATGACCACCTTGAATCAACAGGCTCTCGATTATCATGAGTTCCCCAGGCCGGGAAAAATCTCGGTTGAATCCTCCAAACCCTGCGCCACGGCGCTGGATTTATCCCTGGCCTACACCCCCGGCGTGGCCGAGCCGGTGCGCGAAATTGCCAAAAATCCGGAAAACGCCTACCGCTACACCAACAAGGGCAACCTGGTCGCGGTAATCACCGACGGCACCGCCATCCTTGGCTTGGGCAATCTGGGGCCGCTGGCGAGCAAGCCGGTGATGGAGGGGAAGGGCATCCTGTTCAAGCGCTTTGCCAATATCGACGTGTTCGATATCGAGGTCAACGCGCCCAGCATCGAGTCCTTCATCGAAACTGTGGTTAACATTTCGCCGACCTTCGGCGGCATCAACCTGGAAGATATCGCCGCGCCGCACTGCTTCGTGATCGAAAAGGCGCTCAAGGAGCGTCTGGACATCCCGGTTTTTCACGACGACCAGCATGGTACCGCGGTGATCATCTGCGCAGGCCTGCTCAACGCGCTGGAAATCCAGGGCAAGAAGCTGGAGGACGTGAAGCTGGTGTGCCTCGGCGCCGGTGCTGCCGGACTGGCGGGTATGCGCCTGCTGATTTCGATGGGCGCAAAAAAGGAAAATATGCTGCTGGTGGACAGCAAGGGCGTGATCCATGCCGGACGCAGCGACCTGAATGTTTACAAGCAGGAATTCGCCAGGGATACCCCGCTGCGCACGCTGACCGATGCCATGAATGGCGCGGATGTGTTCATCGGCGTTTCCAGCTCCAACCTGGTTAGCCGGGAGATGATAAAAAGCATGGCACCCAGGCCGGTCGTGTTTGCCATGGCCAATCCCGATCCTGAAATCCTGCCTAGCGAAGCCCACGCGGCGCGCGACGATCTGATCATGGCCACCGGCCGCTCCGATTTTCCCAACCAGGTCAATAATGTGCTGGGATTCCCGTTCATTTTCCGCGGTGCGCTGGATGCTCGCGCCAAGCAGATCACAGAAAAAATGCTGATCGCCGCCGTGAAAGCGCTGGCTGAGCTGGCGCGCGAGCCTGTGCCGGAAGAGGTGCTCAAGGCTTACAACGCCAAGGAAATGGCTTTCGGCAGGGACTACAT
>CAZLJK010000010.1:32336-46100 GCA_964559825.1 uncultured Sulfuricella sp. | reverse complement strand
AAGAGGTGCTCAAGGCTTACAACGCCAAGGAAATGGCTTTCGGCAGGGACTACATTCTGCCCAAGCCGTTCGATCCCCGCTTGATCGAGCGCATTCCGCAGGCTGTGGCTAACGCGGTCTAGTAATCCGTTTTATCAAAAGGTTGGCACAATGAAACTGATGGATTTTTTTGCCCGGCAAGGCGCAGACCCGCAGCAATACTTAACGTATTGCAAGGGGCTGCAACGAAGCATGGCGAAAAAAGACGCGGTTTCATGTCAATCTTTTGGTGAGACGGACTACTAGGTAGAGCCGGCCATGGTAAATCGCCGCCCCAGGTATCTTAATCTGTTCAGGATCAAGCTGCCCTTGCCGGGCGTTGTTTCCTTCCTGCATCGGGTCAGCGGAGCGCTGCTGTTTGTCGCCATCCCCCTGTTCCTTGTCATCTTTCAGCTTACGCTCGACTCTGCTGAAGCCTTCGAGGAGGTCAAGCAGGGGTTCGGCAACCCGCTGGCCAAGATGATCCTGATTCTGCTGTTATGGAGCTTTCTGCATCATTTTTTTGCCGGCCTGCGTTTTGTCGCCATGGATATGGGCTTCGGCATGGAAGTGGGCAAGACCCGCCGGAACAGCTGGCTGGTCTTTGCTTTCAGTCTGACGCTGACGGCGCTGATAGGGGGGTGGCTATGGTAGAGCGCATCGTCAGCGGCGCCCATTACGGCCTGCGCGACTGGTTGATGCAGCGCGTCACGGCTGTCGTCATGGCGCTTTACTCGCTCTTCATGGCGGCCTTCCTGCTGACCCATCAGCCGCTCCAGTTCGCGGAATGGAGCAGTCTGTTCGATAACCAATGGATGCGCCTTGCCAGCCTGCTGTTCCTGCTCAGCCTGTATCTCCATGCCTGGGTCGGGGTCAGGGACATTCTGATGGATTATGTTCACCACACCGTGCTCAGGTTGACGGCCGAGGTGCTGGTCATACTTGCTCTGGTCGGCTGTGCCGCATGGTCGGTGCAAATTCTCTGGGGACTCCAATAATGCCGATCGCCAAACGTACTTTTGATGCACTGATCATCGGCGGCGGTGGCGCGGGCCTGCGTGCCGCATTGCAACTGTCCCACGCCAACCTCAAGGTGGCGGTGGTGTCCAAAGTATTCCCGACCCGTTCCCACACCGTTTCCGCCCAGGGCGGCATTGCCGCATCCCTAGGCAACGTCAACGAGGACAACTGGCACTGGCACATGTACGACACGGTGAAAGGCTCGGATTACCTGGGTGACCAGGATGCCATCGAATTCATGTGCCGGCAGGCCAACGAAGCGGTGATCGAGCTGGAGCACTTCGGCATGCCGTTCGACCGCCTGCCGAATGGCAAAATCTACCAGCGCCCGTTCGGCGGAATGACGCAGAATTACGGCGGAGCGCCGGTGATGCGCACCTGTGCCGCTGCCGACCGCACCGGCCACGCCATGCTGCATACCTTGTACCAGCGCAACATCGCTGCCAAGACCCACTTCTTCGAGGAATATTTCGCGGTCGATCTGGTGACGGATGGACACGGCTATGCCTTGGGAGCGGTGGCGCTCGAAATTGAATCCGGCGAGCCGATATTTATCGAGGCGCGCGCCACGCTGCTGGCAACTGGGGGCGCCGGGCGAATTTTCAGCGCCACCACCAACGCCCTGATCAATACCGGCGACGGACTCGGCATGGCGCTGCGCGCCGGCATTCCGCTCGAGGATATGGAGTTCTGGCAGTTTCACCCGACCGGCATTGCCGGGGCCGGCGTGCTGGTGACGGAAGGGGTGCGCGGCGAGGGCGGCTACCTGGTCAACAAGGACGGTGAGCGTTTCATGGAGCGCTATGCACCCAACGCCAAGGATCTTGCCAGCCGCGATGTCGTGTCCCGCGCCATGGCAGTGGAAATTCACGAAGGGCGCGGCTGCGGCAAGGACGGCGATTATGTCGAGTTGAAGCTCGACCACCTCGGCCCGGAAGTTATCAAGCAGCGCCTGCCGGGAATCCGTGAGCTATCCCTCAAGTTTGCCCACATCGATCCGATCGAGGCGCCGATCCCCGTGGTGCCTACGGTGCATTACATGATGGGCGGCATTCCCACCAATCTGCAGGGCCAGGTGGTGATGCCGACCGCGACGGCACCGGAGGAGGCCGTGATCGGGCTTTACGCCATCGGCGAATGCGCCTGCGTTTCGGTGCACGGCGCCAACCGCCTGGGCAGCAATTCACTGCTCGACCTGATCGTGTTCGGACGCGCCGCCGGCAACCACGTCATCGAATACCTGAAGGAAAATCCCTTTCCCCGCCCCGTGCCGGATGGCGCCCTGGATATGTCGATGGCACGCTTGAGCCGCTGGGATGCCAAACGCGACGGCATTACCGTGGACGAGTTGCGCGAACAGATGCGCAAGACCATGCAAAGGCATTGCGGCGTGTTCCGCACGGAAGAGGTGCTGCAGGAAGGGGTAAGGGAAATGCTGGAAGTTGCCGCGCGCCTGCCGGATGTAGCGCTACGCGATCACAGCAGGATCTACAACACCGGCCGGATCGAAGCGCTGGAACTGGAAAACCTGATGGGGGTAGCGCTGGCGACGATGATTTCTGCCTCCGCGCGCCAGGAAAGCCGCGGCGCCCATGCACGCGACGACTATCCACTGCGTGACGATAACAGCTGGCTGAAGCATACGTTGTATTTCAGCGAAGGGCACCGGCTGGATTACAAGCCGGTGCGGCTGAAGCCATTGACGGTGGAGACTTTCAAGCCGAAGGCGAGGGTATATTGATTGAGAGGCTAGAGGCTAGAGTCTAGTAAACCCCGGCGCTACGCGCCGACAAAGCCCCTAGTCTCTAGCCCCTAGTCTCTAGCCCCTAGTCTCTAGCCCCTGAATAAAGAGAAAACCTATGAAATTTTCGATCTACCGCTACAACCCGGAAACCGATGCCAAGCCTCACATGCAGGACTATGAGCTGGATGTCGATGCCGGCAACATGATGCTGCTCGATGCCATCCTGCTGCTCAAGGCGCAGGACGAAACCCTGAGCGTTCGCCGCTCCTGCCGCGAAGGCGTATGCGGATCGGACGCCATGAACATCAACGGACGCAACGGGCTCGCCTGCGTTACACCGCTGTCCGGGCTCAAGCAGCCGATCGAACTGCGCCCATTGCCCGGCCTGCCGGTGGTTCGTGATCTGGTCGTGGATATGAGCCAATTCTACAAACAATACCGCTCGATCAAACCCTACCTCATCAACAACGAGCCGGAGCCGGAAATCGAGCGCCTGCAATCACCCGAAGACCGGGAAAAGCTGGACGGTCTGTACGAGTGCATCCTGTGCGCCTGCTGTTCCACGGCCTGCCCATCGTTCTGGTGGAACCCGGACAAGTTCGTCGGCCCGGCGGGGTTGCTGCAGGCCTATCGTTTCATCGCCGATACGCGGGACCAGGCCACTAACGAGCGCCTGGACAACCTGGAGGACCCCTACCGGTTGTTTCGCTGCCACAGCATCATGAACTGCGTGGATGTCTGCCCGAAGGGCTTGAATCCGACCGGGGCGATCGGCAAGATCAAGGAAATGCTGGTCAAGAGGACGGTTTGAAACGGGTAATGAGTGATGAGGAAGGGGTGATGGGAGAGAATGAGGAAGAGGGTAATGAATTTCCCCATCACCCATCACCCATTACCCATTACGGCGCAAGCCGTATCCGCTGGGACTGCCGGCGCGGCATGCTGGAACTCGACATTGTTCTGGCGCAATTTATGGAGCAGAATTTCGAGCGGCTTACGCCGCATGAAGTGGATGCATTCAAGGATCTGCTGGCTTATTCCGACCTGGATTTATGGGGGTTGATCCAGAGCAACGAATTCAGCGTAAATGATAATGTAACAAAGGTGCTGCAGTTGCTGCGAGCAAAATAAGCGCCTTTCACCGTTGCCCCAGATTGGAACAAGCGCCTTTCTCGTTTGCCTCCTCTCCCGCGAGCGGGAGAGGATTGAGGTGAGGGCAGTCCCTCTGTGTAACACATTGATTGAAGGAAATGAAAATTATGAGCGAACGTAAGGCCTATCTCAGAATCGACGGCGGTGAAGAAATCGAATTGCCGCTTCTTTCCGGCACGCTTGGCCCGGATGTAATCGATATCCGTAACCTGGGGAAACACGGGGTGTTCACCTACGACCCGGGATTCATGTCGACAGGCAGTTGCAGTTCAAAAATCACCTTCATCGATGGCGACGAGGGGATACTGCTGTACCGCGGCTACCCCATCGAGCAATTGGCCGAGCATGCGGATTTCATCGAGGTCTGCCACCTGCTTTATTATGGTGAACTGCCCACCAGGGAGCAGAAGCAGGAATTCGATTTCATCATCCGCCATCACACCATGGTGCACGACCAGGTGACCAGCTTCTTCAAGGGCTTCCGTCGCGACGCCCACCCCATGGCGGTGATGGTGGGCGTGGTGGGAGCGCTGTCTGCTTTCTATCAAGATTCAGGCGACGTATCCGATCCGCATCACCGAGAAATTTCCGCACACCGTTTGCTTGCCAAGGTGCCGACCATCGCGGCGATGAGCTACAAGTACAACACCGGGCAACCCTTCGCCTATCCGAAAAATTCGCTCTCCTACGCGGCGAACTTTCTGCATATGATGTTCTCCACGCCCTGCGAGGAATACGTGCCCAACCCGGTCGTAGTCAGGGCCATGGACCGGATTTTCACGCTGCATGCCGATCACGAGCAAAATGCCTCGACCTCGACGGTGCGCCTGGCCGGTTCAAGCGGCGCCAATCCTTTCGCCTGCATCGCCGCCGGTATCGCCTCTCTGTGGGGCCCGGCCCACGGCGGCGCCAACGAGGCGGTACTGAAGATGCTTGAGGAAATCGGCGACGTTTCCAATATTCCGAAAATCATCGAGCGCGCCAAGGACAAGAAAACCCCCTTTCGCCTGATGGGCTTTGGCCACCGGGTGTACAAGAATTTCGACCCGCGCGCCAACCTGATGCGCCAAACCTGCCACGAAGTGCTGAAAGAACTCGGCGCCCACGACGACCGGATGTTCCAGATCGCGCTCGAACTGGAACGCATCGCCCTTGAGGACGAGTATTTCATCTCCAAGAAGCTCTATCCCAATGTGGACTTCTATTCCGGCATCGTGCTGCGCGCCATCGGTATCCCGACCAACATGTTCACCGCGATTTTCGCCATTTCCCGCACTATTGGCTGGAGTAGCCAATGGAATGAGATGATTTCAGATCCGGAGCAGAAAATCGGCCGTCCGCGCCAGTTGTTCCTTGGGCCGAAGAAAAGGGATTTTGTGCCTATATCTTTGCGCGAGTAACCGATGAATCGGGCTAGGGCCACATGCAGGAGAAGGGATGAAAATGGGCGTAATGAAGGAGATGTTGGACAACTCGGCGCTCTATGGCGGTAATGCGCCGTTCATTGAGGATCTGTACGAGTTATACCTGAGCAATCCTGCACTGGTCGACGAGGAATGGCGGGAATATTTCAACCGTTTGCAGAAACTGCCGGGGCCAATCGCCAAGGATGTGCCCCATTCCCCGGTGCTGCAATCCTTCGCCGAGCGCGCCAAGCAGCCTTCCGTTCCCGTGCCGGCAACCGATGTCGACGTGCTGGTCAGGAAACAGATCGCGGTGCTGCAGCTGATCAACGCCTACCGCTTCCGCGGCGTGCAGCTTGCCACCGTCGATCCGCTCAAGCGCCAGCAAATGCCGGAGGTGCCGGAGCTGCTGCCGGAATTTTACGGCCTGACCGATGCCGACCTGTCCAAAGTCTTCAAATCCGGTTCTCTGGTGGCGCCAGAGCCGTCCACCTTGCACGACATCTTGCAGATTCTCAGGGAAACCTACTGCGGCAATATCGGCACCGAGTATATGCATATCCCTGATACCCGCCATAAACGCTGGATTCAGGAGCGTCTGGAAACCCATCGGGCAAGGCCGCAATTCTCTCCCGATGGCAAGCGACGCATACTGGAACTGGTCACTGCCGCGGAAACCCTGGAAAAATACCTGCACACCCGCTACGTCGGGCAGAAACGCTTTTCGCTGGAGGGCGGCGACAGCCTGATTCCGCTGCTGGATCACCTGATTCAGCGTTCCGGCAGCCAGGGAGTGAAGGAAATGGTGATCGGCATGGCGCACCGCGGCCGCCTCAACGTGCTGGTCAACACCATCGGCAAGCTACCGAGCGACCTGTTCCTTGAGTTCGAGGGCAAGCATGCCGCGCACAGCAAACTGGCTTCCGGCGACGTGAAATACCACCAGGGTTTCTCTACCGACGTCGCCACCCCGGGCGGGCCGATGCACCTTACTTTGGCGTTCAATCCCTCGCATCTGGAAATCGTCAACCCGGTGGTGGAAGGCTCGGTGCGCGCGCGCCAGCAGCGCCGCCACGATCTCGTCGGTAACCAGGTGGTGCCGGTGCTGATCCACGGCGATGCCGCCTTTGCCGGTCAGGGCGTGGTGATGGAAACCCTCAACCTGTCGCAGACCCGCGGCTACGGCACAGGCGGCACAGTACACATCGTCATCAACAACCAGATCGGTTTTACCACTTCCGACCCGCGCGATACCCGTTCCACGCTGTATTGCACCGACGTGGCGAAGATGGTGGGCGCGCCAATTTTCCACGTTAACGGCGATGATCCGGAAGCGGTGCTGCTGGTAACGGAAATTGCGCTCGACTATCGCATGGACTTCCACAAAGACGTGGTGATCGACCTGGTGTGCTACCGGCGCCTGGGCCACAACGAACAGGACGAACCGCTGGTGACCCAGCCGCTGATGTACAAGAAGATCGCCCAGCATCCCGGTACGCGCAAACTCTACGCCGACAGGCTGGTGGCCGAGCGGGTGCTGGCGCCGCACGACCCGGAGGAAATGATCGCCGCCTACCGCCGGGATCTCGATGCCGGCGTTTCCGTGACCAGAACGGTGCTGACTGATTTCAGGAAAGCCTACGCCACGGACTGGTCGCCCTTCAGGAAAGGCAAATGGGACGATCCGACCGACACCTCCGTGCCGCTAGCTGATCTGCAGCGTCTGGCGGGCGTGCTGACAGCAATTCCCGCCGATTTCAAGCTGCATTCGCGGGTGGAAAAGATCATTGCCGACCGTCGCCAGATGGGGGAAGGCAGGTTGCCGCTCGATTGGGGGATGGCGGAAAACCTGGCTTATGCCTCCTTGCTGGAAAACGGATTCGCGGTGAGGATTTCCGGCCAGGACAGCGGGCGCGGGACGTTTTTCCACCGCCATGCCGTATTGCACGACCAGAACCGGGAGAAATGGGATGCCGGGGTGTACGTCCCCCTCCAGAACATATCCGACAAGCAGCCGCGCTTCCTGGTGATTGATTCGGTGCTGTCTGAAGAGGCGGTGCTTGGGTTCGAGTACGGCTATGCGTCGGCCGAGCCGAACGAATTGGTGATATGGGAGGCGCAGTTCGGCGATTTCGCCAATGGCGCCCAAGTGGTGATCGACCAGTTCATCAGTGCCGGAGAAGCCAAGTGGGGCAGGTTATGCGGGCTGGTGATGCTGCTGCCGCACGGCTACGAAGGGCAGGGGCCGGAACACTCTTCGGCGCGCCCGGAGCGCTACCTGCAATTGTGTGCCGAGGACAACATCCAGGTCTGCATGCCCACCACGCCGGCGCAAATATTCCATTTGCTGCGCCGCCAGATGGTGCGGCCTTATCGAAAACCATTGATCGTGATGAGTCCGAAGAGCTTGCTGCGTCACAAGGATGCGGTGTCGTCTCTGGAAGATCTGGTGCGGGGTGAATTTCATCCGGTCATCGGCGAAGTAGACGTTACCGATCCGGACCAGGTCACCCGCGTCGTGGCGTGCAGCGGCAAGGTCTATTACGATTTGCTGGCGGCACGTCGCGAGCAAAAGCTCAACCATATTGCCATCGTCCGCATCGAGCAGCTCTATCCTTTCCCGGCAGTGCAATTCACGGCCGAGATGCAGCGCTACAAGAAGGTCAAGGAACTGGTGTGGGCGCAGGAAGAACCGATGAATCAGGGCGCCTGGTATCAGACCCAGCATCATTTGCGCGAATGCCTGTCGGCCAGGCAGCAGCTTTTCTATGCCGGACGCCCCGCGTCCGCATCGCCGGCGGTGGGTTATGCTGCAAAGCATCAGGAGCAGCAGCAGGCTTTGGTGACGGCGGCGCTTAAGAAATACAAATAACAATTAACTCATTAAGTTATCGGAGGCTATTAAGATGCTAGTTGAAGTTAAAGTGCCGGTTTTATCCGAATCTATCTCCGAGGCTACCCTGCTTTCCTGGCACAAGAAAGTGGGCGATGCCGTGGTGCGCGACGAGAACCTGATCGACGTTGAAACCGATAAGGTGGTCCTCGAATTGCCCGCGCCCCAGTCCGGCGTGTTGACGAAAATCATCAAGGGCGACGGATTGTCCGTGGCCAGTGACGAGGTGATCGCCGTGATCGACACCGAGGGGAAAATCAGTCCTGAGTTAACAGCAGAGCCGAGCCCTGAGAAAACCACTTCGGACTCAGCACTCAGGACTCAGCATTTGTTAAGTCCTGCGGTGCGCAAACTGGTGGCCGAACATCACCTCAATCCGGCGGAAATCAGCGGCAGCGGCCAGGGCGGACGCATCACGAAAGAAGATGTGCTGACTCATCTCGAAAAACCGGCTAGTCCAGCGGCGGTAACCGCGCCATTGGCCCCCTCTTTGGCTGCGCCAGCCATTCCTGCCGGCACCCGGCCGGAACAGCGCGTGCCGATGACCCGGTTGCGCGCCCGCGTTGCCGAGCGCCTGGTGGAGGCCCAGCAAACCGCTGCCATCCTCACCACCTTCAACGAAGCCAACATGCAGCCGGTGATGGATCTGCGCAGCCGCTACAAGGAAAAATTCGAGAAGGAGCATGGCGTCAAACTCGGTTTCATGTCCTTTTTCGTCAAGGCGGCGATCGCGGCGCTAAAGAAATACCCGATCGTCAATGCCTCCATCGACGGCAGCGACATGGTCTACCACGGCTACTACGATATCGGCATCGCGGTAAGCAGCCCTCGGGGCCTGGTGGTGCCGATCCTGCGCGACGCCGACCAGCTTTCCATCGCCGAGATCGAGAAGAAAATCGCCGATTTCGGCGTCCGCGCCAAAGATGGCAAGCTGACCATCGAGGAGCTCACCGGCGGCACCTTCACCATTTCCAATGGCGGCGTGTTCGGCTCGATGCTGTCGACGCCGATCCTGAATCCGCCGCAGTCGGCCATTCTCGGCATGCACAAGACCTATGACCGACCAGTGGCGGAAAACGGCCAGATCGTCATCCGTCCGATGATGTATTTGGCGCTGTCTTACGACCATCGCATCATCGACGGCCGTGAGGCGGTGCTGTCGCTGGTAGTGATCAAGGAAGCGCTGGAAGATCCGGCGCGCATGCTGTTGCAGATTTAATAAATCAACTTTTATCCACAGATGAACACGGATTTACACAGATACCAAAGGCAGGCGCTCAAGGCGGAACCATGTGGTTTTGATAATTAGTGTACATCTGTGTCGCCTAGAGGCGCCTACTTTTGGTAATCCGTGGCTAAGGTCTGTTTTAACCTTAGAACGAAGGAGGGAAAATCATGTCCGTAACCTATGATGTGGCGGTAATTGGAGCCGGTCCGGCCGGTTATGTCTCGGCAATTCGCTGCGCCCAGCTCGGGCTGAATACGGTATGCATCGACGACTGGAAAAACGAGGACGGCAAGGCCAGCCTGGGCGGAACCTGCCTCAACGTCGGCTGCATTCCCTCCAAAGTACTGCTCGAATCCTCGGAGAATTACGAACGCATCAGGGACAACTTTCCTGCTCACGGCATCACGGTCGAGGGGCTGAACCTTGATGTCGGCACCATGCTGGCGCGCAAGGAAAAGATCGTGCATACCCTGACCAGTGGAATTTCGGTGCTGCTCAAGAAGAACAAGGTGACCATCATCCACGGCCGGGCCAGTTTTTCCGGTGGCGGCGCGCTATGGAAACTCGAAGTGGCGCGGCATGATGGGAAGACGGAATCGGTTGAGGCTCGACACGTGATCATCGCCACCGGCTCTTCCCCGCGCCAGCTGCCGCAGGTGCCGGTGGACAATGACAGGGTGGTGGACAACGTTGGCGCCCTCAACTTCAAGGAGGTGCCAAAAAGGCTGGGCGTGATCGGAGCCGGTGTCATCGGCATGGAGCTGGGCAGTGTATGGCGGCGGCTCGGGTCCGATGTCACCCTGTTCCAGGCACATGAGATTTTCCTCCCCAGCGTGGACGAACAGATCGCCGCCGAGGCACTACGCATCTTTACCCGCCAAGGTCTGGCCTTCAGGCGGGGCGCCAAGTTCACCTCGATCAAGGTTAGCAAGAAAGGGGTGGCAATCGAATTCGAGGACAAGAACGGCGTAACCAAGCTGCAGTTCGACAAGCTGATTATCGCGATCGGTCGAGCGCCTAACACCGCCGGACTGGATGCCGGCAAGGTCGGACTGAAGCTGGATGAAAACGGCTACATCGACGTGGACGAGCATTGCCGTACCAACCTGCCCAACATCTACGCCATCGGCGATGTGGTGCGTGGCCCGATGCTGGCGCACAAAGGTTCCGAAGAAGGCATGGCGGTAGCCGAGTTGATCGCCGGGCAGGCCGGGCATGTCAATTACGATACCATTCCCTGGGTCATCTATACCTCGCCGGAAATTGCCTGGGTAGGGCAGACCGAGCAGGCGCTGAAAGTCGCCGGAGTGGCGTACAGCAAGGGAACCTTCCCGTTCAGTGCCAACGGCCGCGCTCATGCCCTGCAGGAAACCGCCGGGATGGTGAAAGTTCTGGCCGATGCCAAAACCGACCGCATCCTCGGTGTGCACATCATCGGCCCGTGCGCTTCCGAATTGATCCAGGAAGCGGTAGTGGCGATGGAATTCGCGGCGAGCAGCGAGGACATCGCCCGCATCGTGCATGCCCATCCTTCGCTTTCGGAGTCCTTGCATGAGGCGGCACTGGGCGTGACCAAACGGTCGATTCATATTTAATGCCGGCGCTGTCCTGGACATGAGCCTGGCGGAATGCCTCCACCAGCGGACCCGCCAGCAAGGTATTGTGCTGGATGAGGCGCAACAGCACGCGGTGGAGCGTCTGCAGCGCCTTTATGATTCCCTGTTGGAAAATGAAACGCGCAACAGTCGGTTTCTGCATCAATTGTTCGGCGGCAAACAACGACCTGTTCGCGGACTGTACTTGTGGGGCGGGGTTGGCCGCGGGAAAAGCTTTCTGATGGATGCTTTTTTCTCCAGTGTTCCGCTCAAGCATAAAAAGCGGGTGCATTTTCATCGCTTCATGCAGGATGTTCACGCTGAACTCGATACCATCAAGCATCACGCCGACCCGCTGGTGATCGTGGCGCAGCGCATTGCGCAACAGGCGCGCCTGATTTGTTTCGATGAATTCCACGTCAGCGATATCGCCGATGCCATGCTGCTGGGACGGCTTTTGCGCGAATTATTGCAGCAGGGGGTAATTCTGGTCGCCACCTCAAACCATGCACCGGATGAACTTTACCTGCATGGCCTGCAGCGCAATGGCTTTCTGCCCGCCATCGCCCTGCTCAAGGAACGGCTGGATGTGGTTGAAATCGACGCCGGTATCGACTACCGACTGCGCATGCTGGAGAGGGTCAGGGCCTACCACTTCCCCCTTGATGACGCGGCTGAAGCCAGTCTGGCTAACGCATTTTCCAGTCTTGCCGGCGGAGAAGGGGGAAGCCCTGTTCCCCTGGAGATCGAGGGTCGCCAGATCGCCACGATACGCTCAGCCCCCGGCGTGGTCTGGTTCGAGTTTCAGACTATTTGCGGTGTGCCGCGAGGGCAGGCGGACTACATTGAAATTGCCCGGCGCTTCCATACCGTGCTGATTTCCGGAATTCCTGAAATGACGCCGGAACAGGCGGCGGAGGCCCGGCGTTTTACCTGGCTGGCAGATGAATTCTACGACCGGCGGGTGAAGCTGATCGTGTCGGCGCAGGTGCCGCTGCAGGAACTGTATCTGAGCGGCCCGCATGCCGAAGAATTCGAACGCACCATCAGCCGGTTAACGGAAATGCAGACACGCCAGTATCTGGCCCAACCGCATTTGCCTTGAGGGAGGAACATGCACCGATTTAACGCGTACCGTATTTTTGAAAATGAGGGCCAGGTATCGGCCCGGTTGGTCGAGCTTGGGATTGACGATCTCGATCCGGGCGAGGTGCTGATCAGGAACAGCCATTCCAGCGTCAATTACAAGGATGCCCTTGCCGCCACCGGTACGGGCAGGGTTATCCGACGTTTTCCGGTCATCGGCGGGGTTGACGTGGCGGGAACGGTGGTCACCTCCGGCGATCCGCGTTTCCGGGAAGGCGAAGCCGTTCTGGTCACCGGGTACGGCATGGGAGTTGAGCATGACGGCGGTTATGCTGAATATTCCCGCGTACCTGCCGACTGGGTTGTGCCTTTGCCGCGGGGAATGAGTCCTGCCGACGCGATGGCGATCGGCACGGCGGGATTTACCGCCGCGCTGGCGATCTTGCGCATGGAGCAGAACGGCCTCAAGCCGGCCAACAGTCCCGTGGTGGTAACCGGTGCTTCGGGCGGGGTGGGCAGCGTTGCCGTGGATTTGCTCGCCGGACTGGGATACGATGTGACCGCGATCAGCGGCAAGGACGATCAGCACGAATATTTGCGCCATCTGGGCGCATCCCAGGTGCTGTCCCGCCATACCCTGGAAATGGGCAAGAAGCCTCTGGAAAAGACGCTTTGGGCGGGTGCGGTCGATCCGGTCGGGGGAGAGATGCTGGCCTGGCTCACCCGCACCATGAGACAGAACGGGACGATAGCCAGCTGCGGCCTGACTGCCGGAGTCGAACTGCACACCACGGTGATGCCGTTCATCCTGCGCGGGGTCAGCTTGCTCGGCATCGATTCGGTGCAGTGCCCGATGGAAATGCGGCGCAGGGTATGGGAACGGCTGGCTGGCGACATGCGACCGCGCCATCTCAAGGAAATGACGCGGACCATCCATTTCGAACAGTTGGCCGAAACCTTCGACGCGTTGCTGAAGGGCGGGGTAAAGGGTAGGGTGGTGGTTAAAATTTAGCGAATCAAAACGTTAACCGCAGAGGAAAACTCATCGTAGGAGCGACCTCCCGGTCGCGAATTCAGTGGTTCGCTCCTACATCAGCGTCTTCCGCAGAAAAATGAGGAGGAAAAATGGGCACATACCAGGATTTTTACCGGAAATCGATCGACGCGCCAGATGAATTCTGGGCCGAGCAGGCCAAGCTAATCGACTGGCACCAGCCGTTCGACCGGGTGCTGGACTACAGCCGACCGCCCTTTGCCCGATGGTTCGTCGGCGGCCTCACCAATCTGTGCCATAACGCGGTGGACCGCCACCTGGAAAGCCGCCCGGAGCAAAAGGCGCTGGTTTACATTTCCACCGAAACCGGTCAGCAGCAGGCCTACACCTACCGCGAACTGCATGCCGAGACCAACCGTTTTGCCGCCGTGTTGCGCGCGCAGGGCGTGGAGAAGGGCGACCGCGTCATCATCTACATGCCGATGATCCCGGAAGCGGTTTTTGCCATGCTCGCCTGCACGCGGCTAGGGGCCATCCATTCGGTGGTGTTCGGCGGTTTCGCTTCGGCCAGTCTGGCGACCCGCATCGACGATGCCCAGCCCCGGCTGCTGGTGACCGCAGATGCCGGCAT
>CAZLJK010000010.1:24180-32236 GCA_964559825.1 uncultured Sulfuricella sp. | reverse complement strand
GACTATGCCAGCCTGCGCGAAGAGCACCGGGATGAACGGATCGATCCGGTGTGGCTGGAGTCATCCGAGCCCAGCTACATCCTGTATACGTCCGGCACCACCGGCAAGCCCAAGGGCGTGCAGCGCGACACCGGCGGACACGCGGTGGCGCTGGCGGCTTCCATGCGCCACATCTACGCCGGACAGCCGGGTGAAACCCTGTTTACCACCAGCGACATCGGCTGGGTGGTGGGACATTCCTACATCGTCTACGGTCCGCTGATCAACGGCATGACGACCATCCTGTACGAGGGGCTGCCGATCCGGCCTGATCCGGCCATCTGGTGGAAGATCGTGGAGGAGAACAAGGTCAGCGTGATGTTTTCATCGCCTACCGCGATTCGCGTGCTGAAAAAACAGCCGCCCGAATTCTTGCAGAAGCATGACGTCTCTTCGCTGCACAACCTGTACCTTGCCGGAGAACCGCTGGACGAGCCGACCGCGCGCTGGATCGCCGACGCGCTCAAGGTGAACATCATCGACAACTACTGGCAGACTGAGACCGGCTGGCCGATCCTGTCCAGCGTGCCGGGCATAGAGGATACGCCGCGCAAGTTCGGTTCGCCCAGTTTCCCGGTGTATGGCTTTAACCTGAAGCTGCTGCACGAAAGTACCGGCCAGGAAGTAAGGGTCAACGAGAAGGGCGTGCTGGTCGCGGTGCCCCCGCTGCCGCCGGGTTGTTTGTCCACGGTATGGGGCGACGACAAGCGCTTCGTCAACACCTATTTCTCGAATTTCGAGTCCGAGCTGGTTTACTCCACCTTCGACTGGGCGACCCGCGACGGGGATGGCTACTATTTCATTCTTGGCCGCACCGACGATGTCATCAATGTCGCCGGGCATCGCTTGGGCACGCGCGAGATCGAAGAGGCCATCCAGGCCCATGCCGAAATCGCCGAAGTGGCGGTGGTTGGCGTTCACGACGAGGTGAAGGGGCAGGCGGTCATGGCTTTCGCGGTAGTCAAGGATGCGAGCCGCACCTCAACGCCGGAAAGTACGGCCCAGATGGAAAAGGAGGTGATGGCGACAGTGGACAGGGAGCTAGGCCCCATTGCCCGTCCCGCCAAGGTGCATTTCGTTACCGCTTTGCCAAAAACACGCTCCGGCAAGCTCCTGCGCCGCAGCATGCAGGCGCTGGCGGAAGGACGTGAAGCCGGAGATCTGACCACGCTGGACGATCCGGCTCCTCTTGAACTGATACGAAATGCCATAGCACAGTGGCGTAAAAATTGATTGTAGTGCTCAACGTTTGTGTTGTTAGGCATTATTCCGTAACCTATCTCCAGTTCAGAATAAAATCACGGATCAGAAATGGAAGCCATCAACCAGAACCGCTTCAAGGAACTGAAGGCAACGGGGCAGTTGCCCTCTCCGAAAGGTGTCGCGCTCGCCCTGCTGAATTTGATGCAGCAGGATGACGTAACAATCAAGGACATTGCGCGCGTCGTACAAACCGACCCAGCCCTTTCCGGGCGCCTGATCAAATTCGCCAATTCACTTAATTTCAATCCGCGCCGCCCCATCGCTTCAATTCCCGAGGCGGTAATGGTGGTCGGCCTGCCCATGGTGCGCCAGCTGGTGCTGGGATTTTCAGTTTTATCCAGTCATCGCAATGGTCAATGCGATGCGTTCAACTACCAGGAATTCTGGTCAAGCTCGCTGGCTACCGCCATCGCCAACCAGGCCTTGAGCGCACAAGCCAAAACATCGAGCGAGGAAACCTTTACCTGCGGTTTGCTGAGCGGGATTGGGCGGCTGACACTGGCCACCCTGTTTCCAGAGAAATATGCAGAAGTCCTTAACGCGGCCGCATCCCCTGATGAATTGCTCCATCTGGAGCATGAGCAATTTGACACCGATCATAATGAATTGTCCGCTGCTCTGCTCAAGGAGTGGGGATTCCCCGCCATTCTCATTGAAACCGTTTGCCACCATGAATTTCCGGAAAAAGGGGATTTTCAGGCGGGTTCACGGGCGTATACGCTGGTGCATTCATTGCATTTGTCGCGTAGCCTGGCAAGCCTCTGCATCGCGGACGAAAGCTCGCGCCGCGCGCTGCTGCCAGGTTTGTACGTATTGGGCGCTCGCCTCGGCATCGATGCTGAAGCGCTGATGACCCTGAGCGATCATGTTGTTCGCGAATGGCAGCAGTGGGGCAAGATTCTCGACGTGCCGACCCAGGAGCTGCCATCCTTTGCCGAAATGGCCGCATCCTTGCCTCCCCTGGCTGAGGCAGCCGATAGCGAAGCATCGGAGAAAGCCGATCAAGCTGAATTTCCGCTACGCATCCTGATTGTGGACGACGACAAGGCGATTTCGGATTATCTGCAGCAGCTTCTTGCAAGCCATGGGCATACCGTTTTTTCCGCTTCGAATGGTAAGGAGGGGCTGGGGAAGGTGCTCGAATACAATCCTCAGCTCGTTATTAGCGACTGGATCATGCCGAGCATGGATGGCATCGCCTTCTGCGAATCCTTGCGCACGACCCGAGACGGCCGAGGCCTTTACTTTATCATTTTGACGGCACTGGCCGATGAAGACCGGCTGGTCGAGGCATTCGAGGCTGGGGTGGACGATTATCTGGTCAAGCCGTTCAGCGTAAAAGTGCTGATGGCGCGCTTGCGTGCCGGTCAAAGGCTGATTCAGCTCAAGGAGGAGATCAGCCGGGAACGGGAAGAGGTGCGCAGGGTCGCATCGGAACTGGCGGTTACCAACCGCCGCCTGCAACGCCTGGCGCTGACGGACCCTCTGACCCTACTGCCCAATCGGCGCTATGGCATGGACAGTCTGGAGCAAGAATGGGAGGCGGCCAAAAATAGAGGCCGCCCCGTGACCTGCATGCTGATCGATTTGGACCGCTTCAAACAGATTAACGATACTTACGGCCACGATGCGGGCGATACCGCTCTGAAGCAGGCCGCCAAGATTTTGAAAAGCGCCGCACGTCCGCAAGACATTGTTTCCCGCATAGGCGGCGAGGAATTCATGGTGATTTGCCCGGATACCTCACTGAAAGAGGGGGCGCAGTATGCCGAACTGATCCGCAGAACATTTGAAGACAGTCTGGTCAATGCCGGAGCAGATCGCATAAAAATCAACGTCAGCATCGGCATCGCCGAGTACAATCCGGTCATGCCACATTTTAGCGCGCTGATCAAAGCCGCCGACGATGCGCTGTACCGGGCCAAACTTAATGGCAGGAACAAGGTTGTGGCCTACACGTCAGCAACCCCGCGCTGAATTTTAGCGCTTTCTGATCAGCCAGCAGCGATGGATTTTCTTGTTGCGGAAGTCTTCGGGAACGGTCTGGCTGGAAATTTCCTTGATGTTTTTTGTTGCCACTGCCGCCTCGTCGAGTTGGAAGCTGCGCAGATTGGTTGAGAAGAATAGCTCGCCACTTTCCGGCAAAAGTTTCAGGCACTGGTTGATAAGGCGGACATGGTCGCGCTGCACGTCGAGGACCCCACTCATTTTCTTGGAATTCGAGAAGGTGGGCGGATCCATGACGATCAGGTCATAATGTTCCCCTCGCTTTACCTCATCGTCCAGAAAACCGAATACATCGGCACGTACCAGTTCATGCTGCGCCAAATCCATACCGTTTAGTTCGAAGTTGCGACGCGCCCAATCCTGGTAGGTGTTGGACAAGTCCACGGTAGTGGAGCGGACGGCGCCGCCCGCGGCAGCGTAGACCGTGAAACTGCCGGTATAGGCGAACAGATTGAGAAAGCGCCGGCCAGCGGCTTTCTCCTGAACCATGCGCCGGGTGTTGCGATGGTCGAGAAACAGTCCTGTGTCGAGATATTCTTCCAGATTGACGATAAACCGGTGGCCGCCTTCGCACACGATAAAATCCTCACCCCGTGCGCCGGTTTTTTCATACTGCAGCAGGCCGCGCTGACGTCGTCTTTGCTTGAAGGAAATAGCGGCTAGGGGCAGGGCCAGTACTTCGCTCGCCACGGTGCGCACGCTTTCCACCCAGCGTTCATGCTCCTCCTCGCCGATCTGCCAGCCGGTGTCGAATTCTTGCAGATGCGCCCGTTCTTCGTACAAATCCAGTGCGACCGGAAACTCCGGCACATCGCGGTCATAGACACGGTAGCAACTGATGTCGCGCCGTTTTGCCCACTTCGCCCAGTGCCGGAAGTTTTTCTGCAATCGGTTGAAAAAAATCGATATATCAGTCACTTGGTAAATTGATTCGGCTGGCGTATAATTGCGCTGTAAGGATTTGTTGTTGTGCAATCCGGTCTGCCGCACAAGCCCGCGTAGTATACCCCACCCGAGTTTTAACTTTGTCACGATCTGCCTGGACCGGCTGAGTATTTTGCGGGCCGACGTTTAGGAGATGCAATACATGTCGTTTGAAACTCTCGGCCTTTCGGCCGAACTGCTGCGCGCGGTAGCCGATCAAGGCTATACCGAGCCCACGCCGATCCAGGCGCAAGCCATTCCAGTCGTACTCAAAGGACGCGACCTCATGGGCGGCGCCCAGACCGGTACCGGCAAGACCGCCGGCTTTACGCTGCCTTTGCTTCAGCTTTTGAGCATCCATGCCAACACCAGCACTTCACCAGCCAAGCACCCCGTACGAGCCCTGATTCTCACGCCAACCCGTGAACTGGCCGCGCAGGTAGAAGAAAGCGTGCAGACTTATGGCAAATACCTGCCGTTGAAATCCACGGTGGTATTCGGCGGAGTCAACATTAAAGAGCAGATTGCCGCGCTGAAAGGGGGGGTGGAAATCCTGGTGGCTACCCCGGGGCGGCTGCTTGACCACGTCGAGCAGAAAACCGTCAACCTGTCCAGGGTGGAAATCCTGGTGCTGGACGAGGCCGACCGCATGCTGGACATGGGCTTTCTCCCCGATATCAAGCGCATCATCGCGCTGTTGCCGGTGAAGCGGCAAAATCTGTTGTTTTCCGCCACCTTCGCCGGCGAAATCAAGAAACTGTCCGACCAGTTGCTCACCGACCCGGTGCTGGTTGAAGTTGCAGGTCGCAATGCCGCTTCCGAGAACGTCACCCAGGTAATCTATCCGGTTGACCATGAACGCAAGCGCGATTTGCTGGCGCACCTGATCAAGTCTGGAAATCTGCAGCAAGTCCTGGTGTTCAGCCGAACCAAGCACGGCGCTAGTCGTCTTGCCCAGCAACTGGAGAAGGACGGTATTAGTTCCACCGCGATTCACGGCGACAAAAGCCAGCAGCAGCGCACCCAGGCGTTGGCGGAATTCAAGGAAGGCACGGTGCGGGTTCTCGTTGCGACCGATGTCGCCGCTCGCGGCCTGGATATCGACCAGCTTCCTCTTGTGGTGAATTTCGACCTGCCCAACGCGCCGGAGGACTACGTCCATCGCATTGGCCGAACTGGACGCGCCGGCAGCAGCGGCGAGGCGATTTCGCTGGTGTGCGCGGACGAGTTGCGGATGCTGGCGGAAATTGAGGCCATGTTGAAACGTGAATTGCCCAGAAAAATCGTTCCTGGCTTCGAGCCCGGTGCGGCTGCCCAGATTGCGACACGCGCGGGGTTCGCAGACCGGCCCCGGCGAGATCCGCGGCCAGGGGAGAGCCAACGCAACAGGGAAGGGCGGGAAGGCAGAGGCGCAGCGCCTCGTCCTCCCGTTAATTCGCTGGATGCACCCTATGTAACGCCACCTCCCAAGCAAGAGGCGGTTCAACCTGTGTCCGCAACTCACTCCAACCCACGCCAGGCAGCGAAGAAACCCATCCCTGCACTGCTGATGCGGCCGGCGACTCCGCCCTCTGAAGGAAACTAATTTCTCCCGGATATTGATTCAAGCCCGGTTCTGGTTTATCCTTGCCGGCTCTTCGGAGAGGTGGATGAGTGGTTTAAGTCGCACGCCTGGAAAGCGTGTTTAGGTTAATGCCTAACGCGGGTTCGAATCCCGCCCTCTCCGCCAGATTTATGGCGGGCCTCCCCGCATTGCAAGGTAGTGAACCTGGTCAGATCCGGAAGGAAGCAGCCACAGCTACTTATTGCAAGTGCCGGGGGTTGGGCTCGCCACCCTTAAACTGTTGGGCGCTCTGCCTGTCAGGCCGGAATCTGGTACAATTTCCCCCATGAGTTATCAAGTCCTGGCGCGTAAATGGCGCCCCAAAACCTTCACTGAACTGGTGGGCCAGGAGCACGTTGTCAAGGCGCTTTCCAATGCCCTGAATCAGCAACGCCTGCATCACGCCTATCTGCTCACGGGCACGCGCGGCGTCGGAAAAACCACGCTGGCAAGGATATTGGCCAAAGCCCTCAACTGCGAAACCGGCATTACGTCTTCGCCATGCGGACACTGTTCCGCCTGCCGCGAAATCGACACCGGGCGCTTCGTCGATCTGCTGGAACTGGACGCCGCTTCCAACACCGGCATCGACAATATGCGCGAGGTACTGGACAACGCCCAGTACGCGCCGACCGCCGGACGATTCAAGGTTTATTTGATCGACGAAGTGCACATGCTCTCCAAGGCGGCCTTCAATTCCATGCTGAAAACGCTGGAAGAGCCACCCGAACACGTGAAATTCATCCTTGCGACCACCGACCCGCAGAAAATTCCGGTGACGGTGCTGTCGCGCTGCCTGCAATTCAATCTCAAGCAAATGCCCCCCTTGTTGATTGTCGGTCATCTGCAAAGCGTCATGGCGCAGGAAGACCTCTCTTTCGAGCTGCCTGCGCTGCAGCTTCTGGCGCGCGCTGCCCAGGGCAGCATGCGCGACGCACTGTCGCTTCTCGATCAGGCCATCGCCTACAGCGGTGGCAAGGTGGGGGAGGCTCAGGTGCGCGATATGCTGGGTTCGATCGACCAGACCTACCTGCTTGAAATTCTCGGCGCACTGGCGGCCAAGGACGGGCCGGCTCTGATTGCAGCGGCCGAACGGATGGAAGAGCGCAGCCTGTCGTTTGAGGGGGCCTTGCAGGACTTGGGCGCACTGCTGCACAAGGTTGCTTTGGCGCAGACCATCCCGGAGGCGCTCGGCGAGGAACTGCCGGAGCGGGCTAAATTACTCGAATTGGCGCAGCTGTTCAGTGCCGACGAGGTGCAGTTGTGTTACCAGATTGCTCTGCATGGCCGACGCGACTTGCATCTGGCCCCGGATGAATTCGCTGGCTTCAGCATGACTTTGTTGCGGATGCTGGCTTTTACTCTGGAGGAAGCGCCCCAACCCCCAGCTCGACGCGAAATGCCCCATCCGGTACCACCTCCCGTCAAGCCGGTTGTGCGCGAAGTGGAACAGCCGACTGAATTGCCAACTCCCGCTGCCCAGGCAAATCCTCCTCAAGAAAAAAACGTTTCTTTTGCCGGTGACTGGCACAGCCTGGTCAACCAGCTCAAGCTGGGCGGCATGGCCAAGATGCTGGCTCAGCACTGCGAACTGAAATCCTTCGACAACGGCCTGCTGGAACTGTGCGTGCCACAGGAGCATCGCCACCTGATGGATAAGCCTTACCAGGACAAGCTGAAGGCGGCCGTGACCGAGCACTTTGCCGAACCCGTCAGGCTCAGCATTACCGAGGGTAGCGTAACCGGAGACACTCCGGCCCAGATCGAAAACCGTGAAAAGCAGGAAAAACAATCTCTGGCAGTGGCGGCGATCGAGCAGGATCCTTTAGTGCGCACGCTAGTTGAAAATTTTGATGCAAAAGTCATTGAATCCTCGATTAAACCCCTATAGTGACAGGAGAGAGCGATGTTGAAAGGCGGATTGGGCGGTCTCATGAAACAGGCCCAGCAAATGCAGGAGAACATGCAGAAAATGCAGGAAAAACTGGCCTTGATCGAAGTCGAAGGCCTAGCTGGAGCCGGCATGGTTAAGGTGGTAATGACCTGCCGCCACGATGTGAAACGGGTGAGCATCGACGACAGCTTGATGGGTGAGGACAAGGAAATGCTGGAAGACCTGCTGGCTGCTGCGGTGAATGATGCGGTGCGGCGCGTGGAAACCACTACCCAGGAAAAAATGAGCGGCTTTACCTCCGGCCTGGGTCTTCCTCCGGGAATGAA
>CAZLJK010000010.1:0-24080 GCA_964559825.1 uncultured Sulfuricella sp. | reverse complement strand
GAAGCCCTGCGTTGCCTGCCTGGAGTCGGACCCAAATCAGCCCAACGCATGGCTTACCACCTGTTGCAGCGCGACCAGAGAGGGGCTTTGAAACTCGCTGGTGCGCTGACGCATGCCCTCGATACCATCAGACATTGTCGGCTGTGCAACAGTTTTACCGAGGAGGAAGTCTGCTCACTCTGCCGTTCGGAGCGGCGGGACGCCTCTCTGCTGTGTGTTGTGGAAACGCCCGCTGACCTGATGATGATGGAGCAGACCCAGAGTTACTCTGGCCTGTACTTCGTGCTGATGGGCCGGCTCAGCCCGCTCGATGGTATCGGCCCGAAGGAAATTCATCTCGACCGGTTAATCCAGCGTGCCACCGATGGCGTGGTGAAAGAGGTGATCCTGGCGACCAATTTCACTGTTGAGGGTGAGGCCACAGCGCATTACATCGGCGAGATTTTGCGCTCTCGCGGCGTAAAAGCCAGCCGCATAGCGCGCGGCCTGCCGGTTGGCGGCGAACTTGAGCACGTGGATAGCGGCACTCTGGCGCAAGCCATCCTGGAGCGCCGCGAAGTTTGACAACCAGTGGTTGTTTCGTAAGGTCTCTCCATGAGCACCTCCACACCTGTACCGAAAGCTGAAGTAAACCTCGAAAAAACACCCGAGGAAGCGATCATGCGCTGCGCCGGGCCATGGACGCTGCAAAGCATTCCGCCGCTGGAGCGGCATCTCGCGCAACTTGTCTGGCCTGTATCCGGCGCAGTGATTTTTGACGGCACAGCCATTGCCGCACTGGATAGCGCAGGTGCTTGGCTGGTCTTCCGTACCCTGCAGCAGCTTGAACGCCAGGGACTGAGCGTTACGATCCGGGGTTTGCGCCCGGAGCATCAGTCCCTATTAGAGCTGATTCAGACGCATGCATCTGGGGTGGGCGTGCCCCGCTTGCCGCGCTACAGTTTTCTGAATCAGCTCGGCCATAATGTTTGGCGTCACCTAAATGAATTCAACGGGCTTCTTGCCTTTCTGGGTGAAATCACCGTTGCCATGTTGCGCTCTCTGGCACACCCCTCTCGCATCCGTTGGCGCGCCATTCTGTACAACCTGCAGATATCGGGATTCAATGCCTTGCCCATCGTCGGGTTGCT
This sequence comes from uncultured Sulfuricella sp., assembly GCA_964559825.1. Classification (GTDB taxonomy): domain Bacteria; phylum Pseudomonadota; class Gammaproteobacteria; order Burkholderiales; family Sulfuricellaceae; genus Sulfuricella. The sequence continues at coordinate 22,950 of CAZLJK010000010.1, read as the reverse complement.
GGCTTTCCTGATGGGAGTAGTTGTCGCCTACCAAGGGGCGGTGCAACTAGTGCGTTACGGTGCCAATATCTTCGTGGCCGACCTGGTGGGGCTTTCCATCCTGCGCGAAATGGCGCCGCTGCTGACTGCTATCATCGTCGCCGGACGTTCCGGATCGGCTTATGCGGCACAGATCGGCACCATGAAAGTCACGGAGGAAATCGATGCCCTGCACACCATCGGTGTCTCTCCCATGGAGCTGCTGGTGTTGCCGAAAATGCTTGCACTATTGGTGGCGCTGCCGCTGCTCACAGTATATGCAGACATCCTTGGCGTGCTGGGTGGAATGATCATCGCCCAAAACCAACTCGATGTCAGTTTTACCGACTTCCTCGACCGCTTTGATGAAGCCGTCACAATGAGTTCTTTTCTGGCGGGTCTCGGCAAGTCCCCGATTTTTGCCGCGATCATCGCACTGGTGGGTTGTTTTCAGGGCTTCCGGGTTAGCGGCAGCGCCGACAGTGTAGGCCGCCAGACCACCGTCAGCGTAGTGCAGGCAATTTTTCTGGTGATTGTTTTCGACGCGCTGTTTTCAGTGATCCTCAGTTGGCTGAACATATGAATGGAGCTACCGAACCGATTGTTGAAATCCGTCATCTTCACACCCGCTTTGGCAACGCGGTGGTGCATGAGGACGTGAACCTCGTCATCCAACGCGGCGAAATTTTTGCGCTGGCTGGCAGTAGCGGCTGTGGAAAATCCACCCTGTTGCGCGAAATTATACAGCTGCAGCAGCCCGTATCTGGTTCGATCAAGGTGTTTGGATGTGAAGTACAGGGCATGCGCGATGATCGGGCCGCGAGCATGCGCCGCCGGCTGGGGGTCATGTTCGAGCGCGGCGCTCTGTTCAGCGCGCTCACTGTAGCGGAAAATGTCGGCATGCCACTGCGTGAGCACACCGTTCTGAGTAGTGAACTGATCGACGAGATTGCCGCCATCAAGATTGCCTTGGTGGGACTGCCGGCAAGCGCCGGAACCAAATACCCCGCCGAGCTTTCCGGCGGCATGCGCAAGCGGGCGGCTCTGGCGCGCGCTATCTCACTCGATCCGGAACTGCTAATCCTGGACGAACCCACTGCCGGCCTCGACCCGTTGAGTGCCAGCAGCCTTGATGAATTGGTGCGGCACTTGAAAAAGTTGCTTGGATTGACCATCCTGATCATCACCCATGACATCGATCTGCTATGGGGCGTAGCTGATCGGGTGGCGATTCTGGGTGATGGGCACGTGCTGGGGGAGGGCACCATGGAGGAGCTTTCCAAATCGAATCATCCGATGGTGCGTGAATATTTTTACGGACCGCGTGGACGTGCGGCTTGGGAGCAAACGTGGAATCGAAAGTAAATTTCACTATCGTCGGGCTGTTCACCTTGACGCTGGTTGCAGCGCTGATCGCCATCCTCCTTTGGCTCGGAACCGGTGGCCGATACTACAAAATTTACGATACTTATTTTGCTTACATGAACGAATCGGTTTCAGGGCTGAATTTGAACGCCCCCGTCAAATACCGCGGCGTTGAAGTCGGCAATGTCCGCGACATTACACTGGACCCCGCCAATTCCGAAAGGGTACGGCTAATGCTGAAAATTGAGCGCGGCACGCCGGTCAAGGAGGATTCGGTGGCGGTTCTGCGCACTCAGGGGCTGACGGGCATCGCCTACGTCGAGCTTAGCGGCGGCAGCTTGCAGTCCCCGCTATTGAAGCCGAAGCGTGATGAGGAATACCCGGTGGTTCGCACCGGGCCTTCGCTGATGGCGCGCCTGGATACGGCGCTGACCAGTTTGTTGGCGAATGTTAGTCGCGCCTCGGACAACATTAATGCGGTGCTGGATGAAGACAATCGCCGCGCATTCAAGCACAGCCTCGCTCAAATCGATGCAATAACGCGCGTTCTGGCGGCACGTTCCGAAGCAATAGATGCCGGCATGAACAACGCGGCCAAAACGCTGGAACACAGTGCCAATGCCAGCGCCGAACTGGGCCGTCTGATCGAACGGGCAGGGCGTAGTGCTGAAGCGGTCGAGCGGCTGGCCAATGAGACCTCCCGTACTGCCACTGCCATGCCCGACACTTTGCAGGGCGTGCAGTTGCTGGTGGCCGACCTAAGAGATCTGAGCGCATCACTGCGCCGTGTCAGCGATCAACTAGAAAGCAGCCCAAACACACTTCTATTCGGTAAGCCTCAGCCTGAACCAGGCCCTGGCGAGTAAGGGGAGGGGACAGAATTGAAATATTTTTTCGGAAAAAAAGTGGGCACCAAAATCATAGTGTCGCTGTTTATCTTGATGCTGGCAGGCTGCGCCATCTTGCGTCCGACAGAAGCAGAATCGGTACGCACCTATCTGCTGGACGCGCAATTTGACCGTACAGTACAGGTTAAACCCATTCCTCTCGTGCTGACTGTCACTCCGCCGCGCGCTGCACCTGGTTACGACACCGTACGCATGGCTTATTCACGTCAGCCCCATAGACTTGAATATTTTGCCAAAAATCGCTGGGCTGAAACGCCAGCAAGGATGCTGAACCCGCTTCTGGTGCGCGTACTGGAACTGCAAACAGGCTTCAATGCGGTAACGTCTGCTGATGGCATGGTAAAAGGCGACGTGCGTCTGGATACCGAAATCATTTTATTACAACAAGAATTTACCAGCTCACCCAGCCGGTTGCACATGAAGCTGCGCATCCAGTTGATTGAACAGGCGAGCTACCGTGTGTTGGCAACCCAGGTATTCGATGCGGTTGAAGCCGCGCCTGCCGACGACCCCTACGGAGGCGTTATTGCTGCGAACCGGATGTTACCGAGGTTGCTCGGTCAGATCGCCGACTTCGCCGCCATGAATGGCATATCTTTCCATGAGCACATAAACCATGAGCACATAAAATAATCTGAAATTCTCATGGAATACTCATGTCATATGTCATAAATGCATGAAAATGTGCGAGAATGGAAAAAGTCTAATAACAAGAATCGATATCCATATCGATGAACAGGGGAAAAATAATGCCACTAGCAGGGCGGCATCTGGTATCTACTGAGCCCAGAAAAAAAAGTAACGTACTGATTGTCGATGATCATCCTATCGTGCGGCAGGGTATAGCTCAACTCATCAATCGCGAAGAAGACATGCGAGTCTGCTGCGAGGCGGGGGATGCGGATCAGGCCTTGGAGTTGATTGTCAAAAACAAGGGTTGCTGCACCACTGACATCGCCCTGGTAGACATGTCGCTGCCGGGCATTTCCGGTATCGAACTAGTTAAAATTCTGCGTTCGCGTTTCCCTGGAATTCATATATTGGTAATTTCAATGCATGATGAAACTCTCTACGCTGAAAGAGCGTTGAGAGCCGGCGCAAAAGGCTACATCATGAAGCAAGAGGCCACAGAAAAAGTCCTGATTGCAATCAGGCATATATTAAGCGGTGAAGTTTATGTCAGCGAGAAAATGCGCTCGAAGATATTGCAACGGATGATCGACAGCCGATTCGAAGCCCCAACGTCTCCGGTGTCGCACCTAAGCGACAAAGAGCTAGATGTTCTGCGGCTTATCGGTAAGGGCCTCAGAACCAGCGATATCGCTACAGAGCTAAATCGCAGCGTGAAAACTGTCGAAGCGCACCGAGCAAATCTCAAGGACAAACTGGGGCTAAAAAATGCGACGGAACTGGTTAGATTCGCCGTTCAATGGGTTGAGAGCGAGACCTGAGCAGCCAGGTTGCTGCGGAAAATATCACAGGGGGATCGATGATTTGAGCTTGAGCCGCTCAATCACCTTCTGCGCAATAGCATGCAGAGAAATCGTGTGTGTCGGCCCCAGCTCTCGGACACGCTCACTCATTGTGGTCACCGAAGGCGGGAAATCCCGTCCTTTGTAGGCAAAAACGATCTTGTTTCCCTTCTCTTCCGCCTCCACAACGATGACCTGGCTATCGAAGCTCTTTCGTATTCTTGTCATATAGGTTTCGGACATGGTATCGCCGCTAAGCAGATTGACCACCAATACACCACCGTCCCGGAGTTTGGCAAAGCAATGATCGTAAAATTCCGCGCCGCCTAATTGTCCGGGTTGGCCGTCCCGGTCGAAGCCATCGACCAGCAGTACATCGACAGGCTCGAAACGGTTCCGGACATAAACGGCGCCGTCGCCACAAACCACCTCGAAATTTGATCCGTCAGGGGGGATTCCGAACTTGTCACGCAGGTCGATCACATTAGGATTTATTTCCACCGCCGTGAAATGCGCGCCCGGTACATGGCGTAAGCAATACTTCGCCAGCGAGCCGCCCCCCAAGCCGATCATCGCGATTCGCTCTGGGTTTGGCTGGAAAAACAAAAATCCCATCATGGTGCGGGTGTAGCCCAGAATCAGCTTATCGGGATCGGCTTTAAGCATATGGCTTTGCGTTGCCGAGAAATCGAAATGCAACGTTATGTCCTTATCCCCTTCATAAAGGAAAGGCTTGCCTGCTAGAATCTGCGGCAATGAAGCCTGATATTCGAACCAAAAATCGCTTAAGTCGCTCATGTTCTCGCTTTATCCTTTCACTATCATCAAGGGTGCTAATGACTTGCGAATTTCTGTAGGTAACATAGTTTGATTAGTGAGCTATTGTCGCATGGGTATATAATGGTAATATGATTAACATCATATACCCCCAAAAAAAAGTCATGGAAACCAAAACTGCTCGACTTACCCTTCTAATCGACCCCGTAAAGAAAAAAACATTCGAGGCGCTATGTGCGGAGCAAGACCTTACCCCTTCGCAGGTAGTGCGTCAGATGATTCGCGATTATTTGGAATTCCACGGCATGGATTACGTCACCAAAAGCCGGATTAGCACTGCGGAATCGAAAAGCACCAAGAAATAAGGTGTGCCAACCTACTCATCCTTTATGCACACAAAAATCATCTGATTGATATCATCATAACATTAACATGTAATGAAAATATGATGCTACATCTCAAAACAGAAAAACAGGATTAACCCCTGAGAACAGAGAATCAGCGAGGAAGCGTGAAAGTTGAAGGATTAAAAATGAGGGGCAGGGTGCCTTAATGACAAGCAACAGCCAGAAAATCCGATTTTTCCGGGCACGCATTCCCTCGTTTGAGTGCGTTCCCGGTTGTCACGACTGCTGCGGGCCGGTGACTACGTCCACCGATGAGATGGCGAGGCTTCCCGTCAAAAGTGACGAAGAACATGAGGCGGCGCTAGCCGATCTCAGCTGTCCATACCTTGGCGTTAATGGATGCCAGGTCTACGCAGAGCGTCCTCTGATTTGCCGCCTGTTTGGAACGACGCCACGACTTGCTTGCCCGAACGGCAAGCGGCCCGAGGTGATGATCGATCTGCGTATAGAGCAGCTGATATATCTTTTTTTTGAGCAGACGCGCCATGTACTGATTTGAGGTGGTCTGAGCCGCGCATAATATTTAACATAATATACATTATACGAAATTCGGGTAATTATTTAGGTGTTGCTTGATTGGGTATTTATTTACCTTTTATCGCGCAACATTATAATAATACATCAAGTAATATTTGGTGTTGCTATCCTCTGAGGAGAAAAGCATGCTCAAATTCATTGGTGGCCACTCGATGCCACCGTCGCTCCGCGGGCCCATTCTTGTTGAGTCAAATGGCCTGCCCAGATTCTGGGTATCGGTATGGTCTCTTTATGTCTCGTCTGATTTGGCAAGTTCCTCGGTAGCAAAACAACTCGGTTATGTGGAATCCTTATACCAATTTGCGGACCAGCTTGAAGGAGTCGGTTTTCTAGACGATGCAATAGCCAGAGTTGATTTGGGGTCACTAGGAGGGATACTCGAGGCGTTCTTCGTCTCCATCCGGAATCAATCAACCATTCCCGAAAGCGCTGAGATCAAATGGCGCACGGCTTTCAGCTTTGTCAGAGAGACCGTTTTACGGCTCAGCAAGAGCAATTTGCCTCTCGATCAAATTAATGAGATCGAGGTTCGCCTAAATCGGCTCAACCTGCTCTACCAACAGCTACGTGTCGGCAGGCGAAGGACGCAGGAGATTCTCCGTTCCCTTCCCGCCAGCGTGGTGGAAGCGCTTTATCAGACACTGGATCCATCCTCCTCAACGAATCCGTTCGTCAATGATGGCGCGAGGTGGCGTGCCTTTGTTATTTTTGCCGTGCTGCTGCATCAAGGGTTGCGCCGCGGAGAGCTATTATCCTTGCCAGCTGATGTGATAAAAACGGGGTTTGACAGGAAGCTGGGCAAGGAACGCTATTGGCTCTCTGTCGCCGAGAATCCCTACGAGGATGAGGACTCGCGCTACAGCAAGCCCAGCATCAAAACAGTTGCTTCAATCCGGCAGATGCCTGTCAGTGAGCTGACCGCGAACATCATTCGTGAGTATGTCGATAACTATCGAGGACGGCCGGAGCACTCCTTTCTGGTGAATTCCCAGCGAGGCAGCCCTTTTTCTGCCGAGTCTGTTACCAAACTATTCCAAAAAATCAGTTATTCCCTACCTCAAGCAGCCTTAAAGGAGCTGCAGCAGAAGACAGGCAAAACTTCTGTATCTGCCCATGACTTAAGGCATACATGTGCGGTGGTCCGCCTGAATCAGCTTCTTATTCAGGGCGACTCGATGGACGAGGCTTTGCAAAAGATGCGGACCTTCTTTGGGTGGTCACGATCATCCGACATGCCACGGAAATATGCGCGCGCAGTATTCGAAGATCGTTTGGCTGACGTATGGAATAACGTATTTGATGACCGCGTGGCGATACTACGTGCGATACCAGGAGGTGCCAAGTGAAGCCAAAAGAAATCGTAAGGAACTTGGACTACCATTTTTCATTCCCCCTGCCAGAACTCCCTTCCGTCATCCGCTATTTTGATGATTTTACCGACGAATACCTTTCAATTCGAGATCCGAAAAATGACGATGAATGGATGATTTCACTCGGAGGCTCTCGTAATATTTTGAGCTTTGCAGGGTTTCCTGCGGAATTAGTCCCTCTGCTAAAGCATTGGTGTGCATTTCAAATGCAAAACTTTTCTCCTTATACAGCAAGGAGTAGGCACTATCACTTAAAGCAGATTACTGCTGATGATGTCTGCGATGTAATAACTTCTAGCCCTGTCGCAATTCGCCAGATTTGGGAAATATTGCTTGGCAAGGGTTGCTACAAAAATAAGGAAATGGATTCCTTAAAAAGCCTTCTGCATTTTCTTTGCAAATTCAATTTGGCTGCATGGTCACCTGATTACACTGATTTTCTCGCTACACTGCCCCATCCGGCCAAAGATAAATACGCCAGCGTCAGAACTGGTGATGTTTTCTTGAGCATCGAAGAAGAAGCAATTCTGATCACATATTTCGATGACATGACAAGAAAAGTCCAACACCTACCTGAAAACGTTTCCGGCAATGAGCTGAGGGACGTTGCCATCCTTGTATGCGCCTTTCAGTTTGGGCTTCGGCCGATGCAGATCGGAATGCTGCAGATGTGTGATGTTCGTATCTGGAATAATGTCGACGGCGCCCAGCCTTCGGTTCATTTGACATTCAAGATGATAAAGCAGCATTCGCGCAAAAAAGCCCTACCCCTTCCCAGAAAGGTAAAGCACGATTGGGCTCCCCTCTTTGTTGAGCTCTACAATCGCGGCATCAGGAAAGGATTGGATGCTGCTGATCGGATTTTCCAGACCGCGAGTTCTCAGGAAACGGCATCTATAATCATAAAAGTCACTGGGGGGCTCTTGCCGGACAGCCGAAGTGCCACCGAGCTTCGGCACACTGCGGCTCAACGACTTGTTGATGCAGGAGCCAGCCAGGAGGAGGTCACGGAGTTCTTGGGCCATAGCGATACAGATACCTGCCTCGTATATTTCCAGACCTCTCCCAACCAAGCCGAACGGGTCAACCGCGCCCTCGGAGTTTCCGAGATATATCAGCAAGTCGTGAAGATCGCACACGACCGCTTCATAAGTTCAGAAGAGCTTGCGGATCTAAAGGGAGAGCAGCAGATCGGAGGAGCGCCGCACGGACTTCCCATTACGGGAATTGGCGGATGTTCAACCGGTCAACCTTCCTGCCCGTCAAATCCTGTCATCGCCTGCTATGGCTGTCGAAAATTTATGCCTCTTTATGATGTGAAAATTCACCAAAAGGCTCTTGAGGACTTCCGGGGTGTCGTAACTCTCTTCTCCGAGACCTCCCGTGGCGACTTCAACTCTTCAGCCTACCTACAGCTCAGGAGAACCATTTCCAGCATTCAGGGGATTATCGCCGAAATCGAGGATGGCCGATCATGAACGAACACTATAATTCATTCATAGAGTTAGGGAGAAAACTTGCAGTCGAACGTAGCGTCAAATGGGACATAAGGCTTGCTTCTGATGGAATTGCTGTCAAGGAAGATGCCTGGAACTTGACTGCCATGGTGGGCGACTCCCCTCCCCCAACTCACTGGATTCGTGATTTTGGCGGAGATGAGAAGGTTTTGGAGGTGATCAACAAAAAACGGCAAGAAGAAAATCTACTGCCGTTGAATAAAACTTCTCTATCACCGGCCTGGCAGGACTTCATCAAAGCAGCCGCCGTCGAACAATTGTTCTTTCGTCGCAATACGACAGGGCATGTCGTTAGCAACATTATTCGCCCTCTTCGCGTTCTGGCCACTTGCACTTCCAATGAGCCATGGGAGCTGCGGGGAGAAAACGTATCGTTTGCTTATGAGATGGCTAAGGAAGCGCAGGGATCCGGAAAATTGGCTGACGTTCTGCTGGGTGTCGTCAAGGTGGTAATTGATGCAAACCACGTCGCCGATGTGGGCCCGCTCTACCCTGCCCTATCCTTGCCTCGACAAGGCATCAGGACCAAACGTGCAAAATTCACCAAATCTGCCGATGAGCTGCGGGCAAATCTCGAGGAGCGAAAGAAGGCCGAAAGGTTGCCGGAAAAGCGTGCGTTTTGGGAGCTAGTGCGCATTGTTTTCACCGAACAGCCGAAGAGCTTTCTGGATATGCTTCGCTTTGCGCAAGCCAAGGTGATATTGCTGTGTGGGATACGAGTGGGTGAGGCCAGCCTGCTTCCCGCAGACTGGAAACGCGTTCGGCATTATCATGACCCTTCCGGGCGCCCTGCTGGTGAATTAGGAGGCTATTCCGAGGCTCTGATGCTCCGACATTTTGCTGAAAAACAGCAAAGCCCGAATTCCGACAGCATCGCGCTGTATGAAAATACCCAGTATGTCCCTGCTATGTTCGAGGAAATCCTGACAGAGACGCTTGACCAAGTCATCAGGGCGACCCAGCCGTTACGCCTGACACTTCAGGGCCAAGTTGAAGGAAAGCGGCTTTTGCCTTGGTTTACGCTGGATGCCTTGGTTCCTGTTGCGGAGCTATATACCATACTTACAGGCAATCCGGTGCTCATCAACCTTGACGACCAGATAGTGGAAAAGTATCTGATCCGCTATCGTAAGGACTTTGATCCGAGTGTTTTCGATGAGATGCGCAAAAGCCAGCTAATTCAGGCCACTACCTCGCAATTCAACATGGCTTTTTACATGTTTTTCAACCGGCTTAAAGGAAAAATAACGTTTCGCCAAGCAGATGGAGACACTTGGCCCGGCTCTCGAATGGACTGGAACAAGGTTTTCCTACGAATAAACGAGCTTGAAGACTATCTTGCAAGTGAGACGGCCACAAAACTATCCGACACAACTCCGTTCCGCACATCTGGGGGTGATGTGGCCATCTGGGAACTCATGTTCATCATGCCTAAACGAGCCCTTGCAGAAGGCAGGAATGGAGGACTTTGTGACATAACACGCTACTGGTCCGTTGGCCGTATGGATGGCGCTATGCTCCAACACAGCATCAGCGGTAAACATGTCAGCATACCAAGTTTATTCGAAACTTATGGCCTGGAGGACGAAGATCGAGTTCTGTCTCTTAACCCGCATTCTCTGAGGCATCTTCAAAACAGTGAACTCTTCAGGCTTGGCGTGGCAGACACAATAATTTCCAAGCGATTTAACCGCCGCAGTGTCGCTCAAAGCTATGAATATGATCATCGGAACTTGGCGGAGGAACTCGAGCAGATTGAAATCCCGGCCGATGTTGAAATTGCGCTCGGTGAGAAAGCGTCAACCGTAGCGAGGCTGATAAAGGCAGGCAAAGCCAGCGGGCCGATTGTCCAGGAATTTCGCAAGATACAATGGAATAGAGGAGATGAAGCCGCGTTCGCTTTTCTCAAGACCGAGGCTGATGGATTTCACTCTACTCCCTATGGCCATTGTATCAATAGCTTCACGGTTGATCCTTGCCCGAAGCATCTGGAGTGCTTTGCCGGTTGTCGGCATCTGACGGCAACGGATCTCCCCGAGAACCGAAAAAACATTATTATATTGGAAGGTCGTCTCAAGTCAGCATTGGAGCAGGCCTTGGAGCGCCCGACCAAATCCATCGGCAAGGAAAACCAAATCAAACATACGCAGGCGCACCTTGAAGCGGTTCGGATGCTTCTTTCCACATCGCATGGGCAGCCGGTATTCCCAGAGGGAGCGGACCTCTCAAAATCTAATTCAGGATCCAGGAGTGTTCTCGATGACTGAAACATCAGCCAATTGCAATCCAAACGACAACCAAGAAGGCAATGTGATGATTTGCCTTCTTGAGGGCCTTCTTGAACGGGATGAGGACATTACCGCTCGCGCCGTAGCTCGTCTCCATCCGCAAATTCGTCATGCTTCGTCAGTAACTCGAAGCAAAACGCGTGCTGATCTCTTGGCTCAATATCAGCAAAAGCAAAAAGATATCCGAAACCTGTTAAAGCGCAACAAGAAGCGATCTAAGGAAAAAGTTGCCGAGGATCTTGCCAAGAAAGATCAGAGAATTACCGAGCTAGAAAAGCAGGTTGAAGTGTTGACCACCTCCCATATAGCGATGATTCGTGTCGTGGGTGAACTGGGGGGCATGAGCAAGTGGCTGCAGTTTTTTGAAAGCTATCGGGATATTCGTGATTCCTTGCAAAAACTCGGCGCTATTCCAAGCCTCGGGAAAATATCGCTGATGCCGCCCAGCAAGTAAGCGCTCCAATCCCCGGTGCGTATTCTGTTGATAAACGTCACCAACAATGCTCACAATCCCACCACCTGAAATGATCAAGGCCTCCACGGAAAAGTGGTAGGTAAAGCGCCAAGCCTGCAGCGTATTCCACCCCAAAGCCGCCACCGATTCCATTCATAATTATTCAAAGTAGGCCACCGATCCCGAAGATATTCCGCCACTTACGAGTGGCCGCTTTTGGGAAACGCGAACTTCCGTACCCGACCCGTTAACGGCCAGTCAGGCTGACCGCATTGAATGCCTGGTTCTCGGCCATTGCTGCCGGTGGCATCACAATGCGCCGATGTCTGCAAATTGCTTAAATCCAGACGGTTGTCGGAGCACCCCGTTGAGTGATGCTATTTAGTCACCAGAGCAACAGGCCTCGACCCAGAGCAGTATTCCAATGAAATGCCTAGCCCTTGAGAACCTCAACCTCTTCGGCAGTGAACCATCCCTCACCTACGACACTATCTCGAACTGCGTCCGGCTGCTCGGAATAGGCCACAATTGCAAGGCTTTCCATAGCACGACTGCATGTCACATAAAAGAGGCGGCGCGTGCGATCAATCGTGGTCTCGTCTCCTGCCTCTTCGTTTCTAATGTCGGCTGCACTCTTGGCTTTTGCGCCGAACAATTTTTCATAGCTGAACATGAAGCCACGCGCTTCCTCGTCGCTGACTACGACCTTAACCCTGGGAAATTCGAGACCCTTCACGCCTTGGTGCGTACCAAAGGGGGATGTTCCTGCGACGTAGTCGGCGTATGCCTTGATCTGATCAAAAGGTGTGGCGAGAAATTTCCGCCACCCCTCCAACTCGATGTCTATCTCACTTGGCTCATCCTCTTCATTATCATCGACTGCCTTGTCCTCTGCCGGCTTATCTCCGGTTGCATCTGCATCCGCTTGCGAAACAAAGATCGTAAGTGCGTCAGGAATCACAAACAACTTCGTCGCTGCGAGTGTATCTAGCACCTGCTGAAAGGAGGGATGAGCATCGTTGTCCCACAGCTTCGCAACTTCTGCCACGGCTGCCTTTGTCTTTTGAAGCTGGATTAGTTGGTTTGCGCCGGACGCAGAGAGGGCTTCCGGACGCAGGAGCGGGGAATGTTTTCGCGTGATCTCTGCGACGCGAAAGGCGTTGCCACTTCTAACCGCCTCAACTACGGGTAAGATTTCTTCAGAGAAAAGGCGAAGGCTGGAGAGTGATCCGTCCAGCAGCGATGTCTTGAGCCGTTCAACCGCGTAGAGTGGCGCGAACATCGCATCGAATCCCAAACGGCGTGCAGCCATGTGATGTTCGAGAATGAGCGTCTTAAATTCACCCTTCGACCAGCCAGCGTCTCCAGTCACCTCCGCCATCTTGGTGGCGAACTGCTCTTCTACCTCAGCCACGGCCGCCATATTGCTGGGCAGAATGAAAAGCCGAACAAAACCCTGTGCACTGTCTTTGTGCCCCTGCTGCGTTTGTCCATCAGCAGCTGAGCGGATGCGATTAATGAGCTGAATGACGCGCTGGGGGCAGCGATAATTCAACTTCTTGACTGGCGTTGCCCAGTCAGCTGGAATGGCTTTCTCGAGTCCCACCTTTCCATCCGCATAGATGCGCTGCATGGTGTCTCCGAAGAGGCCCAAACAGAAACGATCCTTTTGAGCTTGCTGGACCGCCAGGAACGCATCCATCAGGTTCTTGTTTGTGTCCTGGCTTTCGTCGATGAAGAGGATTGGATACTTACTCACCAGAATATTCTGGAGTAGTGGTTTTTCTTTGAGGAAGTCGGCGGCTATACCGATGACTTCGCTGTGATTGAGAGAGTCTCGCGTTCGATTATTACCTGTAGGGCTGTAAACAAAGCGTTTGATTGATTCGAGACGGGCGAGTCGTTTCTGACCGCTTGCGATTGAGCGTTGACGATCCTCTGCTGTCTTGGTGCCCGACCTGCCCTTTGCCGCTGCTGCTTCCAGTTCAACTAATTTTTGTTTGATGTTCACTCGAAGCCACTCACGGATATCCCCGTGATAGCCACCGATCAACGACCATGCCAAGGAATGGATTGTGGAGACTTCAACGAGTGGATCAAAGTCGAGACGCTGCTTGATCTCGTCGCAAGCGTTGTTGGTGTAGGTGATGACAGCTACGCCGCGTCCAGCAAGAAGAAGTTGTTTTCGCGAGTCGGTTTGAACTTTTTTGAGAGCGTTGACGAGCGATCTAGTCTTGCCAGACCCAGCTCCAGCGTAGAGGAAGAAGCTCCGGGGCTGTGCAAGATCGAGGCATGCGTGTATCTCTTCCTCGACACCCGCGTCTATTGTGTTGTCATCTATTGCATCTGGATTGCTCATTCAGCCACAACTCCGTCTTCGATACTGGGAAGCACGTCAACTTGCTTTTTCTTAAGTCGCTCCTGAAGCCATATTAGACCTTCAGAAATGTAACTTGGGCACTTAAGTTTGCAGAACTCTTCACTAAGCAACACGTCCAGAGCGAACTCCGCTTTATTGCCACCCCGCAGAGCTTTAAACAGTGAATCCGCTGTAATGGAGGCATCGTTGTTCGCATTCAGGGCGTCTCTAAATTTCTTGACCAGCCCATTGCCTTCTAGCGTCGAGAATACCTCGGTGTTCTCAAAGACAAGTGCATCCTCAAACGTACTAGGGAGCGCTTCGTCCTTTCCTTCGCCGTCATTCTTGAGTACGGAGATGGGAAGCTGATAAACCACGCGGACGGCAAACAATTGATCGCCCTCGAGTGTTTTCTGCTCGGGCGTTGCGGCCAGGAGATCGTCTACCCCCGCGATCATAGGCGCCCAACTCTTCAGGACATTGTTGTTGGTTCGTTGATCCGCGCCGCGCTTTACAGGCGCCGCTTTGACCTTTTCACCTTCAACTTCACCCGCATCCAGATCAGTGACCACCAGCGTGAGGAGGCCTAGCTCGTCGATGAGAGGCTTAAGCCGATGCGCGTGGCTGCCGTTGATTTCAAGGAGTGTGATGTAGCACTGAGTTAAAAAATCATAGTGCTCCCGAATGAAGTTGGGGACGAGCATCTTTTCCGCAGGGCCTTCAACGAGGATGGCAGCATCCGCAAAAAAAAGGTCGCTATGATGAGCACGCAGATATCTGGTCACGAACCGCTCAGTCTCGGTCCCTTCCCCAAACACGCCAGACAGATTGATGACCGTGGAAATGGGAACCGTTGATCCCCCCATTCCGGCGGGCAAGCGGCGAAAGTACCTTAGGCACGCGAATTTGGCTTCGTGCGCCACATGGCTTGAGTGCGTACTGACAATGAGTTGCGTCTGTAGGGCTGGGTTCTCACCAAGGTGGTCATGGTCCCTGAGAACCTTATATGCCTTGTTGATGAAGACCTGTTGCACCTGGGCGTGAAGATGAGCTTCCGGCTCTTCAACTAGAACCAGATGAATAGGTTCAAACTTCGACTCGATGCCGATTTTGCTCGCTTTTCCGACACGCATCCACGCGTCGCGAAAACTCATAAGCCGGAAAATCATGGAGATCAAATTCTGATAACCGAGGCCGTTGTAGCTTTCCGGCAGCCTAAGAATCGGCACTACTGCTCCAACTTTGCTGACCATCTGAATCTCGAATGAGACCGCGGCATCGTGATCAAGCCCATCAACTGTCTTGAGCTTGGAGGTGATCTTTAGCTTGGGGTCCGACACACCCGGGTAACCCATTCCCTCCACTTCGGTGAAGGCATCGGCGAAACTCGCGTGCAGTCGCTTATCAAAGGCTTCTTGGGCCGCTTCGATGGCCTGAAGTGCGGCAAGGTCGGCAACGTCTGGTGTCTGAAACGGATCAAGGTGTTTCGTGTAGTAAGTGCGCAACTGGTCAGAGAGCTTTTGACTGTCGTGGTCTTTTGTGGATTCGGGGTCAATGTCAGCACCGTCGGTCTCGCCCAAGCCACGCTGAGCATTGATCTCATTCACGCGAATGAGCCCGTGGAGAGGGTCTGTATCGAGCGGGAGTGCATCTTCAGCAAGCCCCTGCGGCTTCGCCTGACCATTAACGGGGTCAACCAACTTTTCCGGGTCCAACAAAAATGTCTGCATCTCCAAGTGCTGTGACAACTTGCGGCTAAGAAAATCAGTGAGACTAACTGGCCAGAGTGTGAGCTTCATTTCAGCTTTTTCAGCACCCGCCTCTCCCTTTGCTTCGGCGTCTTTTGCGGCTTGGTGGAGCTTGTGGACATCCTGAATGGCAATCCGGTATTCGCGATAAAATCCTTCAAGGTCTTTGGGTCTCAGACACAACCTCACGCCCAATAATCCACCAGCCCAGTCGAGACTTGGCAACAAGGCGCTGACGTGGTGGATTTCATCGTTCTCAACCTTCAGCCAGATATCCAGCATTGGGAGGAAAGGAGTCCAGAGATTGGGATCAAGTTCGGCAGGCTTGTCTTCTGTTGCAGCTTCCCACGTTTTTCCGATTTCATCGATGGCGCTCCAGTGCGCAAGGGTGAAATCTTGTGTTCTGAACCCCTTCCCCTTTTTAACAAGAAAACGGCGCAGCGCTTGGATGGCAGATGTCTTTCCGCTGTTATTCGCGCCGACAAACAGCGTGGTCTTGTCCGTTAGATCGATCCTGACTGAGTAAAGCTTGCGGAAGTTGGCAATTTCGATATGAGAAATGCGCATTCAAGAATTTCCTCTACGGCTGGAGTTATCCATGTTGGGTAATATGCACAAGTTCCAGCCCCAACCATCGGGTTCGACCCTATACACTCAGCATGCATTTGGCCTAACCTCCATTTCTTAGTCAAGATAAAAAACGGCATTTCGAATTCTAAGCTGAAAAACCACCATATTCCTAAGGAAGCCCTGAACAAGTCCCCGAACCTGTAAAATAACGAACATCATCAATCGACTGAAATTGCCCATGAAACAACTCAGTTTTGCAGCCAGTGAATTTGCCAAGAAGCCCAAGCAGACGCGACGGGAGAAATTTCTGCTGGAAATGGACGCGGTGGTGCCGTGGTCACGGTTGCTGTCGGTGATCGAGCCACACTACCCCAAAGCAGGGAACGGCCGCCGGCCTTATGAGTTGCCAACGATGCTGCGCATCCACTTCATGCAACAATGGTTCGGCTACGCCGATGCCGCGATGGAAGAAGCGTTGCACGAGGTGCCATTGCTACGGCACTTCGCCGGACTGGATGCGGGCACGGACACGATGCCCGACGAAACTACGATCCTGAACTTCAGACACCTACTGGAACGTTATTCCCTATCGAGCGCCCTGTTTGCCGAGGTCAACGGACTGTTGCTGGAACGGGGTTTGCTGTTGCGCGAAGGCACAACTGTTGATGCCACCCTGATCGCGGCACCACCCTCGACCAAGAACCGGGAAGGCAAGCGCGATCCCGAGATGACGCAAACCAAGAAGGGCAACCAGTGGTACTTCGGCATGAAAGCGCACATCGGCGTAGATGACGAGAGCGGCTTGGTACACACCGTTGTTGGCACCACTGCTAAGGTTTCCGACATGTCGCAATTCACCCAGTTGCTCCACGGCGAAGAAGAACGTGTCAGTGCGGATCGGGGCTATGACTATCCGCAGATACACAGCCACCTACAAGAGAACCTGATTGAGGACTGGGTCGCGCTCAAGGGCAAGCCCGGAAGGGGTTTGAGTGCCTGGGCACAGGGACTCAACCATGCGATTGCCCAGGTGCGTGCCATTGGTGAGCATCCGTTCCGGATCTTGAAACGGCAGTTTGGTTATACCAAGGTTCGCTATCGCGGGCTGGCCAAGAACACTGCACAGCTCTTCACTTTGTTTGCGCTGGGCAATCTATTTCAGGTCAGACGCGCTTTACAGGCATCAGGGGCGTAGTCCGCCCGGAAAACAGAGAATTGCCAAAAAACCCGGCAATTCCGGGACGAAATGGGCTGTTTGAAGCCAATTTCGGCGGAAAAAAGGCCATGCCGCAATATTATTGAAATTCGAGGCCCTGAATGATGGCTTGTTCAGGGCTTCCCTAAGCGCAGTTGGCTATCTTTTGCCAAAGTTAACGCGGTGTCGGTTGTTCAGAAGACCCTTTATTAATTACGTCAGGTAATAACCCGGAAGGGGACTCAGTTAGCTTAGGAGCCCAGTGGCGGCTCAGGCCAAACTCCAGACCATCCGGGTGATCGCGGCGACCTTCCGGTTCTCGGCCTTTTCAGTCATTCGCGCAAACAGAAAACTCTGGATACACGCCGCTCAGAGTTGCTCGAGAACAATAAAGTCTGTAGGTATCCTACAACTAGATTGTCAGGAAAAACTGTAACACCCGACAAAGCAACATTGGAATTGAAATTTACAGGGGAAAATCGTTTGCATATCCAATACAATGTTCATGTCATGGCAAGCGAACTTTCATCTCTGTCGGTAACGATTAGCAAGAATTCATCAGACTCCCACTCCAAGGATCTGGTGATGGCTTGGGCTGTGGATCGTGATACCAACGGGCCACGCTACATATTTGAACTCGGCCTAACTCAACGCGGTTCCAAGTGCAACTGCAAATGTCCAAGCTGCGGCCTCTCCCTTATTGCCGTCAATGCGGGAAAGAAATCATGGAAACGTCGCCCGCATTTTCGCCATCCGGAGGGAGCTGCCCGTGAAAAATGCGTCATCATCGCCGCCCGCAAGGCCCTCGAGGAAATGTTCTCCAGGCAGCAACGGATTGACCTGCCGCGCCGGCGGCGCTCCCAGCAGGTCGAAGGCCTCAGCGGGAAATATTTTGATGCCTGGGTCGAGCGTCCTGCCGAGACCGTGGGGATTACACAATGCACATTTCAGGATGAGACCAAGGCAATCCTGACGCTCGACGATGGCCGGCGTCTGATTGTCCAATTGATCGGCCGGGGTGAGATCGCCCACGATGAAGGTGCCGACCTGCTGACCGCCCGGATCGAGATTAACGCCGACGACCCGGCTATCGCAGACATGGCGCCGGAAGAGATCTTCGCGCGGCTGGAACTCGCCTGGAGCAATGCATGCTGGACTCGGCATTGGTCAGACGCGGAATTGGATAACGAAGCTGCTGCCAAAGCGCGTGCGGATGCGGCTAACGCGCTTGACTGGCTGGATGAAGACGGTCTGCCTGAAGGGGTACGCCGGGAGACCCTGCTGCATCGCGAAGTCAAGGCAATCCTCGAACGTGAGCGGCGCATCTGTGTGCCAGAGTTGCGCGTGGAAGTCAGATGGCAGCGTGGCGACGGGTTTGTCGATGTCAGCGCATGGTCCAGTCCGGCAACCGAGATCGCACTGACTTCGGTGGAACTTGAGGTGCATCTGGGCCATTCCGTGCCCGACGTGGTTGTCACCTGGGTTGAGGCAGACAACTGGACGCGTTCCATGCTGATCGAGGTGACCGTGACCAATCCAATCACGGACGAACGCATCGAGCGTTTGTCTTCGTTTGGCTGGCCAGCGCTGGAAATCGACATAGGCCGCATGGGTGGCACTGTCACGCGGGAGGAATTTACCCGCCTCGTAGTTGAAGAAGTCGCCGGCAAGCGCTGGTTGTATCACCCGACAATCGAGGAAGAGAAAGCTCGCCTGGTGGCGGCAATGACGGAAGAGGAAACCCGGATCGTCGAGGCCGAACGGAAACGGCAGGCGATACTCGATGTACCGGCCGCCCAATGGGCGAAGCGATATCTCGAAGCTTTCCAGCGACGCTGGCAGGTGCAACTACCCTTCGGCGATGGTCTGCCTGATACCGAGGATTGGCGCCAGGCACAGGTTAATGTCTCAGAGGCCATTCACGCGCTGGCCGAGCATGGCTACCCGGCTTCCTTCATGGATCAATCACCGCTGCGGACGATTGTTGCCCGCATACTGTCGATCCTCGCAGGCGCCGGCATCGAGTACAAGTTCAATGATGTCTGGGGCGTGATCAACGCGATCCTCTGCGATGGCATCCCCACCAAACAATGGCATACCCTTTATCTGATTGCTCTGAAGAGCTTTCCTCCGTCACTGACCGGTATTCATCAGGGCAAGGTTGATGCATGGCGTAATGATGTCGTGGCAAGCATCAGGAAAGAGGAGGAAACCTATATTCGGGAAACCACCTACGACCGACTGATCGGACTGCTGTTTCCCGAGATGCGCTCAGCATTGAGTGAGCCGTTCGGTACGCCGTTGTACATTCAAAATGATGTTAGAGCCGGCCCCAACAAACCGGATCAAGTGATAGTCGATAGCTTTGCTAAGACACCCGACCGTAAATCCACTGGCTCAGGCAAGGCAGACTCGGTGTTTACTACTTTCGACCCCTTTGAATCTCACCCATGGGTCACGGATGCTGACAAAAAACCTCTATTAGAGGCTGCTAGTGCTGCCGCAAAACATGGGATAAGCCCTGGTGAGTTTGCTCACAGTTACGAAATCCCCGGCGAATCACTAGATAAGAACAAGACTTTTCAATTGTTGATCGATGGTGGGTTTGCCAAGACCAGGTATGAGTGGAGTTGGGAGTGGGATCGTAATTGGCTATGTATGTGGAAGAGAAAATAACCGTGGTCTGGCCGGCTAGAACAAGTTGAGCGTCCGTCGCATCTTCGGCCATTGCGGACCTATTCAGGACAAAGGCTGGGTGTCCGCTTAGGCGATAAAATCGGTTATGCTGGGGATACCCTTGCTGCGTTTGTAGTTAATGCTATCGTTAGGTCCTATTTCCAACACAGCTGCAGATTTGGGCCGGATTGAATTATGCTAATTCCTCCTCAGCGACTTAAGTGGTTGCCTAAGAAAGTGCGCCTGGCGCACGAGTACTGCTTCTTCCTCCATGATGAATTCACGCGAATGCTAGTTGAATACGAGGCTGCTGAGGCGCACATCGTATCGTTCCGACTCTCGGGCAACGCTGAGAGAAGGAAGTTTGAACGGTTCGCAAAGAGACAAGATGCTGTAGCTGCGCTAAGGGCCTTGGAGCGGCACTCGGAAGCGAGGCTAGTCATACTGAATACCATTACCATGGCGATGGTTTCAGACTGCGCGCATCACATATACGAGGCACTTCGCTGCCTAGAAAAGCGAAAGGTCGTGGTGGCCTTCAATCTTCTTCGAAAGCCATTGCTGGACAATCTGACGTACTTGTCTTGGATGGTTGCTGATGAAGACGGGTTCTACGCTGCCTTCACATCTGGCGATCCGACTAAAATGACGCAGAAGATGATCGGAAACCGCCGCAGAGAAATCTTTGAGAAGGCCATCGAGAAAGCAGACTTGAATGGCATCATCGATGCAGAAGAAATTATTTCCATCATTTTTGATGCTGACAACCACGGTGGGCTCTATCTATTCTTCCAGCATGCGGTGCATCTAATCACGGTCGATCGCATCGAACTTAAGACTTCCCCAGAGAACTTCAACTTCATTTTTAAGAGCCACGCAGATGATGACGTGTATGAACTTCTGTATGCGAACTTGCCCACCGTTCTGCTGTACATGACTCATCTGGTCTTTGCTCTATATCAACGAGTCAAGCCTATGGATCCGGGAGCAAGGGAAGCGCTGTTATTTCGGACTGACAATGGATATCGTCTTTTGCATTACGAAGGGGGCGCGGCTGCTTTGGCAAGTGCAATAGGTGACATCCTTTCGCCCAAGGTCAAGTGCAATGTCTGTGGCACCCCATTGAAGGTCACGCCACACAATGCAGCACGTCTTCTATTAGCGGAGTCTTTCCGCTGTACGCGTTGTAGGCGAATATCGCCATTTCCTCTGTCGTGGATGTTCTAATTCTCAATGTTGGCTTTCGCTGTGTTTGGCGAGTTGCGTTGCTATATCGTAATGTTAAGGGACTTCCACCGCTCTTTCCAGAAATTAATGCCGAGGTTGGTTGGAGGCCAGTTAGAGAGGTTCAAGCTTCCACTTTTTGTCCACAGCCGACATCTCTGTTGAAGCGGGATAAGCCAAGTGTCGTTTAGAAGCTGTCGTAGCGTCAATAGATCCTCCGAACAGTGCTGTAATTCAGGTGTGAGCAGAACTATATAGCGGATCACTTTATACGGCGCCAATCTCCTTCATCGCTCTTTGCAATGTAGCAGGTTGCGCCAGAAAATTTTGAAAGCCCCCTGACCAGACCGCAGCTGTGCGGTGAGCATCGACGGTCCATCCCGCCACTGCATTGAATTCTGATTCACGGACATTTATCAGGTCCACCCTAAGATCGTGGAAAAGCGATATTTCCCGGTCTTCATAATCAAACTTGATTGATGAGTGGAAGGCGTTTGAGTCAGGCCAGTATCCGACGTACATCAGTGGGAGCATGGGTCTGCAACGCCTGATTTCTTTAATCCAAGTGTTCAAATGTAGGTCGGCTAAACCACTACCAAGAATGAAGATGACGTCAGCCTCCATGGCATCTCGGCTGAGCGCGGCATAATAGAACGCATATGGCGATTGTTGAAGTCGCCCCAGCTTGTCGAGGCCGGTGATGATGGCGCTACGCACTATGCCTGTGCCGTCCATCCTGCTGAGCCCAGAACCACTGAAGGTGGCATGCTTCTTAGCCTCATTTCTGGAAGCGTACCAAGCGATATCGCCAATGTCAGCGTCACGTCCCGGCAAAGGGAAGCCCATGTGGATAGAACCATGGAGATGAAAGAGGCCCGGTTTATCCCAGTTCAACCAGAATGATCGTGGATCAAACATATGATGGCCCCCGCTCGACCGAGTGAAGCCAGTGAAGTACCGATCTCTGATTGCCTGGCCTATAAAGTCGTCGTAGTTCGTGGTGTAAACCCGGGGTACAAAGCGATCTTCCAAGCTAGTGAAGAAGGTCTCGAGTGAAGTTAGCGGCACCTTCGGCGTCTCGCAGCTAGAGGAAACTGTTTGATACACCACATCCAGCATGGCATTGCATGCTGCTCTCAACGCGTTTTCGGGATAGCTTTTGATTACACTAAGGAACGGTTGCATAACGGGGCGGAACTTCGCGACAGCACCCGGCATTAGGCGAAATGCGTCTAGCTCATGCATTACATGATAGATGCGCTCGAAATGTGCCTGATCGGCTTGATTGCCATGATAGTCGGTCAAGATTGACTTGATATCGTGATAAGCATCGACACCTCCTACGCTGACACAGTAGTGGTCTTTTTTTATTCCCTCTTCAATTAATGCACCCAATGGCGCCGTGGCGGGAATTCCGTATTCCACTGACGCTCCCGCTCCGACCACGACAAGTGCTCGTGGGTGTCTGTCTTCGACCATTATTTATCTCCGTTCACTGGAAAACAATTCTCGCAATGGAACTAGCGCAAGGACGGCTTGAGACTACGATCCAAGCAAACACTGGGTAATTAGACGCACTGCGGCAAAGCGGGCGTTAGGGGCTGTACTTCATAGCTCGACGCGTCAACAGCGATTCGGCGCACGATCGCCGACGCTGGAAGCGAGCGGAGCAAAAGCCGGCCGGCAAGCTCTCGTGAGCGGGTCGGCCATGTATTGACGTGTAATGTCATGGGTAGGTGCGGAATGGGAGTCGGGTTCCACGCGACGCGACGGTGAACCAGTTCGCCATCGACGAACCACCGGATCTCGCACGGGTCCCATTCGATCGCAAATTGATGGGAGGCTTTTGACGCGTCGAAACCCAATGGAATGGCTATGGGCGTTCCCCGATAGCCGTAGTCGAACTTCGCGCCCTCCGCCCCTGGGTTATAGAACACGTTGACCAAGAGCCTGTCTGGGCGATTTCCCGTGATCTCAATATCGATCTCCTGCCGGGGAGAATCGCGATGAAGAAAGAAGCCGGTCACTAAACCTGAAACACTCGTCGCCTGCAAGGTGGCTTCGA
>CAZLJK010000009.1:0-57398 GCA_964559825.1 uncultured Sulfuricella sp. | reverse complement strand
ATCTCGGCGAGATAGACCTTGTTGTTGCACTTCAGGATGGAGTCCGGATCGTCGATCACCACCAGGCCTTCAGCCGCCGCCCGGCGGGAGAAGCGGTAGGTGTAGTGGTTGACGAAGGTGGTGTCGCGGATGAACAGGGCGTCGAATTCGGTCAGTCTGCCGAAATCCGCCTTGGTGATGAACTCCACGTGCATGCCCAGTGCCTGCGCCGCCTTCTCGAACTTCTGCATTGCCCGGGCATTGGAAGCCGGCTCGGGATTGTCGGGATCGTGCAGGATGGCGAGGTCGTAACGCGGCACGGCGCGCTTGCGCGTCCGCCGCCGGCGGCCCATGAAATACTCCGTGGTGGCCCGGACCGCGAATTCCTGATGCTGGGGCGGGATGTCGCTGGCGGCAATCGTCCGCACGCTGCGGATGCGCCAATGCTGGCCGCGGCGCTCGAACTCGGCATGCAGCAGCGGCGCCTGCAACAGGTTGAACAGCTGCCGGCTCAGCGCTTCATGGCGGCTCGCCACGTTGTGGCCGAAGTAGATGCTGAGCTCGAAAGCGTCCGACTTGATCGGCGCCAGCGATTTCCGGATCAGCTCGTCCAGGCCCTCGGTGAGCCGCCGCACCATGTTCCGGGATTGCAGGTCCTCGATGGTGTTGGTGCGCGGCAGCGGCTTGTGGCCGCGCGCCTCGGCGAGCAGCGAGACGTAGTAGCCGAGGCTCTGGTAGCGGTAGCTTTTGCACAGGTTGAAGACACGGGCGTAGCGGTCGCCGCCATAGGCCGGATCAGTCAGGTAGGCCCGCGCCGGCACCACGCTCACGCCGGGCACGGCTAGCGGCCAGTCGCGCGGGTTGCTGACCACGATCAGGATGCTCACGGCTCGTTCCCGTGCGGCTGAGAGTCCGGCGGATAGATCACCAGCAGGTTCGCGTCGTGCGTCACGATGCCCAGCAGCACGGCGCCGATCAAGCGGTCGATGTTGATCCAGTACTCGTGCAGTGGCCCGTAGGGATGGCGCGTGTAGGGATCGACCACCAGCACGGTGCGTTTATGCCGGTTGTAACCCGCGATCACGACGAAGTGCCCGGCAGGCAGGCCGCGCACGTCGTCCGGCACGTCGTCCGGCCCGTATTCCCGAGCGGCGCGGTACAGGTAGGTGGAGCTCAACCCCGTGATGATGGGCAGATTGCGGCGCAGCAGGCCGCGTATCAGGGGGCGAGTCAGATCGGACAGGCGCAGCTGCCCGCCCAGGCTCAGGAACTCCAGATAGCCCTCGGTGACCTGCTGCAGCCGGGCATCCTGCTTCACCTCCCGCTGCCGCTGCAGGCGCTCGGCGATGTCCACGCCCGGCACAAACCAGGTGGGGTCGAACACCGTCAGGTTATAGGTGTAAATGGTGGCCTGATAGCCATGGCGCAGCGCATCGCAGGCCAGAAAAATCGCGAAAGTGCCGCCCAGCTCCATCTTGCGGGTGTGGGTAATCACCTCCGCAAGGTGCGCATCCTCGCCCCAGTAGCGGTAGACGGCATGCAGGCAGGTGGGGCCGCAGGTGGTCTCGTCCGGCTGCGGCAGCATCTTGACCGGCAAGCGTAGCGTGATCGGATGCATGACTCAGAGCCTATTTCAACAGATTTCGTCCACGCGCCGACGGCGATTTGGCCGCAGGGCACGACGCGGGACGCGCGGTTGTGACATCACAATAAGCGGCCCGCAACAAAGCCATGGGGCCAAAGCGCCGCCGGCCCGTAGGGTTGCTACCAGAATGGCGCGTGCGCGGCGTCATTCGTCGCTTATTTGGAATAACCAAACTGCTCTCCTTTCTCCTTGCTCACGCGCCATTCTGGTAGCAACGCGTGGACGAAATCTGTTGAAATAGGCTCTAACCCCGCCAAATAGATAGTTACATCATCAGTATAGGAGGTGGCGGCGCTTGGGATTGGAAACGGCCTGGGGCACAACTTCGAGAAGCTGGCGCATCATAGGTATGCGCAGTAAAAAGAGAGGGGGAGACCCTCTAACGCCTACCGTGGCGGAGAGGCGGGC
Source organism: uncultured Sulfuricella sp. (assembly GCA_964559825.1). GTDB lineage: Bacteria > Pseudomonadota > Gammaproteobacteria > Burkholderiales > Sulfuricellaceae > Sulfuricella. The sequence goes on along the minus strand of CAZLJK010000009.1, from coordinate 55,366 downwards.
CGGGCTTTATCCAGCATGACCGTTGGGCGGCTTTCACTGTAATGCGTCCACATGCGAAGCACACGAACCACGCGTTCTTTGGTGAAGACTTCATAGACCAAGCGATGTTGAATAATATTGATGCGTCTTGAATATGCGCCGGCCAAATCGCCTACGAGCTTCTCGTATGAAGGTGGGTTCTGGAATGGGTCGGCGGCAAGAACTGCCAACAGTTCTTGCGCCTTGGCCTTCAGGTCGGCCGCAGCCAGCTTCTTTGCATCTTTCTCGGCATGCTTCGAAAAGACTACCTGCCAGCTCACCAGTTAAGCTCCTTGGCGCTTTTGCCAAGGGGCTCGGCCATGCCCTCCTTGATGGATTCGCGCATGCCCGGAATCGAGAGCAGATAGAGCGTTTCCTGGATTGCCTGCCAATCCTCGGTGGAAAGAAGAACGGCGCTCGCTCGTTTGCCTGCGATGTGGATTGGCTGATGCGACTCAGCGGCCTGGTCGATGAGTCGATACAGATTGGCGCGTGCTTCGCTCGCAGTGAGTGTGGCCATTTGGAGTCTCCTAAAAATACAATGGTACGCATTAGCGTACGCCACGTCAAGCCGTGCATTGAGATGAGAAGCCCAGCGTTATCGGGGGTGGAAATGGCCTGGTGCACAACTTTGAGAAGCTGGCGCATCATGGGTAGGCGCAGTAAAAAAGAGGGGAAAAATTCCAACGCTTACCGTGGCGAGCCCTGATCAGGTCAGGGTCTCACGTCAACCGAAGTAAAAATACAACTGGCTTGCTGATGCTGAAACGGAAATGTTTCAGGTAGGGGAAATTCACCCTGAAAATGAAGGGGAAATGGGTTTTTCTACAGCGTCCCCTGCACCGCAGGGTTGGACATATCGGGCTCCTTCATTCGCATCTTCAACCAGCGCTTGATGTGCCATTCACGATTGATATCCCGAAAATCAAGCCAGTCAAAATACAGATAACCACCCTCTGATCGCAAACTCGGGACGCGGATGTAGCCAATAAAACCTTCTACTCGGTCGGGGTTGCGAAAACTGGTTCGGAAAACCAGATCGCCGGTGACTGTGAATTTTGAAATAACGATCTTTCCGGGCTCTTCCTGGTGAGTGACAAACCAAACATCATCACCGCAAAGCACCCTGACTCCCATGTCGAATTGGACGGTCCGTGAGTAGGGTGCCGGTTTCTTGCCAGAGCTGTCCCTAACAAATCGCTGGCCTTGCATGTGATCGTCGGGATCAGTGGGTCTAAACAGTTTTTTGCATTCTCCTTCGCGCATCCTATCGAACACTAGGTCAGACCAGGCATCGCCGATAGCTATGCGATCCGGTGTGTAGTCAATGGCTTCGAGGATTTTCGGCGAGCCTTCAATTGGGGCTGGCAATGTCATTTGCGGCAACGGTGCGCGCGGGGGGCGACAATCATCTCGCCTCCGCTCGTTGCGATAGCTGTTCTTGTACAGATAGCGCCACTCGCTATAGTCTCTTGGGATTTCACGCTGAATAAATCTGTTAGATGATTTCTCTTTTTGAGCGATCGTCTCCTGCACATCATCGACTGACAAATAATCTTTCAGTTTGGTTTCTTCGGCAAACGATAGATTCACTCTCTTCAGGACACCTGGCACTCGGTCTTCGGGGACTGGTCGCCAGTTTTCCGGGAATTGTGGATCGTATTGAAGGTATATAAAGGGCAATTCGGTGCAACCATAAACGCGCTCTGTCTCTTTGGTAGGCCGAGCTGACAAGACAAGATATGGAATTCCATCTATCACGTCCAAGAGTACCGGACTGACGGAAGGCTTTCCCTGCCAGACGATGACTCGCCCGGTCTCCGGATGTTTGAACTCTAGTCGGAACCTACTCAGTCGGTTCTTGGAGAGTGAAAAACCACTTCCGGCGTCACCCATTGAGTGCTCGAACGTGTAACTTATCTCCCGCTCGGCCTTGATCCGCCGTCCATCTTGGAGCGCTACATCTTCGCTCCAGCGCTTAGGGGGCACGACTCCGGTTTGCTGGATGTCTTGGGCAAAGAGATGATTCTTGATTTTCTCCGCCGACGCTTGCCATACTGACATGTGCGCAACTAAGGCCTCGCGTGTTTGTATCGGTTGGGGCGAGGCTCGTTTCCATAGTACGAAGGGTCCGAGCGGATCGTTCTGCTGGCTTACTCGTACGTTCTCGCCGCTCAGAACGGTAACTGTGAGAGTGCCCTTGGACGAATCTTTATCCGTCGCAATGTACTTTGTTTCTGTTTGATTCTGCGAGACAAGTTTGAACTTGGCCCCCTTCTTACTTGTGTCTCCGTAGATGGCAAACGTGGCAAAGTCATCTTCAATGACGAGCATAGTGATAGCGAGGTAACCTCCCATCACAAGGAAACTGCGCGCAATCTGTGAAGCATCCGCTCGCGGAGCCATCTCTAATACAGAGCGCTCGGTTGCCTTTACATCGACTACCCACGTCCCATTGAGACTACTTCCATTGTCTGCCGATACTTCAAATGCAAGTACCGCGCTCAACAGCAAGAGGATTAATTTCATCTTCGCAATCACTCGCCGAGTGACCGCTAGATAGACCCAAAGTAGAAGTGAGCGGCCTGCGCGGCTTTTTGCGCAGGCCCGCTCGACTGCCGGGTTAGCGATCTCAATCTTCATTTGCTGGTGTTTTCTTTGTTATGAAGCGTTTCGATAGATACAAGCCCAACCACGCGCCAATACCTGAGATAGCGCTCATGGGCAGGCCGAGTGTAAACATTAGTGCGATCGAGAAGGCGAGGGGTAGGCCAAGTTGATCAAGCCTCCAGCCAGTCGTATGGAATGCTGCAAAAAACAGATAGATCGCAAGACCTGCGAGCGGCACCAGAAAGCCCAACCAGAATTTCCGTGCGAAAAAGGAGGTTGCGGCGCTCACAGGAAGAGCCGCGCTGATGATTATGATTGCCGCAAGTTTCATAAGAATGATCGCTAACGAATGAAAGGGACTTCCCCGTCCCGAGGGTGCGGCGAAGTTGCCGCAAGTGGCATCGAAAGTGCCAAGATGGGAAGAGTCGTTTTCATCAATCAGCCAGAGGTAAATCAATCCTCCAGCGCGCGCACTTTCACCGTCTTGCCCTTCATCTTCCCTGCCGACAATTTGCGCACGGCCACGCTGGCGATGTTGCGCGCGACGGCCACATAGGTGGATAGATCGGTCACCGTGATTTTGCCGACCTGCTCGCGCGTGAACCCCGCTTCGCCGGTGAGTGCGCCCAGCACGTCGCCGGGGCGGATATTCTCCTTGCGTCCGCCGAGGATCTGCAGCGTCACCATCGGCGGCACCAGCGGCGAGCCGTTGCCGCTTTGCAGTTCGCCCAGCTCATGCCACTCCGGTTCGCTGCCCATCATCTGCGCGATGGCGTCGACCCGGCGCATGTCGGCCGGGCTGCACAGGCTCAGCGCCCAGCCTTCCTGATCGGCGCGGCCGGTGCGGCCGATGCGATGGATGTGGATTTCCGGGTCGGGCGTGACATCGACATTGATGACCGCTTCGAGTTGCGTGATATCCAGGCCGCGCGCCGCCAGGTCGGTGGCCACCAGCACCGAGCAACTGCGATTGGCGAACTGGATCAGCACCTGATCGCGCTCGCGCTGTTCCAGGTCGCCGTTCAGGGTCAGCGCATGAATGCCCTGCGCATGCAGCACTTCCAGCAAGTCGCGGCATTGCTGCTTGGTGTTGCAGAAGGCCAGCGTGCTGACCGGGCGGTAGTGCTTGAGCAGAAGGCCGACGGCCTGCAAGCGCTTTTCGTTGTCCACCTCGTAGAAACGTTGGCGGATCTTGCTGTCTTCGTGCTGTTCCAGCAGCTTCACTTCCTGCGGCTTGCGCAGGAACTGGCGCGCCAGCCGCGCGATGCCGTCGGGATAGGTTGCCGAGAACAGCAGGGTCTGGCGTTCTGCCGGGCAGCGCGTCGCCACGTAGGCGATTTCGTCGTAAAAGCCCATGTCCAGCATGCGATCGGCTTCGTCGAGCACCAGGGTGTTGAGCGCATCCAGATTCAGGCTGCCGCGCGTCAGGTGATCGATGATGCGGCCCGGCGTGCCGACGACGATGTGCGCGCCATGCTCCAGGCTGTTTGTCTGCGGGCGCATGGGCGTGCCGCCGCACAGGGCAACGACCTTGATGTTGTCGGCGAATCGCGCCAGGCGGCGGATCTCCTGCGTGACCTGATCGGCCAGTTCGCGCGTCGGGCACAGCACCATGGCTTGCACCGCGAAGCGGCGCGGGTTCAGCCGGGTGAGCAGGGCGAGCGCGAACGCGGCTGTCTTGCCGCTGCCGGTCTTCGCCTGCGCGATCAGGTCGTGCCCGGCGAGCGCAATCGGCAGGCTGGCCGCCTGGATGGGCGTCATGGTCAGGTATTCGAGCTGTTGCAATGTCGAAAGCACGCCGGGCGGCAGCGGCAGTTCGTTGAAGGAGCGTCCGGCAGCGCTTGCTGCGGACGGGGAAGAGGGTAGGGTAATATCGGTCATGCGCAATTATCCCCGCCTGTGGCGCGGCGTGCTTGGAAAAATTGAAGTGCCCTGGATTTACGCAGAATGACGATGGAACGGTTAGATATATAGGTTGGGTTGAGGAATGAAACCCAACAGACCTAAATCTTCCCTCAACACACCGGGGTCGCCTGGAGACGCCTACTTCTGGCGCCTGACGGCTCCTGTTTTTGGTGGTGTTTGGGTCTGTTGGGTTTCGCAAAAAACCGCTCAACCCAACCTACATTTTGCTTTCGAGCAAGGTTGAATGCAGTGGATGGGGGCACTTCTCAGGCCTTGAACGCCAGGAATTCCTCGAACATCGACTTCGCCCACTGCACATCCTCGCCCATCGGATTCGGGTCGCGGGCTTGCTTGACGGTCTGCGCGATGAGCCCGTCGCCGCGAAATTTGTAGCGGGAATCGATGCGGATCGCTTCCAGCGGGTCGATACTGGAAAACACGTAACAGACGCTTTCCGGGAGCAGCTTATCCGGCATAGCCCCCTTGGCGCGGGCGGCGATCTCGCCGGCGGCGATGCGGCCCAGGCGGTTGGCCATGTGGCCGCTCTTCGGATAATGGCCGAACAGCGGCGATACCTTGTCCATCAAGTCGCCGATCAGGAACACCCGCTCGTCCTCCCTGGCATGCAGGTGCACCGGGTCCTGGTCGGCCCAGCCGGTCGGCTTGCCTTCGCCGTCCTTGGCGATGAGGCCGGCTTGCCACACCAGATCGCCGGCCTGCTGCGGCGCCATGAGGATGGCGTCGTCGAAGCGGATGTCGTCGAAATCGGTGGAAATGGTCTTGTTGAAAGGATCGACGGATTTCACCTTGGCATTGGGCACGTAGGCGATCTGGTCCTTATACTGTTCGGCGAAAATCCGGCTGAAGCCCAGAAAGCTGGGATTGGGATCGAGGACGATGAGCTTGCCATTGATCTTGCGCGACTTGAGCAGCCCGCCGATCATGCACGCCCGTTCGTAAGGCGAGGGCGGGCAACGGTACGGCATGGGCGGGATGGTCATGACCAGGTCGCCGCCCTTGAAGTCGTCCAGCTTCTGTTTGAGCGCCACATGCTCCTTGCCCGGGATGTAGGCGCAGGGATAATGCAGCAGGGTGTGGTCGATGGCGCGGCGGTCGTTGCCGTACCAGGCTTCGTAGTCGTAGCGGATGCCCACGGCGAGGATCAGCCAGTCGTAATCCAGCGTGCCCTGCTCCGTGACGACCCGGCGCCTGTCCCGGTCGATGGCCGATGCTTCGGCCTGGATGAATGTGTAGCCGTAGGCGCGGGCGGCGGTGGTGTAATCGTGGACGAGGAACTTCGTGTCCACGAGGTTCACCAGCCACTTGTTGCTCAGCGGGCAGGACCAGAACGCCGGATTCTTTTCCAGCAGGACCACTTCCAGGTCGGGCGCGAGATCGCGCAGGTGACGGGCCGCGCTCAGCCCGCCCCAGCCGCCGCCGACGATGACCACCCGCCGGCCTTTGGGGCGGGGCAGCAGCTCGGCGGCCCGGCCGATGAAGGGCGCGGCGCACAGGGCGGCGGAAGCGGCAAGGAAGGTGCGGCGGCTAAAGGGCATTTCTATTTATCCCAGAAAAAGCTATTGAACCGCTGAGGACGCAGAGGAAACGGGGTAGGCAGGGATGGGCGCCTTGTCGCCCAACTCGCAAAAACAAGGCATTGCCAAATTTTGCCGAGTAAGCCATTAGGCGAGTAAGTTTTTTACGTCAAGCATTTGAATTCCTCTGCGTCCTCCGCGCCCTCTGCGGTGAATCGCATTTTTCAGTCCACCAGCCTCTTGAGATCGTGGGTGCTAGCCTGCTCGCACTTCCCGCCGGATTTGCAGCCCTTCAATATCCACAGGGAAATCAGCCCGGCAATTTCGTCGGCCCGGCTTTTCCGGGCCATCGCCATCGGCGTACGCCCCCCTGACGAGACGATGTTGACGTCCGCCCCCGCCTCGAGCAGAACTTTCGTGGCCTCGATCCGGTTGGTGTAGGCCGCCATGTGCAGCGGGGTGTTGCCGTCCATGTCCTTGGCGTTGACGTCGGCGCCGGCCACCAGCAGCGCTTTCACGGCGGTGACATCGGGATTGGTCGCCGCCAGGTGCAGCGGCGTGCTGCCGAGGCCGGTGCGCGCGTCCCGCATAGCCGGGTTTTCCTTGATGATTCCGGCAACCTGCGCGCCGCTGCCTATCCTCGCGGCGTCGTGAATGATCTGGTCGTTTTGGCCGAGCACCTGCTGCGCATGGGCTACGGAAGCCGACGCGGCGACGGATAGCATGACGACTAACAAACTTGCCCATAATTTATGCATAGATTTCATTTGACTCACTCCTTCCAATAAAACACACATACTCACACTGGCGAGTGGGAATGCTATCACATCAACCCCGCTCGCTAAGCAACACGCCACCAGGCGTTATTGGCCCGCTTCCTTCTAAATGCACCGCAGCACACATGGCGTCAGACAAAACCGCACGTTGCGAATTCCTTGATGAGGGTGTTGCGTATGAACACGATTTTTACTATACTGAATGAACGTTCATTCAGGTTTGGGATTCTACCATGGCTCGCACCCCTGCCGCTGTTCCTCCTGGGCAAATCAGAGAGCGAATTATTGCTGCGGCACTGCAACTCTTTACCCAGCGCGGCTACTTCAGCACCTCCGTGCCTGATATGGCACGCACTGCGCAGGTTAGCGTAGGATCGATCTATCATCATTTCAAGGATAAGGAAGATGTTGCCCGAGCGCTCTATCTGGGTCTGATGGAAGGGCTGCAGGAAGATTTGGCCCGAATCGGTCAGGATCACGAAGCGGCGCATGATCGCTGTCGCGCAGTGATGACCATGCTGTTCGAATTGACGGAGTCGAACCGCGAGGCCATGGATTTCATGTTGTATGCGAAGCATCGGGATTTCCTGCCATCGGAACGCCCGGTGTGCTCGTCCAAGCCGTTCGAGACCATGAGAGAATTTGTGCAGGACGGCATGGCGCGCGGAGAAATTCGCCAGATGGATGTCATGGTGGCAACCTCTTGTCTATTCGGCGGCGCCATTCGACTAATTACAGCGCGTCTTGATGATGTTCTTACCGAGCCCCTCCCCAACAGGCTTGACGCTGTATGGGAATGTGCTTGGCGTGGTGTCGCGGCTTGATTGAGGGCCGTGTTTTTTTAGCGTTCATTTAGAATGAACGTTCATTTTAAGGAGATTCAAAATGAAATCCATGGCCATTGTGATACGTGACGACTCTTACGACAAAATCCTCACGCCGCTCGTCTTTGCCTACTTGGCGTCGGCGGAAGGAACCCAGGTCGATATATTGTTTGTCAATTGGGCGGTCAAGGCTCTCACCGTCGAGGGGGCCGCGAGTTTGTGCATGGACGGACGGCATGCCGCCGATGAGGCCATGGTGCGAGAAAATGTGGCTAAGGCGGGGTTGCCGAACGATATTTACGAGATTCTCAAGGCCTTGAAGGCGTCAGGTTGCGTGAATTTTTATGCGTGCAGCCTGGCCGGCGCCATCTTCGGCGTGAACGAAAGCAATTTGATTCCGGAAGCGGACGGCATCGTCGGCGCCTCCTGGTTCCTGAATGATAAAGCGGCCAACGCGGATCACTGCCAATACTTCTAAGGAGTCGGAAATGAGAGAAGCGACCGTCACCTCGACCCTCGATACCTCCGGCAAATGCTGCCCGATGCCAATCGTAGAAACCAACAAGGCCATGAAAAGTTTGGCTATCGGCGACGTACTTGAGATCATCGCCACCGATGCCGGAACCAAAAAAGATATCCCGTCCTGGTGCGGTCGTACCGGCCAGACGCTGCTGTCCATGACGGAAGAGAATGGAGCCATACACTACTGTGTCCGAAAAGACCGCTGATCCGCACGACCTTTGCCTCGGTTGCGTGTACTTTCCCCCCAATCTTCCCCGGCAGAGGTATGCCGATGAAGATTGGGCCATGCTTCAGAGGCAATCTTGTTCGTTTGAATATTTTCCCGGTGACGCGGGGTGTCAGGCATCGCGCAAAACCAGCTGCAGCCTGGTCGATCTGACTTCCTTTAGCGTCCCAACCGTTTTTCCGAAGGCATGAGTATCCATAACCCCACCCAGGAGACTGAAATGACTATCCGACGCCTGTTAATTTTTTGCTTGTTGCTGCTTGCTCCGCTGTTCACCGCGCAGGCAGCTAGCACCCCCATCGGCGATGCCGTCGCATTGCGAGGGGTCAAGGAGGGGAAAGGCGTTTTTCTGATCGACTTCAACGATCCCAGGAAAACTGCTTTCTATCTCGAAATCATTAAAGGAACGCATGCCGGACTGACCCGGCAAGAAGTAAAACCCGACTTCGTGATTGTTTACATCGGTCCGACAGTGCGTTTTCTCAGCGCCGCACCGGATGGCGAATTGGACCTGGAACACGGGGACACCCTCAAGGCGATTGCCGAGCGGGTAAAAGAGCTGGACCGACTCGGCGTTCGACAGGAAATCTGCGCCATCGCCACCGCGGCATTCAAAGTGCCCAACGAAACCGTATTGCCAGGCCTCACACTGGTCGGCGACGGTTTCATTTCCATGATAGGCTGGCAAACCCAGGGCTACAAGCTGATCCCGTTGTTCTAATCGTATTCGAGTTATGGCGCCGCCAATATGGTCTAAGCCAAGGGCATGGGATGCCCATTTTATAAAATGGGCAGTAATACCGAACCATCGATCCGCCCCCTCGTTTTGCCTCGCTCGCTAAGCAACGCCCCGCCCCGTATAATTAGCCACATTCCGGCAACTTACCCATCTTCCATCTGTGACCTCGCAGCACTTTTTCATTGACGGACCGGCCGGCAGGCTGGAAGCGGCGGCTGCCATGCCCGGCGGCGAATGCCGCGGCATCGCCTTGGTCGCCCATCCCCATCCGCTGTATGGCGGCACCATGGACAACAAGGTGGTGACCACCTTGGCCAAGACTTTCAGCCGTCTCGGGCTGGCTGCATTTCGTCTCAACTTCCGCGGTGTCGGGCAAAGTGCGGGGGAGTTCGATCAGGGCATCGGCGAAACCGAGGACATGCTGGCGCTGGCCGGCCATGCGCGGCGCGAACTGGGCGACCTGCCCATCACGCTGGCCGGCTTTTCCTTCGGCGCCTATGTCCAGACCCGGGTGCTGGAACGGGTTGAAGCACAGCGGCTGGTGCTGGTCGCCCCGGCGGTGAAGCGCTTCGAAGTCGGCGCGGTGCCGGCCGATACGCTGGTGATCCACGGCGAACAGGACGAAGTCGTGCCGCTGGCCGACGTGCTCGACTGGGCGCGGCCGCAGAATCTGCCGCTCACCGTGGTGCCGGGCGCGGGGCATTTCTTCCATGGACAACTCACTCTGCTCGCCAGGATCGTGAATAACGCATGCCGCTGCTGAACATCCACAACCTGCGCAAGTCCTACGGTCCGCTCGAAGTGGTGGCCGGGATCGACCTCGCCGTGAAGAAGGGCGAGTGCTTCGGCCTGCTCGGGCCGAACGGGGCCGGCAAGACCACCACCCTGCGCCTGGCGCTGGGGCTGACCGCGCCGGATGGCGGCACGATTTCCATGCTCGGCCTGCCGGTTCCCGGCCAGGCGCGCGAGGCGCGGATGCGGGTGGGAGTGGTGCCGCAGATGGACAACCTCGATCCCGATTTCACGGTGCGCGAAAACCTGCTGGCCTATGGCCGCTATTTCGGCATGAAAGATGCCGAGACCGCCGTGCGCATCCCGGCCCTGCTCGAATTCGCCGGCCTGGAACAGCGCGCCGACGCGCGCATCGACGCCCTCTCCGGCGGCATGAAGCGGCGCCTTACCCTGGCGCGGGCGCTGGTCAACGACCCCGACTTGATCTTTCTGGACGAGCCGACCACCGGCCTCGACCCCCAGGCGCGGCACATGATGTGGCAGGGCTTGCGGCGGCTGCTCAACCAGGGCAAGACGATCCTGCTCACCACCCATTTCATGGAAGAAGCGGAGCGCCTGTGCGACCGGATCGCGATCATGGATCACGGCAAGATCATTGCCACCGGCAGCCCGCACGAATTGATCGGAAAACACATTGAACCCCAGGTGGTGGAAGTCTATGGTGAAGGGGTGGCGGGCTGGACGGCGGCACACGGCAACACGCTTTGCGAACGGGTCGAAAAGGTCGGCGAAACCGTGTTCTGCTACACCCACAACAGCGAGGCGGTGGTGCAGCAATTGCGCAACCGGGCCGACCTGCGCTACCTGAACCGCCCTGCCAGCCTGGAAGACGTGTTCCTCAAGCTGACCGGGCGCGACTTGCGCGATTAACTTTATAAACTGACGAAAAACAGTTGAACCGCAAAGGACGCAAGGGACGCGAAGGAATTCAAAAGCTTAAACATCTTCGTCTGTTTGCCAGATAGATGATGCATTACTATTCTTGACCTATTGCTTTCCTTTGCGAACCTTCGCGTCCTTTGCGGTGAAATGTTGTTTTAAAGCTTAACAATGAGAAAGGAGAAAAAATCATGAGCGTTTTGCGGGAATTCAAGGAATTCGCGGTCAAGGGCAACGTGGTTGACCTCGCTATCGGCATCATCATTGGCGCGTCGTTCGGCAAGATCGTCACGTCTTTCGTCAACGACATCCTGATGCCGCCGGTCGGCAAGCTGCTGGGCGGCTTCGACTTCAGCAACCTGTTCATCAACCTTTCCGACAAAGCGGTGGCCTCTTTGGCGGAAGCCAAGGCCGCCGGGATCGCGACGATCAATTACGGCGTGTTCCTCAACACCCTGATCGATTTCACCATCGTCGCCGTCGCCGTTTTCATCCTGGTGCGCCAGATCAACCGCCTCAAAAAAGCCGAGGAACCCGCCGCCGCCCCGGCGACCAAGGAGTGCCCTTATTGCCTCAACGCCATTCCGGTCAAGGCCACCCGGTGCGGCCACTGCACCTCGGAACTGAAATGAAGAAGCCGCTGCCATGACCGGATTCTGGGCGCTGCCCACCCTGAGCCTGCGCTTCATCCCGGTATGGCGGCGCAACTTCCTGGTATGGCGCAAGCTCGCCATCCCCTCCATCCTCGGCAACCTGGCCGACCCGGCGTTTTACATGCTGGGCCTGGGCTACGGACTGGGCGGCCTGCTCCCCGAAGTGGGTGGCGTGCCTTACCTGACCTTCCTCGCCGCCGGCACGGTGTGCTACAGCACCATGAACAGCGCCACTTTCGAAGTGCTCTACTCGGGCTTCTCGCGCATGCACGTGCAAAAAACCTGGGAGGCCATCCTCAACGCGCCGCTGACCCTGGACGACGTGCTGCTTGCCGAACTGCTCTGGGCCACCAGCAAGAGCCTGCTCTCCGGCCTGGCGATCCTGGTCATCGTGTGGGCTCTGGGCCTGGCGGGTTTCGTTCAGACCCTGTGGCTGATTCCGCTGATCATCCTGATCGGCTTCTGTTTCGCCGGCATGGGGCTGGTGATGACCGCGCTGTCGCCCAACTACGATTTTTTCATGTATTACTTCACCCTGGTGATCACGCCGATGGTGCTGCTGTGCGGCGTGTTCTACCCGGTCGACCAGTTGCCGCCATGGCTGCAGTCCATCTCGGCCTGGCTCCCGCTGACCCATGCCATCGCACTGGCCCGCCCTCTGGTGCAAGGCGGCGCGCCGCAGCAAGTGCTCGCTCATGTGCTGGCGCTGCTCGCCTACGGCGGCGTCAGCTCATATATCGCGCTGGTGCTGACCCGGCGACGCTTGCTGAAATAACGGCAAAAAAACCATGAACCGCGGAGGACGCAGAGGACGCGGAGTAATTCAACTACATTAAGGCTAGCCGCCCACCCGAAAAAATAGGAAGATGCGCATGAATTCCGCTCTTTGCTTTTCCTCTGCGTCCTCCGCGTCCTCTGCGGTAAAACTGTTTTTATTATGAAATAACTATCAGCCATGGAAACCCAACACTTTTTCGCCCCCTGCCCGCGCGGCCTGGAAGGCCCTCTGGCCGCCGAACTGGAGCAGCTCGGCGCTGCCGCCATAGCCCCCACCGACGGCGGCGTCGGCTTTACCGGCGACCTGGCGCTGTGCTATCGCGTCAACCTGTGGAGCCGGGTCGCCAGCCGCGTCCTGTGGAAATTGGTCGAACAGCCCTACCGCAGCGAGGAGGACATCTACCGCGCCGCGCTGAGCCTGCCCTGGCCGAGCTATTTCGATGTCGAACAGACTTTTCGCGTCAAGGTCAGCGCGATCAAGTGCCCCCTGCGCAGCCTGGATTTCGTCACCCTGAAAATCAAGGACGCCATCTGCGACAAGTTCCGCAAAGCCGGCGGCGAACGGCCGAGCATCGACACCGCCGCGCCGGACATGCGGGTGTACGCTTTCCTCACCGCAGACCGGGTATCGCTTTACCTCGACACCTCCGGCGAGGCGTTGTTCAAGCGCGGCTACCGCAAGGAGCAGGGCGAGGCGCCGCTGCGCGAAAACCTGGCGGCGGGGATCTTGCATCTCGCCGGCTGGGAGCCGGGAACGCCGCTGCTCGACCCGATGTGCGGCAGCGGCACCTTCCTGATCGAGGCCGCTCAGATGGCGCTCAACATTGCGCCCGGATCGGAGCGCTGGTTCGCCTTCGAGCACATGAAGAATTTTGAACCTGCGACCTGGGATGCGATTTACCAGGAAGCCGCCGCGGCGGAACTGCCGAAAATGCCCTTGCCGATCTACGGCAGCGACGTTTCCAGCACCGTGCTGCTGGCGGCGCGCGCCAACCTGGCCGCAGCCGGGCTGGAGGAAGTGGTGACCCTGAAGCAGATCAACCTGCTCGATGTCACGCCGTCCGCGCCGACCGGCGTACTGGTCGCCAATCCGCCTTACGCTATCCGCATCGGCGAACAGGAAGAAATGGCGCAGCTCTACCCCAGGATCGGCGACCTGCTCAAGCAGAAATTCGGCGGCTGGCGCGCCTGCTTCCTCAGCGCGGACATGCGCTTGGCTAAGCTGATCCGGCTTTCCGTGTCGCGCCGCATCCCGCTCTACAACGGCGCGCTGGATTGCCGCCTGTTCGTTTACGACATGGTGGCCGGATCGAACCGCAAGCCAAAAAAAGAAGCCGAGCCGGATGGAGCGGAGCCTGTTTCCGTGCAACAATAGTCGAAGACTATTACCCCGCATCCAGAAAGGCACACCATGTTGACCCCACCCCCAAAACTGACCCCCGAACTTGTCGCAGAACTGAACTTCCTCGCCCACTACGATCTCGATACCATGCAAGAAGGCATCAAGGTGCACAAGGATGCCGAGTCTACGGTGATCGCTGCCGTGCAGCGCCTGCACGACAAGAAACTGGTCACCCTGGCCGACGGTGGCTACCTCACCGCGCTTGGCCGCGAAGTGGCTGAAGCTCTGCAGTCAACGCTGACCATACTCAACGCAAAATAACGCATGGCGCCGCAGATCAGTGAACTGATCGAGCGGATCAGGGGGCTTGAAGAGGAACTTGAATTTGAGCTCGCCAAAAAACGGGACGAGCTGCGCTTCAGCCTGGAAAACCGCAAGGTTCGCTTCGAACGCGAGATTCTGCTGCAGCACCGCAAGCTCAAGACCGGATTGCTGCGCTACCTCCTGCAGGCGCGCCCGCTCAGCGTCCTCACCGCGCCGGTCATCTATGCGGTGATCATCCCGCTGCTGTTGCTGGACGCCTGCATCACCCTGTACCAGTTTGTGTGCTTTCCGGTTTATGGCATCCCCAAGGTGAGGCGGCGCGACTACCTGATTTTCGACCGCCATAACCTGGCCTACCTTAACCTGATCGAGAAGGTCAACTGCGCTTATTGTTCCTACGGCAACGGCCTGCTTTCCTATATCAGGGAAATCGTGGCGCGGACGGAGCAGTACTGGTGCCCGATCAAGCACGCGCAACGGCGGCGGCAGGCCCATTCACGCTACAGTCGTTTCACCGATTACGGCGACGGGGATGCCTACCGCAGCGAACTGAAAAATATCCGCTGCGATTTCGGCGGTGATGGAAGGGAAGAAAAGGAATGATCAAGCACGTCGTCATGTGGCGGCTCAGGGAGGAAGCCGGCGACAAGGCGGCCAACGCGCTGGAGCTGAAGCGCCAGCTGGAAAGCCTCAACGGACGAATCCCCGGCCTGCTCAAGCTGGAAGTCGGCATCGATTTCAGCAAGGAAGGCGAGTCTTCCGACGTGGTGCTGTACTCCGAATTTGACAGCAATGCCGCGCTGCAGGCCTACCAGGTGCACCCCGCGCACAACGAAGTCGTCCCCTTCGTGAAATCGGTCCGCGGCGAGCGCCGGGTGGTCGATTATGAAGCCTGAATCCAACGATCAACCCCACCAAGGAACCCCCATGATCCCTCGCAACACTGGAAGAAAAATCGCCTTCGGCTTCGCCGTCGCCTCGTTCGTCAGCATGGTCGTGAGCCTGGCGGTCCTGGTCTATTTCCTGGCCACGCGCGGCGCCGGCGACGTCGGCACCGCCAGCCTGTTCGCCACCACCCTGTTTTTCTTCAGCTGCGGCATCGTGCTCTACCTGATGAGCAAACCGCCGCGGCACAAGCTGGAACCGTGGGACAGCGTTGACCAGCCCGAATAAATCCGCTCCCGCCATGGCCGTACTCTGGGCCATGGTCTATTTCGCAGTCCTGATCTGGTCGGGCATCCACCCCAAGGACGCCCTCACCTGGCTGCTCGAAGTCCTGCCGGCGCTGATCGCCTTCGTGCTGCTGGCGGCCACGCGCCGCCGCTTCCCCCTCACGCCGCTGGCTTATTCCCTGATCCTGATTCACTGCCTGATCCTGATGGTCGGCGGGCATTACACCTATGCCGAAGTGCCCCTGCTCGACCCGCTCGGGGATTATTTCGGCTGGCAGCGCAACAACTACGACAAGCTCGGCCATCTCGCCCAGGGCTTCGTCCCGGCCATCGTGGCGCGGGAAGTCCTGATCCGCAATGCCGTGGTTGCGTCGGAAAAATGGCTGTTCTTCATCGTCGCCAGCATCTGCCTGTCGATCAGCGCGTTTTACGAATTGGTCGAGTGGTGGGTGGCGCTGGCGTCAGAACAAGCCGCCGAGGCTTTTCTCGGGACGCAGGGCTATGTCTGGGATACCCAGTCGGACATGGCCTACGCGTTGATCGGCGCCGTCGCCGCACTGGCTTTGCTGGGCAGGATGCACGACCGGCAAATCAGGAATCTATCCGAAGCGGCGCTCAAGTAAAGCGCTGTAACCGGATCAAGCCTTTCGAGCGACTATCGTCGCAAACACCTTTTCGGTATTGTCCGGAGCGGGAAAGGTCTGACAGGTCATCTCCAGCACCTTCCAGCCCGCAAAGCGCTGCGCCAGTTCCTCGCGGCCAAACAGCGTGTAGTGGTCCTGCTGGAACATGCCGAGGTAAGTCGTGCCTTCGATCAGGACGTTGATCACGGCGCACCCGCCGGGCTTCACATGGCGCTGGATTCCCTCAAGCAGCTCCAATGCCCGCCCCCGGTCGAAGAACATCAGCAAGCCGATCGCCACGATGGAATCGTACCGGTCACCGATCCGGTAGTGCGACAGATCGGCCCGAACCCCTTGCAGTGCCAGCTTCTCCTGTTCTGCCACTCGCTGGATATGTGCAACCGCAGTCGGGCTGGCATCGACCGCCACCACCGAAGCGCCGCGCCGCGCCGCCTCAATCGCCAGATTGCCGAGCCCGCAACCCAGATCCAGCACGCTGCCGGTCAAGTGCGGCAGCACTGCCGCCTCGAATGGGTTGAGGGCAAAACTCTGCGCGCTGACCTGCTTCTGGAATTGATTATCGAAAAACAGGATGGATTGGTTGGTGTCCATGCGCCCCCTTAAGTGCTTTCTTTTATAGACATTGCGATTTCCATGCCAATTATACCGAGGTCAAATACGTGAGGGTCTGGCTAGCGAGAAAGGACGTGCAGCGGGGTCACTGGCCTCGTCCGAAAGCGACCCCTTTCTCCTGAAGAATGAGATTCAACTTCTCTGGGGTCACGAAATACCGGGTGCCGGGTGAATTCGAGTCTGCCACCTCGTACCACGTCTTCCCATTGTTCTGAAATGTTTTAGTCAGGACGACCTGATGGCTGCCAAAGGCTGTTGTCGTTCCGGCGGGGAAGCCTTGCTTGCTCGAGATGGTCGCTACGTTGACCAGCACGGGGCGGCCGCCCTTCAGTATCTCTTCAAACCTGGAACTAGGGGCAACCTCGGCGCGGCCGAGCGACTCGGCGAGCATGACAACCTCGCCGCCGGTGAGCCCCTTGTCGATGGCTTCCTGCGGATTCTCGCGGACGTACGGGTTGCGCCATTCTCCTTGGCGGATGAGATCCTTCGCGTGCGCGGCGACGTTGTCGTAGGGCTGGCCGGTGGCGGTCGCCATTGCGGAGATGGTGCAATCCATCTTTGTCCTCTGGCCGACGGCGGACAGCCGTGGGCCAGAGGCGGCGTCCGCCGCCCGTGAGAGGTCGGCGTTGTCAGCGGTCTCATGGATGGCACGCCAGCCATCCCGAACATTGTCCTCGGTGATCGGGTCGAGGCCGTCGAATCCGAGGCCCTTCAGTGCCTTGTCGAGACGGGCCTGTTTCTCTGTGCTCCATTTCAGTTTCTTCGCCAGGAGCTTGATCCCGGTCGGGATGCGAATTTCGTCCTGCGGGATCGAGTAGTAAAGGTCGGACGGGCCGGCCCACAGTTCCTGCAGGTGCTTGTAGTCGATCTTGTATTCGTTCATCCGCCGTGCCACGTCGTCTCGCCGACGCCGACATTCGGTGACCTTCGCCGCATCGGCCGTCGAGACTGCGCCGCACTCGGCGTTGAGCGCCTTTCGGTCCTTCTCGATAACGTTACGCCTGGCCGCCAGCTTGGCTTCGAGCATGGCGGAATCGGAATCGGAATTTCCGAAGGCTCCGCCGGGGAGGAGGAACAGGGCGGAAAGGGCGATGGCGGGGAAGCGTCGAAGTTTCACGGTAGCGATTCGTTGATCGAGAAGGTGAGGTAGTCCTCCTTGTTCAGGGTGACGGCGAGGTCCTGCCGGAGCTTCGCAATCGCTGCTGATTCCTCTGGCGTGAGGTTCCCCTTAGACTCGAACCGTTCGAGTGACTCCTGCATTTCCTTCTTCCGCCCGCGGAGCTCTTCGCGCTCCTTGAGGAGGGCCTGCATCTCCGGGGTGACCTTCTCCGGCGGAACTGCCTTCTCCTGGAGTACTACGGGCGTCGGGGGAGACGCCGGTGGAGGCGGGGGCAAAATCTGGCCGGATAACGGGCCGCGGGTATCGAACCCCGACGATCCCGCGGCCCTCAATTCCTCGATGGGAGCGCTTCCCGGCAACCCCTGCAAGGAGCCGGTGAGATCCTGGATCTGTTTCATCCGGGCGGCCTCGGCGTTACGCAGGGCCTTCTGCAGGCGTTGCTCCTCCGTCGCCTGCTGTGACGTCACGGCTTCTTCTTGAGCCCGGTTGCCTTCCATCTGTGTCTGCCGGATTCTCTGGAGAGCGGCTGGGTTAGGGGTGGTCATTTGGTCGATGCTGCTTTGCAACTCCTTAAGCATGATCGAGCTGGTGCTAGGCTTGGAGCTCCGTTTGCCAGACGAATAGGTCGACCGGCTCGTGCTGGACGATGAGGATCGAACGGTACCGGGGCACGGCATTCCGGGAACGGGAACGCAGACGGGGCCGGATGCCTCCGGTGCGCCCGCCATAGAGTCTGGCGGAAAGAGTTGGGCACCCAGGAGGGTGGCCGCAAGCGCCACGACATGAA
This sequence comes from uncultured Sulfuricella sp., assembly GCA_964559825.1. Taxonomy (GTDB): domain Bacteria; phylum Pseudomonadota; class Gammaproteobacteria; order Burkholderiales; family Sulfuricellaceae; genus Sulfuricella. The sequence continues at coordinate 37,109 of CAZLJK010000009.1, read as the reverse complement.
AGCGTTCACTCATCATAGGCCGGCGGATCGCTCGGCCCCGTGTCGTCGTCCGAAACATCATATTCCGCCCCCCGCTTACCGGGCCGGCCGGAGCTGAAGATTCATCCGGTCGGAGCCGCTGACGGTGACGGCATCGCATACCTCATCGCAGAGCAGGCAACAGGTCGAAGGCACGCCCGCCATGTTGACGCAGTGGTAGCTCGTCTTGTACCGGGACCAGAGGTATTCGAGGTTGATGCCGCGCGCATCGGGAGAGAGCCGGCCAGTCACCGGATGCATCTGCGCAGGGATCGTGCACTTGTGCTCGCCAGCGTATGCCCTCCCCTCGACTGAGCCATCCAAGGCGCCATTCCTTTGGATGAGCGTAAACGCGAGGCCGCCGTCGGAACTGATCAGGATCTTATCGCCTTTGATCGCGGTGGTGTAGCCTCGGCCGTTCCCATCAACCCAGCGGCCCTGCATCCCTTGGATCTTGCCCTCCTCCTCGCGAGCCAGCCGGGTCTCGTAGATCTTGTCCTGGGCGGCCTGTGCGCGAGGGTCGGCGGGCGCGGCGTCAATGAATAGTTTGAGGTTCCGCTCCGCCGCGTCGAACTTCCCCTGTTCAGCCTGAAGCTGCCCTAAATTATAGTATCCTTCTACCCACCACGGGGCTAGGCGTAGGGCCGCTGCCATTTCGTTCTCGACGAGCCCGATGTCCTGTCCCTTCTTGAGAAGGTAGGCACTGCGCACCAAATGCTCGCGCGCCTTTTCGGGGAGGCCAGGCTGCTGGGGGAGGGATGCGGCGTATCGGACGATCTTCACGCGCAGGTCGTTCCCGGCAGTGCCACCGATGTCGGCAGCCTTGGCGAGGGCGGCGGCATAAAGTGCCAGAGCCTCTGCGGACCGGCCTTCCTGTGCAACCCGGTCAGCAGCGACTGTTTCCTCCTTGATTGACCGGTTGATCCTATCCTCGATGACGGCAGCAACCTCCGCTCGCTTTCCCGCACGTTCAGGGGCGATGGGCGTTGAGGCATGGCTGTCGTCGCCGGAAGGGGCGCCGCGCCGTCTAGCGGCAAGCGTCGCTCGAACGGTTCTGGCGGCAGAGGCATCGGTCGATGCCCGCGCGATGTCAAGGGCGGTCGCGCCGCTCCTGCTTTTGAGTCCGACGTCGATTCCGCGCTCCAAAAAGAACTTCGCTGTTTGGGTGTTGCCGGTTTTCGCGGCCAGATGCAGGCCGGATTCCCCGGCAGTGTTGACGGCCAACGGATCGGCGCCAAGTCCGGCAAGCATCTTCGAAAGGCCGGCATCGGTAGACAGAAGAAGCGCCGTCTCGCCGTCCTTATTCCGTGCCTTCGGTGAAGCCCCGTTCTTCAACAAGAATTCCGCGAGGGTCCTGTTTCCTCTCGCGGCGGCAAGCAAGAGAGGGGTATTGCCAACAGCGTCAGTGCCTTCGAGTTTCGCACCCGACTCGACGAGGAGGCGTGCTGCGCCATCGCGTCCGTTGGCCATGGCTAACATCAGCGGCGTCTGGCCGGCCCCGGTGGCAAGGTCGATGTCGGCCTTGCCAGCCAGGAGTTTCCGGATGGCAGATTCCTGTCCTGCGCACGCAGCGGCCTGGAGCGGAGTCATGATCTTCTGGCCTGGACAGGTGGGCGGGGCCACGTTGAAGGTAACCGGGGTGTTGATCTCGGGTGAGCCTGATGTCAGGAGTCCGTCCAGGGCGGTCATGTCGCCGTCAAGCGCCGCCTGTGTCATCCCTCCCGGCATGCTCGCGCAAGCTGCTAGCAGAGATAAAGCGACCCCCGTCGCCGTGAGGAGGGCGCCCCGCCTCAGATAATCGAATCCTACCATTTGCATCCACTCCCTCTTCAATGAGCCTAACGATCCCATGCATCTCATGGGAATTTGCTTTTATAATTAACCAAACAATAGTAGCTACCGAGATGAATCCATGTCAATCAACGTAACCAAGCGCTGCGACATGAGGATCGGCAGGATGGCGTGCGCACACGTTAAGCTGATTTCTCGCTCATCATGGTTGCATCAGGGAACTATTTCTCCGGTCAGAATGGAAAACTTGTATTTCCTTCCGTCCACGGTCTTCAGATGAAATAGCTGGGTCCCCTCATCATAGTGATTCTTTGCTATCCAGAAGAAATGGCTTACAGTGTTCCTGAGCTTGGATTGATCCTTCACCAGGTCCTGGATCAGATATCTCTTGATCTCCATACCCTTGGAATAAAAGGAGAGAGCCAACTGCTCGGTTGATGACGCCCAGGGACCGATGCGCACCAGATGGTCGCCGTCCGAAGCAGGAAAAACCGTGAAAGCGTACCAGGAGATCGTCCAGAGTGGCGTGGTCTGGCCAGCTAGATAAAGCCCAGACTGCTTGTAAACCCTGCGTACCCCCTTATCGGGATCAACTACCCCCACATCGTCTGGCGCCCCCGGGTCGAACTGACTATAGCCCTGATTCGCCAGCATCACGAAGACATACTTTCCTCCGGCTACTTCCTTCACGTAATCGTAAGGTGCCCGCGCACCGTCGGCCCATGCCATGGACGATAGCGACAACACAGCAGCCAACAACCCCCAGAACATTGCTTTCATTCGCATCACCTCATTTATCTGCAAATCCGGAGCCCGCCAGGCTTTTGTGAAGGTTAGTTGTCTGGGCACTGCTGACGTTCATTGTTGCAATTTCAGTGATCGGCGAAAGGCCGCAAAATGACATCACTGAGACGGCGTATTAGTTCATTCGTAATGATCAATGGAATTAACAGGCATCGAGATCGACATCATTCTAATTTCCATAGCTGATTTATCCCATGAGATTATTTGCTCTTGCATTTTCCATTGCTAACTACTAACGTTTCATAACGTTAGGTGCTTCTGGCCTAAAATTCTATTGCTGGAGGCTGCTGGTTAGAATGCCTATCAGAACCATTCCCAAAAACTACCGGAACGTGACCGGGATTGCAGCGTCATCCAAGGCGGGCGGTGCCGCGCAGTTCGAGTCTACACTGGAGCGGGATTTTCTGTCACTTCTAGAATTTTCGCCGGAGGTTAAAACCATCGATCCGCAGCCAGTGAAGGTTAAATGGCTGGATGCGAGCGGGGGTCAGCACAGCTACACGCCCGATGTATTTGTCGAATTCATTGAGAGCGATGGCAGGCCGCCATGGCTCTGCGAGGTCAAGTATCGAAGCGAGCTGCGAGAGAAATGGACAGAGCTTCGCCCAAAGTTCAAGGCCGCATTCTATTTCGCCAAGGAGCAAGGCTGGCGATTCAAGCTCGTCACCGAGCGCGAAATCCGCACCCCTTATCTTGCTAATGCACGCTTCCTGATAGATTTCCGTCGTCCTATACCAGATACCGGGCTTATGCAGGGTATTCGCGGGCATCTGAAGGAAATCAATGAGTCCACTCCCCGCGATCTGATTAACGCCATCAACCCCGATGCGGCAAGTCAGGCGCAGTTGATCAGAGTGCTGTGGCATTTGATTGCAACTTTTCAGATCGGCGTCGACTTGCACAATCCCTTAACCATGAAAAGCCGTATTTGGAGTTTGTCGTGACCGCATCGCGCACAACACTGTCGTTAAAGCTTGGCACCGAGGTGTTCTATAAGGGACGCCGCTGCCGTATTACGCACATTCTGGATTTGAGTCTGGTCTTGGTGTCCGATAGCGAAACCAATCACGCCGAACAGGCGAAAATTGCTGATCTGAAACCTGTGCCGCCTGCACTGGCGCCCAAGCCAAAGGCTGATATTAACCAAATTCCAGACGCAGTCTGGCAGGCCGCAGAGCGAAAGTACGAGATCATTCTCCCTTTGCTGGAGATCGGCGGACGAACTCTTAAAGACGTTGAAGCGCGGGGGAAAGAATATGGCATTCATGCCACCACGATTTACAAGTGGATCAGGATATATGAAGCGCAAGGGCGCGTTACTGCGCTTCAAGTAAATGCTCGCAGCGACAAGGGGATGGTCAAGTTGCCGAAAGAAGTTGAGGCAATTATTGCGGCTACGGTCGAGAGCGAATATTTGACAAGGAATCCCAAGTCGATTTCACGTATTTGCCAGGAAATCAGAAGCAAATGTGAGCGTGCAAAATTGCCGGCGCCACACTGCAACACCGTGCGCAAGCGGATCGACATACTGTCCGATGAGGTGCGTATCTCCAGAAGAAAGGGAAGAAAAGCCGCCGCACAACAGTTCTCACCGATAAGGGGACATTTCCCCGGCGCGGATTATCCGCTGTCGATAGTCCAAATCGACCATACCAAGATGGATATCATTCTGGTGGACGACATCCACCGTCGACCGATAGGTCGCCCGTGGATTACGCTGGCCATTGACGTGTTCAGCAGGATGGTGGCTGGGTTCTATGTCTCGTTCGATCCGCCCGGCGCGTTGGCTACGGGGCTTTGCATCGCGCACGCCATCCTCGCCAAGGACAAATGGTTGGCAAAACACAATGTCGTTTCTGAATGGCCATGCTGGGGGCTGCCCAAAACAATTCACTTGGATAACGCCAAGGAATTCAGAGGAAATATGCTGCAACGCGCCTGCAAAGAATATGGCATCAATCTGGAATGGCGGCCCGTCGCACGCCCGCACTTCGGCGGGCACATTGAGCGTTTGGTCGGCACGCTGATGAAGGAAATTCATACTTTGGAAGGGACGACGTTTTCCAATACCCGCGAACGTGGCGATTACGACTCAGAGAAGTCTGCCTCCATGACATTGAGCGATCTAGAGAGTTGGCTCGCTACTTATATCGTGGACGTTTACCACCAGCGCGAACACAAATCCATCGGCATGGCGCCCATGGAGAAATTCCGCGAAGGCATTTTCGGTTCCGATGATAAACCTGGCACTGGCTTGCCGGAAAAGATCGCGGATGAAGACCGCGTGCGTCTTGATTTCATGCCTTTCGAGGAGCGCACCATTCAGAATTACGGTGTGGTCATCGATGAAATCCACTATTACCACGACGTGCTGCGCAGATGGATCGGCGAAACAGACACGAGCAATTCTAAAGCGAAGCGGAAATTCATGTTCCGTCGCGACCCGAGGGACATCAGCACTGTTTGGTTTTACGATCCGGAAGTGATGGAGTATTACCCAATCCCCTACCGCGATACTTCGCATCCGCCGATTAGTCTTTGGGAGATGCGGGAAATGCAGCGTCAGGTTAAAGAGTCCAGGAAGGAAGTGGATGAACGAGCCATTTTCGAAGCCTACGAGCGTATGCGCGAAGTCGAGGTTGAGGCGCAGGGCAAGACCAAGGCAGCAAGGCGTTCGGAGCAGCGGCGCAAATCAGGGTTGGGCGCAAGCAAGCCGGCTGGCAAAAAAACCGCGCCGGTTGAAGCTCCTCCGGCCACTCCGATGTTGCCCGATTTAAAACCGTTCGACGAACTGGATGATTTGTCGTGACAATCGCGTTTAGTCATCTTTCCCCCAAAACGGCAGAGCTGCTGACGCTTTCTGACCATGAGCGCATACAGCGCATCCGCTCTCCGCGCTGGATCGGCTATCCGCAGGCCAAGGAAATACTGGCCAAACTCGAAGACCTGCTGACGTATCCAAAATCGCACCGCATGCCCAACTTGTTGATCGTCGGCGATACCAACAACGGTAAAACAATGTTGGTGGAACGGTTCCATTCGCTGCATCCCGCAAGCGATGAGCCAAGTGGATCTGCGGTAAAGGTTCCGGTGCTGGTGGTGCAAGCGCCTCCTGTCCCAGATGAGGGACGTTTTTACAATGCCATACTGGAGCTGCTTTTTGCGCCGTACAAACCGGCAGACCGGGTGGACAAGAAACAGTTTCAGGTTCTGAAGATTTTAAAGCAGGTAGGACTTCGGATGCTGATCATCGACGAAATTCATCATATCCTTGCTGGCAATCTCAATCGCCAGAAGGGGTTTCTCAACGTCATCAAATATCTCGGCAATGAGCTTGAGATCCCCGTTGTCGGCGTCGGTACCAGGGACGCCTATCGTGCAATTCAGACCGACCCGCAGTTGTCCAACCGCTTTGAGCCAGCCGTACTTCCGCGCTGGGAGCTTGATGAGCTTTTTTTGCGGTATTATGTAGCTGTTGCCAAATCATCATTACATCAATAAGTTGCGCTTATTCAAATGATAGTGCAATTAACGAGGAGATGTCCGAACGGGCAACGATTTCCTGGTCAACTCCACGGTCTTGGCAAAGCGGCACTAGAGGCAACGCATCTTCAGGAACGGTGCCCAGAGATGCTTGATTATCCTTTGCTGTTGCCTTCGCGTATGGGTGCGCTCTCCCTTGCCTTGCCGCTTCGGCCATAGGTCGGTAGAGAGCACTTAGGCGGAGGCCAGGAATACGGCTTCTCAGGCTGGAATAAATACGCAACCCTTCACGGTCAAGATCACCCCAGAAGAAGATATGCGGATGCTGGAAAAGTTCGAGAGGTTGTGGCGGATTACCGTTCCTGACCAAAGGGACGAGCTTTGTTATCTCATCCTCATCGGCAGATTCAACCAGACGGTTGCCAAACTGCTCGCCTGACCTGGACAATCCATAACCATAAGTAACAATAAGCGCAACTCTTTCGGCACAGCCTGCCGCAATCGCTTCCTCGAATGAGTGGGGATTTTCAATGAGGATGACCGCTTCGGGTGCGGACGGCCCGGCGATAAGAATGTGGGGGATAGCATCAGGGAAATTTTCAGTCTCGATGCCGAATGCCTTCAGGGCAGATGGACGAAGGCTCCCGATGAGCTTTGACGAGCCAAGAAGGTATTTTGCTGAAACAACAAAGCGCGGGATACCACGTTCCTGCGCCTGCGCAGCGCGCAACGCCATTAAGCCGTTTATTAGCTCCCGTAGATCGGCGTCGTTGAAATCTTTCACCCTGCCATGACAGGGTGCCAATGCTTCTATTTCTGCCGCTGTCAAGCCAACAGCATGGCTTGCTGCACGCCAGCGGATAAGAGAGTCGGGTTCCTCTTTCACAGGCGCGACCACGAGCAGCGTTACGCGCCCGAATGTTTCTCCTTGGTGTGTAACACCACCAAGAATCTCGTTCCGCGCAAGCTTGCCTAATACAAGTTTAGCTTCGAGAGGTTCAATGCCACATTCAGCGGCGATCCGTCCGCCAAGCCCCCTACCTTTCAGGAATCCGCTCTCACCTATATTGGTATGAATCCATTCCAGAACATTGCGCTCCCTCACGGAAAGAGTCATGCCGCCTTCCCATCCGGCAACTTGTGCCAAGCCGCCAGTTCCATCACCCCGATCCTGGAACCCGTATCTTCCGGGCTGACGAGGCGGCGTGTTTCGCTGTCTGCATACATCATATTTCCGCCGATTTCACGCGCAGAAATATAGGATGGAAAATATTTGTAATCGTTCTTGTAATTGGGGTCATGTCCTGTGATGATAAGCTGGAACTTGCCGCGAGTTTTACTTACACCGTCAAGCGCATCTTTAATGAGAGAGCGATCAGACAGGTGAGAGAACGCACCGTCGATGATGACAAACTGCGTCCTGTTACTGCGAGCTTTACGTCTTGCGGCGCTACTTACATTCTGCCTGCTTGATTCCCGTTCAGTCACATAATCCGCCATCTTCACAATCCACAGGAGAGTCATGGCAATTCCTTGCCCTGAAGAAACCATGTCTCGATCTAGCATCAAAAATTTATGGCTGATGGATGGGATACAAACTCGAATTTTTGGTTCAGCGAGGACGTTCTTATAGAATTCATCCCGGATTTGTTTTCGCATGCTCTTGTCGCTAATGGCTTGTAGGTATTCATCGTCCCCAAATTCTTCGCGGCTACGTTCGCGTTTTTCGACTGTTTCCACAATGTTGCTCAAAACAGCACGGACATCTTTCATGTCGGCTAGTCTCGCTTCAATTTCAAACCCTGCCGAAATTATTTCACCCGAGACCGAATCTTTCACTGGCTTAAAAGCCGACTTCATCGCATCAAAGTTGCCTGGCAATCGCCTCGTAAAGTTTTCCAGCCATGCCGAGATGCCGTCCCATTCTTCATCAAGATGCCGACTGGCTGTTTCATTGGCTGCTTTGCTCTTGTCATGATTATCTTTTGTCACAAGAATCATCCTGACCAATTCCTGGATGTCGTCCTTCGTATTTTCCAGCCCTATCCTCATCTGTTCGTTCAAAGCAATGTTGCGATCATCCTTGACCCGTTCGATTTCTTGCCCCAATGTACCCCGAGCGGCTTTCCATATTTGTTCTGTTTTTTCTACGGCATTTTTTAAGTCCGAAGCTTCAATATCCGCCAGTGGTTCACGCATGGCGATAATGGCATCAACAAGTTCATCCGCATCAGAAGTAAGAGATAGTTGTGTTGCGGCTTCCACCAACGGGTGCGAAGATAGGCGGTCGCGGGATACTTGGATAGGAACACCAGTACTCTTCGCCATTTCCCGATATTTCTTCCTAAATTCTATTACTAGATTATCAATGCCGATAATATATTCTTCGAGTTTCGGTAATCGTTCACCAAACTTTTTGCATTCCATTTCGGCGGCAGGCAAGAGAGTTTTAACGATAGCTTCCATTTCTGGTTCGATTTCTTGAAGCCTGTTCTCGATTGCGCGAGGTCGCAGATCACCATCCTTGACAAATATTTCTGCGAGGTCAAAACGGAATTTGTTTCTAGCATCTGCCTTGTGTTTCGCATCTTCCAGGTTACGTTGTATTAACGGAGCGCTGGTCATAAACGTTGGGCCGCTTGCATCGACAAAATTCTTTATCTTGCGAAGTTGTGGGGCAACAGTCGCAGCAACTCTCGCATCTGAAAATGTTGTTTGAAGTTGCTCACGGACAATATCCAATTTGCTGACTATCTCTTCATTCTCAGTTAGCAATATTGTTGCCTGATGAGCGGCGCTTTCAGAAGATGCAAGTGCAATTGCCAAAGCCTCTTCTGTCTCGCCATTAAGAAGGGCACGAAATTCGATAATCGCCCGAATGGATGCCACAGCATCATCTGACGCTTCATCAGACAGGCGCGGTAATTTAATATTAATTGCATCTAGTTCGTCATTAAGAGCAGCATCTTTCTGCGGATGTTCCTTGTCGATAGCTTCGTTCGCCTTACGAGCAATAATCGCTTCATCGCTTTCTGGATTGAGGACGACAAAGCGATTTTCTTTTATTGCTAGTTGCCGTTCAAGTTCTCCGATTTTTTCATCGAGAACAGCTTTTTCTCTTTTTACGAGGGTGTGGTCTAGCAGACAATCAACAGGCCGCGTTCTAATGCCAACGAGCCAAGTACGGGCAACTTTCCCGTCATAATTAATATCTGTCGAACGACAAAATTTTTCCAATTCGTTCGCAAGGAATACTGGTGATTCCAAATCGTGTTCAACAAGTTTTTGTGCAGCTTCGCTCGCGCGTTCTGCCGACGCATAAACTGGGGAGAATAGGAGTAACGAGAACAGTGAAAGAATTTGTGCTTTTCTACCGTCCGGCAACCCCATCTTTTCAACGGCATCATGCAACGGTTCCGAATCCGCTCCGACAAGATCAAAGACTTCTCGTGCGACCTTGCCACGAGCAACAGCTGCATTGTTTAAATCTGCACGACGCGCTCGCCCATCCTTAATTTCGCCTTTCAGAACCTGAATTTCGTTGGTCAGGATAGTCCGCTCTTCAGCACGAACACCAAGCCATTCCTTCGGCGTGACGGATGCGCCAGGAAACCCACTGAACGTGTTCAATGCGCTCAGTGTGTCCTTCATTTTGGCGCGTTCAATTTCTATGGCATTACTTCTTGTTTCCGCTTTCTTGAGGTTGCCTTTTACCGTCTGTTCTAACCCCATCGGCTCTATGTCGCCGAAATGGGTGGAGAACGTCGCCAATAATGGGCGTAATGCGTCCAGCTTCCCGGTATTTTCTGTCAGCGCCGCCAGATGCTTGTTTTTACGCTCTGCATTTTGTTTAAGAGATTGGGATTTTCCTTTCGCTTCGCGTAGGGCACCCAAATTAGCGTTTAGAGATTTTTCTGCTTCAGCTTCATTGGCTTCCAATATGGCAGCGATTTCAGACGGATCAGCATCACGCCCATAGTCAACGACAAATTGATTCCAATCGGCGAATATTTCCTTGTTCGCGGTCACTTTGATAAGGTGTCCAGAAATGGCGGTATCAGCTTCGCTGACAGCATCCATAACTTTTCGCCCAGTTTCTGCTGGTGATGCAAGCTCTTCTTCCGTGAATAACGTGCTTTCTGACATTCTTCTGAACTCGGCTTGCTGTCCGCCGATTTGTTGTTGCTCTGCCTTCAGCGTTTCCTTCTCTGTCTGCAACGCATCCCGATTATTTTTTAGTGTCTGCCAACGGCTCTCTGCCTCTTCGGTTTTTTGTTTAAGTTCACGCTTTTCGATACGGGCAGGATTGGTGTCACCATTGGCTTCGACCCAAGCGAACGCGTTTTCGACTGTCTGCGTTGCCTTTTCCCGCGTGTAGCCATTCTTGAAGTTGGTTGTGACGCTTAAAAGAGAAAGTGAAGCATTGAGGTTATAAAGCTGAGGCGCAGGCCCTTTTGCCTTGCTTCTATCGTCTGCATAATCAATGAGTTGCGTTTTTACTGCCGTTGTCGTATCAATATGATTCGTGTTTTTTCGCTCATTAATATGCCCAGCTTGGTCTCCCGTAAAAATCTCGAAAGCACTATCAGGCAAAAACCATTGCCCAGATTGCATAACCATTGCTTTCGTCAAGGTCGGAGCATTGTCGCCAGGCTGGCGTGGTATTCCAGGGAATGGATTGTCAATGACAAGTTCTTTTAAAGCCGCATACTCCACAGAAAATTCTGCCAACGCCACATCATGCTCATCTTTTGTGCGTGCAACTGTTTCAGCCTTCACTCGAATGCGTTCGAGTTCATCTAAAACAAGTCGAGTGAGACGGAGCTCTTCAGCCGTTTTCGCCGTTCTAATCTTTGCACTGATGATACCCTGCACCTTCTCGTGAATGGTGTCCTCAATCCCGTGCTCCCCAGCGTATTCCTCGATATTACCCATCATGTCCACTAGCAATTCTGGCGCGAGTCGTTCGTAAAATACAGTCTCCGCATACTTGCCAGGTGGGGATTTCACATCAAAATAACCTCCACCACCCTCAGCTCCCTTGGCCTTCTGATAGATGAGTTGCTGTTCGATACTAGCCATGTCAAACACACCAGATACATGATCGCGCCAATTCGAGCGAGAATCCTCTTTTTGATTGGTTGGGAACCGTCCTGGCATAGTTTCTAACTTGTCGCGAAAATCGTTGTTACTAACCAACGTTACGCAATTTCCATCCTTGCGCCCAATGGGGCAATCTTTAAGTTCTCCACGATATGAATAGAATCTATGGTTTCCACTTTCGCCCGCGTTGCCATAAATACCAAAAACCATTGGATAGCCGCCAAAATCTCCGCCTGCTTGTGCAATAAGATCATTGGGAGAGTCATCATCCGTCCAGATGTAAGTTTCCATGCGGATGTGGGAGAAATGTCCAGTCGATAATGGCGCAAAATGTTTTCGCCTGACTTCGGCGAGACTTTTATCATGAGTCAGCATCCCAAGCAAAGCGATGGAAATGGTACTTTTGCCTTTGCCATTTGGTATGTTAATGGCGGAATTTTCCCCCTTGAGATCGAATTGTTGATATGTCCAATCTGGCCTCCACGGGTCTTCACGTCTGCTATTCATGAAATTCGATATTTCGATGCGGTTGATTAGCGGCATGGCTCGATTCTCCTTGGACTCTTTATTCTGATGTCTGAGCTAAAGCAGAGGGAGATTCACCCAGAAGCAGCGCTGCCGTTGCTGTCGTGGCAAGAGCATCCTTTGGGGGTAACAAATAAGCTATTTCTTGGGAGGCGTTATCGGCCATCTCGATAGCCGCAAGCACAGTTTGATGCCATTCGTCCTTGTTTCCTGAAGGCTGGATCATGCCGGTGTTCTCCATTACGTTCAAAAAACGTCCAGCCCAAGTCGAGATATTTTTTTTGTCTTTCCAAAAGAAGTCCCAAGCAATTCCAGCCTCTCCTGTTGGGCGTCCAGCATTACCCATCTTCTCAATGCCAGAAGCCAGTTCATCAACGAGTGTTCGTTTCGATACAATTGCGCGGCGATACTCGCTGACTTCAGATGGCAGGCGATCAATCCTTTCATAAAAAAACCATTGTAACGTCAGCCAAAGGCGTGCTGTCCAAAAAACGGTTTCCGCCTTTTTGGCTTCTTTTTTTTCATCGCCATCACCACCACGCCCGTCCCTCATCATGTCAATATACCAACGGCTATCGACATACGGTGCCAAGTATTCTCCTCGTTTCCTAGTCATAACCCATATAGTGTTTGATGTATTCGGCTTCGGTGGAATTCCGAAATCAATACCGTCTCGCGAGACAAGAGAAAAGCCTTGCGCGTTCAAGAAGTCCTCAAAATCAGCATGCGCTGACGAATTACTGTTCGAGAGAGATCGCGCAGCATCCCCCTCACCATCACGAAGCTTACGTCCACCTGGCGGATTGCCAGCAATCTCGCGCCAACGGAGCAGATAACCAAATACAGCGCCCATTTCGGTGTAATTCATATTTCGTTCTCCGTGATAAATAGCATCGGGTTAGAGCCAACAAATTGGCTTCCGTCAATCCACGCATCAAAGGTGCCGCCTGTAACACCAACGGTAATGGAGAATCCCTCGCCGTCCAGATTATCGGGCGCAGCATAAACACCGAAGAAGTCGGCAGGTGTTTCACCGGGTTCGAGGATGAATCCTTCATCCAAAATAATTTCAGAAAAAAACGATGGACGTTTGCGCAACTTATCCACAATAAGTGCCCGGTTCCTCAACAAAAAATCGAGGAAACGTGCGTGCCCTGAAACCTGCCCTTGTTCAAGCGTAAAAGAAGATGTAGGTTTTATCGCTTCTGTTTCTGCAAGCGTCGAGAAGTCGATTGCGCCAACTAACATTGATGGATGGAAATGTTTTTCATAAATACCCCAAGGCATTACACCCGCAAATAAAGCTTCGAGACGCTTCACATCGGGAACCAATTTCGGGTCTGTTAGGGAATCTACGATTTTCAGGAATGGAATTCCTGTTCCTCCTGTGGTACGCGCCAGTTGTGCAGTTTCAAGAAACGCGACAAATCGACGAGAAAAAGCCTCAACGTTTTGCATCACAAGCTCAACTTCAGTTTGGAGGTTGCCGATGGAGTAGGTGACGCTGCCCCCAGACCGCTCTTTCCATGCTGCAAATGCTGCGTTTGTTCTTGCGTCAAAAATTAGTGTGCAAGCACGCTTGACCACTTCTGTTGCCTCGCGCAACGCATCGGCAATAAGTGAACCTTCCTCTATGAGCATGTCACGCAACTCGGAGAGCGTAGGGCGCTCCAACACCCCAGAAAGTTGCTTCCCTTTGGATGCAAGTTCGAGAATTATCATGCGGCAAAAACGTGGGATGTCGTCAAATTGCCCCCTCTCGATTGCCTTGACCAATCTTTCGGCATCCAGGTCACTGTAAAGCCAACTTTCCTTCATGGCTGCAATGCGTAGCAAAAGGCGGCTGTTTTCTGTGAGTTGAATTTGAGCAAATCCACGAGCTTGTTCTAGCAAAGGCGTCGTCTCTCTCGTCAACCCGAAATCCAGATCGCCCTTGCCGTTTTCGGTGCCATACCGTATTTCTCTCTCAGTAGTAATCGTCGCGATAACATAGTCCAAGTCATCGGCAGTCACTGACGAAACTCTCTTGCGGAGATGTTCCAGAACATCCCCTACGGAAACAAAATTCGGGCCTCTATCAAGTTCAATTTCTCGGAGAGTATCCAACAAGAGTAATGCGAGAGAGAAAAAGTATCCTCCTCGCTCCTGCGTCTCGGGCACATACACACCCGACTCTCTGCGGCTTTGATGTAAATCTAAGAGGCGTGAGACGGCTGCAACAAGTCTTACGTCATGTGGAACTGCCGAGAGAATCGAGGAATGTTTCATGAGACGTAATCACACTCCATTATGTATTTTGTGGATTGTGAGGTTCATTAATCAATATCCTTTTTGGATACTCCACCAAACGCCCCCTTTACCGCCGATCCACGCGGTTTCGCGGCCTCGAATTGAATGCGTGATAGCGTTGCACGAAAATCCTGCCCAGACTCCGCCATATCCCCCATTAGTGCGGCAATAATCGCCAGATGTGGCGGCACTTCGCCTTGCGCGGCATAGTTGGTGATGGAATTGGGTTTTTGCTTGATGAGTTCGGCAAAACTTTTTACCGACAAGCCTGCTTTACCCAGTTGTCGTCTGAATTCGTCATAAGTCATAGCCGGTATCATAAATTAAAATCCCATTCATTGCACATGCTTTACTTTACCACGCATTTCAAACAATGTGAAATGCAATGTAAATGATGTGATAAATAGCTTGCAACACATAGTTATATGTGTATAATTAACACATAGTTTACTGTGTTAGCGAGGTTCGCCATGTCCCAGCACTTTCTTCTCTCCGCCAAAGCCCGCACGCTCTCTGTGCGCAAGGTCATGGAAATGACTCACGACCAAGCATTTCAAGTCTTCAGGGAATTGCGCTGGGGCGCTGGCGAAGAAACTGCCTGCCCGGTGTGCGGCACGATTGACCGCCACTATTTCCGCAACGACCGGAAGCAATGGCGGTGCAAGGCGTGTACTCATGCGTTTTCTGTCACGTCCGGCACAATCTTCGCCAATCACAAGCTGCCGTTGAAGCTGTACCTGACCGCCATTGCGATCTACACCAACGCCGTGAAGGGTATTTCTGCCCTACAGCTTGGCCGCGACCTGGGCGTACAGTACAAGACCGCCTTCGTGCTGGCGCACAAGATCAGGGAGTCGCTGATGGAACACCGCGACGATGCGCAATTGGCTGGTGAAATCCACATGGATGGTGCTTATGTGAATGGGCATATCCGCCCGAAGAACAAGAAGGAGGATCGGATTGACCGCCGCCTTGCCATCCATCAGAAACCGGGCAAGCGTTGCGTGTTCGTGATGCGTCAGAAAGTAGAAACGGCAGGGGATGAAATCAGGGGTTCCAACAAGACGCTGACCTTCATCATCAAGGCTGAGAATCAGTCGGATGTGAACAAGCTGGCTACGGAGTTTGTGAAGAAAGGCTCGACGATTTGCGCGGATGAATCCAACGCCTATGACGTGCTGCATGCCAAGTTCGATACCCGGCGCGTGAATCATAGCGTCGAGTACCGCGCTGACGATGGCACAACGAACAATCTGGCCGAGTCCTACTTCTCCCGGTTTCGCCGGATGCAGTACGGCCAGACGCATAAGTTTGGGAATCTGTACCTGGCGAACTACGCCAATGAAGCCGCTTATCGTGAGGACACCCGGCGCTTACCCAATGGCGCGATCTTCACCGACATCACCAGGAAATGCGCCCACACCAAGACCAGCCGTGACTGGTGCGGGTACTGGCAGGGGAACAAGCGCCTGGCTGAGCGGTTGGCGGCTTAAACTAGACGCCAAAGCACCGTCAGCCCGTTTTCGGCGCGTCCCGCGTCCTCGATTAGCCCGCGCTTCTCCAAGCGCCGGAGCGTTCCATTCAACGTGCGCTGAATCGACGTGCGCAACTCCCTCGACTCTTCCAAACCTTTGGCAATGATGATCCGCTCGGCCATCACAACGGTCGTCAGGGGTTCAACAGCTTCTCGAAGCTGATCCAGCACCCAAGTATGGCTTTCGCGGCTCTCGAACCGCTTGAATCCACCTGTACGGGAAGAATTGACCCGCTTTGAGCCGAGACTACGCAAATCCATTTCCGGGGCGAACAGCTTGAGCGTGGCGTCGAGGTGCTTGAGATCGGATGCGACGCGCTCGATCTCTGTCCGGTGGAACTGGATCAATCCAGCCAACTCAGCGTGCTTTGCAACCAAGCCTGAAACTACGTGGGATTCTGCCATGATGCACCTGTTTTGGAATTAAGGAACAGGTGTTATATTAGTGACTTACGAGGGATAAATCTTTTGGCAACTGCTACATAATTCCGTTTTTTTGCGACTGTTATTGAGTTTCGAGAGGATGCTGCCGCTTAAAGAAGCATCCAATCTCCATGAGGCGACTTTGGCCACCCGCCTGCTTTCCCTGAGTGAAGGATATATCGGTGAACTGTCGCAGTTGCTTTCAGCTGCGGCGGTACACGCGATTAAAAACGGGCGGGAGAAAATCGATGGAAAAGTTCTGGATGAGATTCGCTGGACATCTCCATCCCAAAGGAAGCACAAGCTCGACAAAGTAAACCGAAAGGTGAATTGACCATGCTTTCTGGCAAGCTCTGGCCCGCGCATCCGAAGCCCTTGCCGGATGAGCTGCTGTCTTCATGGATAGTGCGCATTGCCAGAGCCAATGGCATCAAATTGCAGACCATGACTCACCAATTGTTCGGTGAGGCGCTTACGCCGTGGAACCGGGATATTGACCGGCTGGCGCCGAAATGGCTGCTGAAAGTGGTCAGTGAACATACGGGAACACCTTATTGGGACGCCTATAGAACAACGTTGACCTGTTATCGGGATCGGCTTTACCCTAGACGGCTAAGTAGCGGGCAATTGCGGTGGATTTTGCCTTTGAAGCTACATAGCACCACTAGGCAGGGCTACGGTATGCAATATTGCCCTGAATGCCTGGCCGAGGGTGCCGAACCGTATTTCCGCCGAAAGTGGCGGATCGGCTTCTTCACGTTTTGCCCGGTTCACAAAGCTCTGATCCACGATGCTTGCCCAGCCTGCGATTCGCCGGTGGTGTTCCATCGTCGGGATTTCGGACAGGGTATCGATGAAGCCGGCGAGATGTGCTTGTGCAATTCATGCCGGTTCGATCTTCGGCGAGTACCCCATATGCCGGTGCCTGTTCATGATCCGGAAGCATTTGCGCTGCATGAAGAAATGTTGCTCGCTCTCGACAAGGCGGTTTCTGAAACGGGGCGTTTCGATATTGGTTTTCATGCGGTGTTGCATCAACTTTGCAAAATCATGGTTTCTAAGCCCAACCATGATCGTTTGCGGATGTATGTCGCGGAGCGGTTGGGAATTGCCACACTTCATGTGGCTTACGGCATCTTTCCGTTTGAACAACGGCGTGTTGCCGAACGTCATCAGGTGTTATCGCTGGCGTTGTGGCTAATGCAGGAGCTGGAGTTGCGGCTAACTGACGCATGGGAGGCAAAGGCAGTGCGGTACAATACGTTGGTCAAGGATTTCAAACAGCGACCGGCGTGGTTTCAAAAAGTTTTGGAGGGTTTTTCAGATTGGCGGAAAGGGCTGGTATAAGTAAGTCATAAATTTGCCGCTTACTATGTGCTTTTTATGGAAAACACTATTTTCGCTTGAGGATTAATCCCAGGGGGCCTGGAAACTGTCGTAAAGTGTATCGAATCCTGGATTCGCCTTCGTGGCCCTGCTCCTTGGGGGCGTCGCTCAGAATGCGATCGAGCCCATGTGTGGCACATTCACATCGGGCCTGATAGCACCGTTTCTGAATTGTGTTTATCAGTTGTAGGCTGCTTTTCTGCTCTAACAAAATGATCTGGCGCTTTGGCCACTTTGGATTCTGGATTTGGTATGGCAATAGGCTTGTTCATCTCACGTACTTCCAAAGTTCCAGCGAGAGCAGCTTTTAGGCGTTTTTTTGCAATCGCAACATATTCTTTAGATAGCTCTGCCCCGATGTATCGTCTTTTCCGCCTAATGGCCGCGACGCCGGTGCTGGATACTCCCGAAAACGGGTCGAGTACAATCCCATTTTCTGGGGACAGGGCCAAGACCAGATTCTCGACCAAGGCCACGGGGAATTGGCAGGGATGCGCAGTTTTTTCTATATGTCCCGCTTTGACGTTTGGGATATGGTCCCAGACATCTGACGGGTTCTTCCCCAATGGATTGCCGCTCGGTTGGCCAAGTTTGGGGCCTTTGTAATGAGTTTTCCCGGGGTATTTTTGTGGAACACGAACGGGATCCAAGTTGAAAACTTGTTTATCCCCTTTTGAAAACCATAAGATGGTTTCATGACGTCCACTGAACCGATTGTTGCTATGCAAACCATGGCCATATGTCCAAATAATTCTATTTTTAAGCTTAAGGCTAGGGATTCTTGTCGCGATTTCATAGATGATAAAATCAAGTGGTGTGTTTACCCCGTCTTTTATGTGATATCCCACCTCCCAGCAAAGATTTCCGCCATCTCGAAGCACCCTGACCGCTTCCGGAAGAATTTGTTCATGGAGTGATTTGAATCGTTCTAAGTCCCAACCCTTTTCATATTCCTTGCCGATGCAATATGGGGGGGATGTAACGATTAAATCTACACTTGAATCAGGTAACTCTTTGAATAATTCAAGGCAATCTCCGGCAAACAAAGTCGCGCGTCTTCCCTCATTTTGGAATGAATCGGCGACAGATTTGGGTTTCCGATAGATTTTTAGCGAAGCGTCGCTTTTTTTGAGGGGCATCCCCCATTCTAACGAAAATTCTTCGTTAGATCCACTTGAAAATGATTTGATCCAAAATATTCTAACTCCCTTAATGAAAACATACCTAATGGTTTTGGGGATATTAAAATTCGGATGACTATAGCGTTCGATTTTAGAATCGTTGACATAGCCCCTGTTGTATTTCACCGCACGTTACTAAATCATTCTTCTTTTTAGCGCCCGTTATTAAAAAACCGTGACCTTCCGGATCAGGTAGTTATATTATTATGCAATTCAGTTTTTTAACGAAAATCACAAGATCGATAAATTCGATTTGCCAATTGGGGTAGAGGATGACTAATAAGAAAAACTCAAATAAAAAACGCAAAAAACTGACGCCAGATGAGCTAAAGAAAAGACGGGAAATCGCCTTACAAAAAAGAATCGAAAAAAAGTTCCGTGACGATGTTAAATCGCTATTTATAAATAGCGGTTTCAAGCTGATAAACAGCGCGGGAAAAGAGTTTCAGTTTAAGGGGCGTACCGGAGAAATAGATAATATTTTTATATATGAAAATATTATTATTCTGTGTGAAGACACGTATTGCAAAGATGTCGGTAAGCATCTGTTAAATAAGAAAATATTGTTTGATCTAATATTGCAAAATCCCTCTGATTTTGTTGAGTTTTTGGCATTGGGATTTGATGATTTTAAGGATATCCACGAAAAACGGGGATTATATTCTTCTCATCACTATGAAGTTAAAATTATTTATTGCTCTAGATATCCAATTTCCGCAGAGCATGTTCAACAATGTGGCGGTATTTATTTTTTTGATTATCCACGCTTACGATATTTTTCAAGCCTCGTAAAGATTATCGGGAAATCTTCAAAATACGAATTATTTAAGTTTTTTCAATTGAATTTCTCCGAAATCGGAGAGGCCCGAATCAAGGGAAAAATAAGTCAGACAAACAAAGGTTATGAGGGCTTCTTGCTACCCGAAGACCATAGCAACTATCCAAAAGGATATAAAGTACTTTCATTTTATGTCGATCCGGAAACCTTGCTACAGAAATCGTATGTACTCAGAAAAGATAGTTGGGCTGACCCGGACAGTTGCTACCAGCGTATGCTGGAGGCTAAAAAAATTAAATCGATGCGGAAATATCTGAATGCATCGAAACGAGTTTATGTTAACAATTTAATAGTAACGTTACCGTCTAACACCTTTATTAATGACCCGGCAACAAGCGCACATTTAAAGGAAAATGAATTACATGATGTTAGGCACGTAGAAATTCACTTGCCCGATGAATTTAACTCAATAGGCATTATCGACGGCCAACACCGCATTTTCTCATATCACGAAGGAATGGATGTTAATGAAGAAACCATTAGTAAATTAAGAAAATGTCAAAATTTACTCGTTACAGCAATCTTGTATCCAAAAGGCATATCTGAACTTGAGCGTACACAATTTGAAGCAACGCTTTTTCTAGAAATAAATGACGAGCAAGCTAAAGCTAGAGGTGATCTTAAACAGGCAATTGAACTGCTTGTTCGGCCCTTTTCTACAACTGCCATTTCGAAGGCGGTAATCTCAAGACTTGCAAGACGTGGCCCCCTGTGTGGGTTACTTGAAGAACATTATTTTGACGAAGAATATAAGATTAAAACGTCATCAATTGTCTCCTATGGTTTGAAACCTCTCGTCAAATTTGAAGGTGACGATTCTCTAATGAGAATATGGGATCATCCTGACAAAGAGGACATAAAAAACCAAACCAATAAAATTCTGTTAGATGCCTACATTGATTTTTGCACATTAAAAATCAATGACTTACTCATTGCCGCGAAATTGAACATTGGCAGTGAGATATGGACTAATTCTGATAGGCAGAATCGTGTTCTTTCTCCAACACTCATTAATGGCTTTATTGTTTGTTTGAGAGAGCTAATCAAAGCTGAGTATGTAGGAGATAAAGATTTTTATCAGAAACAACTTGAAGGGATAAATTATTTTGATTTTTCGAAATACAAATCAAGTCATTGGAAACAATTAGGCGTCGAAATATTTAATAAATTCTTTCAAAAATAATGAGTTGTTCGAAGGAAGTGGCAAATTAGAGGCATGATGCTGTGAAAAGCGAAACCGCTGCCATCTCCGCCAACATTCACGGAGACAAGCTATATCAGGAACGGGCACGAAAGGCTCTGCCGATCTTGGTGCGCCAGGCATTTTCTGGTGAGCCGTTGTATTACCAACAGTTGGCTGATGAGCTTAATATGCCAAATCCACGAAATCTTAACTTCGTGTTGGGCAGCATTGGGCAATCACTGATAGAGTTAGGTGAGGCGTGGAAGGAAGAAATCCCGCCGATACAATGTTTGATTATCAACCAAGCGGATGAGTTGCCCGGCGAAGGGTTCGGCTGGTTTATGCCGAACAAAGCCGATTGGAACGACTTGAGCAAGCGGCAGAAAAGTACGCTTGTGCAAGCCATAATGCATCAGATATACGCTTACCCGAAATGGCATTCTGTTTTGCTTGAGTTGAAATTGGATCCGGTCGCACAAAACTTCTCCGACATCATCACGAAGGCATCCAACTTCCAAGTTGGTGGCGAAAGTGAAGACCATTTGGCCCTGAAAGAGTTTGTGAAGAATCACCCCAATGTTGTCGGATTGGCTGGGCGCTATGGACCAGGCACTTCGGAAAAGTGCCTTCCATCTGGGGATCGGATTGACGTTTTTTTTGATGCGGGGCAAGAGTGGGTTGGCGTCGAGGTCAAATCGGCGCGATCAAATGATGTTGATATCGTACGCGGTTTGTTTCAGTGCGTGAAATATAAAGCCGTACTCAACGCAATGCTGGTCGCAGAGCAGCGGGACATCGATGCTCGTGCGATTCTGGTACTGGAAAGCATGTTTCCGGTTGACCTATTACCGTTAAAAAATATGCTTGGTGTCGAAGTGGTTGAAGCGATCAAGCCAATGGGGCAACACCTGCCTCAAAATTAATGTAGCGATGGCCTCCATCGCTCAAGGCGCCTTCATGGGGCGCCGATTTGATAAGCGTGTAAACGGTGGCCAAGAATTACATCAGTGATTACTCAACCATTTTCGATGCGGACAAGAAATTCATCGGGCCGAGCGATTCACCCAGGCTTCGCCGCAACACTCACTCATTCCTAAAAGTTGAGCTGGCCAACCAGGAAAAGTATGCGGCTGGTCTATATTTTTTTCATGCAGTCCGCTGGGACGCTCATGCTGCGATTGCCAATGAAAACTGGCCTGTCATATAGCGAATGACTTTCACCATTCCCGACTTAACACCAGACGAACGTCCGTGGCGCATAGACTGGTTCGGCGAGGTTGCATATCCGCCCAACGGCCAACGCTGCAGCCAACCCGTGTACAGGGTGCTGATATCGCCGGTTACTGGCGGTCTATCTGCCCCGAACATTGTCACCGATGATGGTGACCAGCGTGAAGCATGGTTGCCCATCGGAACGCTCCCAATGGTGGGTATCGGCGACATCTGGCAAGATGGAGTGAAAATAGTCCAGCCGAACTATCAGCAGGAGTCCTTCAGCGTTCATATTTCCAGTTCGTTAGCACACGTCATCAAGTCCGGGCTTTCGATTGATAATCATTTTCTGCTGCCGCTGGCAGAACACCGCTTGCATCGCGGCGCAACACAATCTTATTGCATCTGTGTTTCCATGAAAGACGGCAAGCGCCTGATCGTGCCGTGCATGGAGCTCATCCGTTTTTACTTTGGTGCAACAAGCACCGTGCTGCACAAACTCTTCACAGGCCTACTACGGGAAGAAATGTTGTGGAGCGAAAAGTCATTTGATCCGGCTAACGGGCATCTGCATATCAAACTGGCGAACAAAATATCCGGGGCTTCGGCATCGGATATTGGTCGCATCGCATTGAGCAAGGAAGCGTGGCGTTCGGCGGCGGGCATCTATGCATCATGCGTTGCCGCGACCAGCCAAAAGCGCACAGCCTACCCCCATACAGGTTTTCCTTTTACAGGACGAACTACCCTTCAAGTCAGTGGCAGTTGGCTGTCGTTTGCATGTGAGCCTGATTCAACGTTTGTTGTGTACCGCCTACATTCCTGTTCTCACCGGTTTCCGTTTGAAACCTTGTCGTATGAGGTGGATGCACTAAAAGCGCATCAAGACGCGCAGAAGAGGACAAACGCAGGTGGGGATAATAGAGGCGGCGTGTGGGCGAGGAAGAGCCGTGGCGCCGCCAAACCAACCGTCTCAGGCCATGATCCAGACGTTAAGAAGAGTGGCGCCACTCGCATGATATTCGATAAAGCCAAGTTTCCTGACCTGAGCCACAAAGCTGTCTGGCTGGAAAAAATTGATATCACCGGCACATCCGGCGTATTCATAAAGCACGCCGATGGTTCAGTTGAGCAGGTCGCTTTCGGTGAAGCCATTTGCGGTGGCCAAGGGCGCGAAATGAATGTCGTTCATGCCGGCACTGAGCGCGGACTTGAGCCCAGCAAATTCGCGCTGCCCGGATTCATTACGCTCGGCATCAAGATGGCGATTGCCGAAGTTTCTGCTTCAGGCAAAGAGGCATTTGCAAAAGTGGTGATTGCTCCAGGCTGTTCGGAGCCAGTATTCCCATTGCCGCGCCTGATCGACGAGGATGGCGTGGTTGATCCTATAACGGATTGCAGCAACGCGGATAAGATGATCCGCCAGCGGCGTGCGTGCTTTCTGCGTATTGAGGATATGACAGGTGAGCTTTTTCAGCTTGTTGTCGCGATTGAGGCGCAGAAATTAGCAATGCCGCCGGTGGTGAAGGTTGTACGGAAGGTGGAATTGACCGAGGTGGTAAGGGTTCTTTAAACCGACGTGAAAGTGTTTAGTGCAATTTCCGCTTCGACCCTGAGCAGTCGACCATCGCCATGCTGTCCAATGTCAGTTCAACATCATAAAACAGACATCCAACTCTAACTGCCTGTACTATTGCATAATATGCGGGCAGTTGTTTTTTGAGTCGCCAATCTACCGGACCTGCGCGAAAAACCGCGCAGGCCGGTGAATTCAAATGTTAGGCGTCTCAGCCCACGCCTACGGTTCTTGACTACGACACTGAATGAAAATGCGATCTAACATACTTGCTGTTCTTATCCTCGGGCCTCTCGTCGTTCTTACCGGTTGCTCGCCCGACAATAAGGGCGTTGCAATGAAGACTATCGAAAGTCCGAACAAGCTTGTGAGGGATGAACTGATTCTCGCGCAAGACGATGCACAGTACGTCAAAGTAATCCCATCGCCCAAGGACTACGCGACTAGTCTGACCTATACACTGCCCCAACATGCGAGCGACACGGTTTCCATCATGTCCATCACTTGGTCGAATGAATCGACGTCCATTCGCATGAAGCCTGCAACACGTTCCGACCTTAAAATATACAGCAAGACGTCGTACTGTACTGACAGGTGGCTGTTCTTTTGCACTGAACGCAGATCGTCGGAGTCACTGGCTCGCATCGAATCAAGTAACGGCAGTTCATACGATATCGATGCGAGAGGGTTCGGCGATGATGAACAGATGTCCGATGGCGGCAAGGATTATTCTTTCCGTGGCGTACCCAAGGAGGCACTTCGATCCTTCAAACTTGTTGGACTCAATTTTTCAGTCCCAAGTGTCTCGGTAGAGTCATCGGACGAGGAGGCGGCAGACCTCAAAATGGTGAGTAGTTTCCTCGACAAAGATGAAGCCGCTATTAACGTCAGAAAGCTTGTGTGGGTAGCGAACAAGTTCGCTTCCAACGATAGCCTGAACAAAATGCTGTCCACAAAGATACGAAACAGGCTGGATGGTCTTTCGTCCATTGCGGCGTATTCTGTGGTCCTGAAGGAGCTTGGGCCTGGCGTTGGCGCGCTGCCGGATGTGGCAGACGACTTTCTGCTGTTACTATTTAGGTCAGAGGTCATGCCGAAGAATGAGACGGGCTTGAGCGCGAAGTTCATTGATACTTATCAGAATGCTTCCGGCAGGGTCTTGCGGGTTGCGTTCGATCATACGGTTCAGGTGGAGCAGGCGCGCATTGCGTCAATGCTGGAAGAGGAATACAAAGCAAGGGCGACCCTTTTCTTTCCACTATCCCAAGAAAAGAAGGATGCCGCAAGTGAAAGCGTTGCCAAAAAATATTACAGCGACACCATCCGAGCCAAAGATGCCGGCGATATGACTCTATTTGCCGTGCGGCACAAAGCGTTGATGAGCACCGATGCACTAAAAGGAACCAGTGCCCGATTTAGCCTCGAACTAGACAAGGAAATGAAGGAGTTTTTATCAACAAGGTTTTCAGAATTGGTAAATGCTAATCGCCAAGCCACAAGCGAGCTATCGAGCCAGATGCAGAGAATGACCTCTCAGATAAGCCAGTTGTCCACCGCAATGGACAAGCCGGTGGACACGAATGCAGAGTGGCAGAGTAACCAACGCTTTCTCTATCAGCAAAAAGTCTTCGACGAAATGAATAATAAGGGGAAGGTAACATGAAATGGCAGGCATTTTGGCTGGTGGTCTCAATGACCGTCCTACAATCCGCGTCTTTCGCGGAATCGCTCGAAAGCTACAGGTCCGAGTCCGAAAAGCGGGCACACTCAATATTAGAGGGAGCGCGATTGGATGGAAGAGCAGAACTGTATGAGCGATCATCGGTCGCGGGCTCAAAGGCACAAGCGACGGAGGTAACGAGGCTACGAGATCGCACCGCTGACAAGGTAGAGAAGGTTATGTCGCATGAAGGCTCAGTTCGTCGCCCGGAGAAATCAGAAAGTAAAAGCGGTTTCCACGGCAAGCCTGGAGGAGTCCGAGGGCGGTCACGGTAGGCGCTTGTGTAATGCAAGCCCGCCTCGCAAGTTTCAGCAATCTCTCCGACCCATCTTCAAGCAGTTAACGGCCGTGCTTGGTCATGCGTCCAACCCCTCTCAACCGAACTGCCGGCAAGCTACGCTTGCGGGTTCCCTCCGCGCTTCGCGCTCCGGCAGCCAGTTACCTCAAACGTTGACGCTGTAGAAAAATTCTTTTTTCAGCATTCACACGCTGAATACCCGTTGTTCAGTATTTTCCAGACGGAAAACCACGATAGCTCGAGGTGCAGAAATGGCGCATCTGCGACATGACAAATTTTGGTTAGCAAATAGCGATGTGGATTAGCATTTAGCATTGTTCATTCGCAATTATCGATGGAATTCACAATCATACCCGCCTCTTTCGCCTGCTGGTCGGCATGGTAGCTCGACCGCACCATCGGACCGCAGGCGGCATTAGAAAAACCCATCTCCTCGGCGGCTGCAGCATAGCGGTCGAACTGGGCGGGCTCGACGAAGCGCACTACCGGCAGGTGATGCCGGGTCGGCTGCAAATACTGGCCGATGGTCAGCATCTCCACGCCGTGAGCGCGCAGGTCGCGCATCACGGCCAGGATTTCCTCGTCGGTTTCGCCTATTCCCACCATCAGGCCGGACTTGGTGGATACCTGCGGGTAGCGCTGCTTGAATTCCTGCAGCAGCTTCAGCGAATGGACATAGTCAGCGCCGGGGCGGGCCTGCTTGTACAGGCGCGGCACGGTTTCCAGGTTGTGGTTGAGGACGTCAGGCAGGTCGGTCGTCAGCGCGTCCAGCGCAACTTCCAGCCGACCCCGGAAATCCGGCACCAGGGTCTCGATGCGGGTATGCGGGGATTGCTCGCGGGTGGCGCGGATGCAGGCTGCGAAGTGGCCGGCGCCGCCGTCGCGCAGGTCGTCGCGGTCGACGCTGGTGATCACCACGTAGTTCAGTCCCATCACCGCAACCGAGCTGGCGATCTGGGCTGGCTCCTCGGCGTCGGGCGGCAGCGGCGTGCCGTGGGCGACATCGCAGAACGGGCAGCGGCGCGTGCACAGGTCGCCCAGGATCATGAAAGTGGCGGTGCCGTGGCTGAAGCATTCGCCGATGTTGGGGCAAGACGCCTCCTCGCACACGGTGTGCAGGTTGCGGCTGCGCAGGATCTGCTTGATCTCCTGGTACTTGGCCGAGGTCGGCGCCTGGGCGCGGATCCAGCTCGGCTTGCGCAACGGCTCGGAAGGCACGATCTTGATCGGGATGCGCGCGGTTTTCGCAGCACCGGTTTGTCTGTTTTCAGCCATGGGGTTCCTTGATAAACCGCCAAGACGCCAAGAACGCCAAGGTTTTTTCAATGGCTTTTCTTGGCGATCTTGGCGTCTTGGCGGTTAAAGATATTGTCTTAATTTCTCAATTAATTCTTCGCCAACAACCTCAAGATTATCGGTGACGCCGACATCGCGGCACTGCGTCACCGCCAGCCCTTCGTAGCCGCAGGGGTTGATCGCCGCGTACGGGGAAAGATCCATGTCCACGTTCAGGCACAGTCCGTGGTAGCAGCAGCCATTCTTGATGCGCAGTCCAAGCGCGGCGATCTTGGCATTGCCGACATAGACACCCGGCGCCTTGTCGCGCCGCTCGGCTCCTACTCCATATCCTGCCAGCAGGTCGATCACTGCCTGCTCCATGCGCCGTACCAGCTCCTTGACGCCGATATTGTGCCGTTTCAGATCCAGCAGCAGGTAGACGACGATCTGCCCCGGTCCATGGTAGGTGATCTGGCCGCCGCGGTCGATCTTCACGACCGGAATATCGGTGGCGCGCAGCAGGTGCTCCGGCTTGCCCGCCAAGCCCAGGGTATAGACCGGCGGATGCTCGATCAGCCACAGTTCATCGGGCGTATCCGGCCCGCGCGTGGCGGTAAAGTCCTGCATCGCCTGCCAGGTCGGCAGATATTCGACCAGACCTAGTCGCTTCGCGACAGGCGCGAGGCAATAGGCGCGAGGCAATAGGCGGTTGTCGCTACGCGGTTTCCCCATTGCCTATCGCCTATCGCCCCTTGCCTGCCTCACAGCGCCATCGCCACCATCGGGTGGCCGCTGATCTCGCGGTACAGGGCGTCGAGCTGGGCCTGGGAAACCGCGGTGATGGTACAGGTCAGGGAAACGTACTTGCCGCCGCTGCTCGCCTTCATTTCCACGCTCTCGGCGGCGAAATCCGGTGCGTGGCGGAGCACGATTTCCAGCATGGCATCGGCGAAACCCTCTCTCGCCTCGCCCATGATCTTGATCGGGAAGGCGCAGGGGAATTCGAGCAGGGTGGTGCGTTCTTCGCTCATGCCGCCCTCATCACGGTGTTCTTGTAGTCATGGTAAAGGCGGTGCATCCGGCGGAACAGCGGACCCGGCTTACCATCCGCCACAGGCTGGCTATCCAGGTGGGTGATCGCCAGTACTTCCTTGGTCGAGGAGGTGAGCCACAGCTCCTGCGCCGTCCTGACTTCGTGCTCGCTAATGCGCCGCACCTCGGTTTTGAAGGAGGCCGAGGCGGCGAGTTCCAGGATCACGTCGTAGGTGATGCCGGGCAGCACCAGGTTGTCTTTAGGCGGCGCCAGCAAGACGTCGTCGCGCACCACGAAAATGTTGCTGGCGGTGCCCTCGGTGAGGAAGCCGTCGCGCAACAGCAGGGTTTCGGCAGCGCCCGCATCCACCGCCAACTGGCCCAGCAACACGTTGGGCAGCAAGGATATCGCCTTGATGTTGCAACGCAGCCAACGATTGTCCGCCGCGCTCACCGCGGCGACACCGCTTTCCACTAGTTCCGGTGTCGACGTCACCAGCGGGTTGCTCATCATGAGCACCGTCGGCGCCGCACCCGGCGGAAAGGCGAGGTCGCGCCTGGCCGCGCCGCGCGTGACCTGCAGGTAGAGCGACTGGTCTGCTTCCTCATTGATCTCAACCAGTTTGCCGATCAGGCGCACCCATTCCTCCTCGCTCAGGGGGTTGCTCAGCCGGATGCCGTCCAGGCTGCGCTGCAGACGCTCCAGATGCTCGGGCAGTCGGAACGGGCGGCGCGAGTAGACCGGAATTACTTCGTAAACCCCGTCGCCGAAGATGAAGCCGCGGTCGAGCACCGGCACGCAAGCCTCCTCGATCGGCATGAACCGGCCGTTGAGGTAAATCATTTGAACCACAGCTTGATGCCATCCCAGCCGCGCTTGATGAAGTTCGCCCTGGCCACGCCTTCCACCGCCACCAGCGGGTATTCGGCATAAGGCTTGTCATCCAGCGTCAGACGGATAGTGCCGACTTGCTGGCCCGCAGCTAGCGGGGCCAGCAACGGCTGCTTGCTGACCAGCGAGGCCTTGAGGCGCGTGTACTGGCCCTTGGGTAGCGAGACGTAGAAGTCCTGGGCAACGCCGGCCTTGAGGATGTTTTCGCTGCCCTTCCACACCGGCAGGGTAGCCACTACCTGGCCCTTCCGGTACAGATGGTGGGTGTCGAAATTCAGGAAGCCGTAATTCAGCAGTTTCTGGCTCTCGCTGGCGCGCATGCTTTCCGAAGTCGTGCCCAGTACCACCGAAAGTAGCCGCCGCGAGTCGCGTTTGGCCGAGGCGATCAGGCAAAAGCCGGCGGATTCGGTGTGTCCGGTTTTCATGCCGTCGACGGTGGGGTCCTGCCACAGCAGACGGTTGCGGTTGGCCTGGGTAATGTTGTTGTACTTGTATTCCTTGATCGAATAGAGCGGATAGTATTCGGGGAAATCGCGGATGATCGCCCGAGCCAGCAGGCTCAAATCCCGGGCCGTGGTGTAGTGCTGCGGGTGAGGCAGGCCGGTGGAATTCATGAATTGGGTTTTATTCATGCCCAGGCGCCGGGCTTCAAGATTCATGCGCCGGACGAACTCTTCTTCACTGCCGGCGATGCCTTCAGCCAAGGTGATGCAGGCATCGTTGCCGGACTGCACGATCATGCCGCGAATCAGCGCGTCCACGGTGACCGGCGTGTTCGGCTGGATGAACATGCGCGAACCCTCGGCGCGCCAGGCCCGCTCCGACACCGGCAGCTCCTGGTTAGGCGCAATCACCCCCTGGTGCAGGGCGGCAAAAGTCAGGTAGGCCGTCATCAGTTTGGTGAGCGAAGCCGGCTCCACCCGTTCGTCTTCACCCCGCTGCTGCAACGTCTGGCCACTGGATAAGTCCACCAGGATATAGCTTCTGGCGGCGATGTCCGGCGCGGGAGGCAGGGAGGGGAGGGCCGCAAGTACCGGGAGCGCGGCAAATAGCAAAGCGAACGTGAGGAATTTTTTCATCTTGGAAACCGTTTGAAAATTAGCGGATGGTCAATACTGTTTTGATATTGAGCGAATTCTTGATCTCGGCAGCGATCTGACTGGCCTCAGCCAGGGTCTGGAACGGCCCTGCGCGCACCCGGAACAGCCCGCCTGATGGGTGGATCTGCAGCTTGTCGGCCAATTGGGCCAGTTCACCCTTGAGTTTGCCGCGGAACGCCTCCGCATTTTCCTGCGCGCCGAACGCGCCGAGCTGGATGTAGTGGCCACCTGCCGCCTTCGCTTGGGTTTCCGCCGGCGCAATTGGCGGCGGCGCATTTTCCGATAGCGGAGTGGCGGCGGCGGAATAATTGGCCGGATCGATCGTTTCCACCTCTACCCGCGTGCTGCCGCCAGCGAGCACGCCCAGCTTGTAGGCCGCGGTATAGGACAAATCGATCAGGCGGTCGCTATGGAACGGGCCGCGGTCGTTGACCCGCACCACCACCGATTTGCCGTTCTTCAGGTTGGTGACGCGCACATAGCTGGGTAGGGCCAGGGTGGTGTGGGCCGCGGTCATGCCGTACATGTCGTAGATCTCGCCGATCGAGGTTTTCTGGCCGTGATAGCGCCGGCCATACCACGAAGCCACGCCGGTTTCCTTGTAAGGCTTGAGGCGGGTGTCGGGCGTATAGCTCAGGCCCAGCACGGAGTAAGGCCGGGTGGCAGCCTTGTGCAAAGGCTCCGTTTTCGGCACGGCATCGGGAATGGCGTCGAGATTGGCGGGCGGGGTGTCGCCCCGGCCATCGTCGAGGTAATAGCCGCCGCCTTTCTTGGCCGTCACCGCCGGCTTTCCCGGATTGGAAGCCGCCGGGGCATCCTGCCGGGGCGCGATGCTGCCGCAGCCGACCAGAAGGGCGGGTAACAGGCACAATACGGCCAGCATCGCGCCGCTGCCTTGCCCTTCGCCTCTAGCCTCTTGCCCCTTGCCTGCCCTTCTCATGACTGCACCAGTTTCCGATGGGTTTGAATGCTCATCAACATACCAAATCCAATCAGCAGTGTCACCATGGAAGTGCCGCCGTAGCTGATCAGCGGCAGCGGTACGCCGACCACGGGCAGGATGCCGCTCACCATGCCCATGTTGACGAAAGCATAAGTGAAGAATGTCAGTGTGATGCTGCCCGCCAGGAGGCGGCTGAACAGGGTTGGCGCCTTGGCGGCGATCACCAGTCCGCGGCCGATCACCAACAGGTACAAGGCCAGCAGGATAAGGTTGCCGGCGAGGCCGAATTCCTCGGCATAGACGGCGAAAATGAAGTCCGTGGTGCGCTCCGGCAGAAAATCCAGATGGGTCTGCGTCCCGTTGAACCAGCCCTTGCCGAAAATGCCGCCCGATCCTAATGCGATGCTCGACTGGATGATGTGATAACCCGAGCCGAGTGGGTCCTGGGAAGGGTCGATCAGCGTCAGGATGCGCTGGCGCTGGTAATCGTGCAGCAGCGACCACAGAATGGGCGCGCTCGCGGCGGCGACTCCAACCAGCCCGAGGATGATGCGCCAGTTCAGGCCTGCCAGAAACAACACATAGAAGCCTGCGGCGGTGATCAACAAGGCCGTGCCGAGGTCCGGCTGTTTTAAAATCAGCCCCACCGGCACCGCCAGCAACAGGACGGCGGCGCCGAAGTCCTTGAGGTTGAGCGTCTTTTCACGCCGGTCCAGATACCAGGCAAGCATCAGCGGCACGGCCAGCTTCATCATCTCCGAAGGCTGGATGCGGGTAACGCCGACATGCAGCCAGCGCCGCGCACCGTGGCTGATGTCTCCGAACAGCGCCACGCCGACCAGCAGCAACAGCCCAAAGACATAAACCGGCAAGGCGAATCGCGCCAGATGCGGCGGCGGCACCTTGGCAACAATCCACATCAAGATCAGCGCCACGGCCATGTTGATCATCTGGCCGGAGGTTCTGGCGAGATCCTGGCCGGAGGCACTGAACATCACGGCCAGGCTGATCAGCATCAGCATTGAAATAAAGCTCAGCAGCAAGCCGTCGACATTCTCGGCCAGCCGCCCCCATAACCGCCGTAAGTCGATTTTAATCATGTTCCTCCTCTACCTCCTCGATTGGCGGCGCGGGTGGCGGCGGCAGTTTGCCGAGCAGGAAATAATCCAATATCGTGCGGGCAATCGGCCCTGCGGTGGCGCCGCCGTGGCCGCCATTTTCCACCAGGATGGCAAAGGCAATCTTGGGGTCATCCGCCGGCGCATAGGCGATGAACAGGGCATGGTCGCGGTGACGCTCGGCAACCTTGCTTTCCACGTATTTCTCGCCCTGCTTGATGGCGACCACCTGGGCCGTGCCGGTCTTGCCGGCGGTGAGGTAGGGCGCGCCCACCCCGACGCGGGTGGCCGTGCCGCCTGGCTGGGTGACGGCGATCATTGCCCGCTTTACCAGCTCCAGATTTTCCGGTTTCAAGCTCAGGGTGGCGACGGGCTTGGCTGCCGGCACGCCCTGATTCTGGTTGGTGGCGGCATTGAGAATCGAGCGCACCAGGTGCGGGCGGATAACGGTGCCGTTATTCGCCAGCACTGCCGTGGCAAAGGCCAGTTGCAGGGGGGTTGCCAGGTTATAGCCCTGACCGATGCCGACGCTGATGGTGTCGCCGGCGTACCATTTCTGCTTGTGGCGCTTCATTTTCCACTCGCGTGAGGGCAGCAGTCCGGTGGTTTCGCCTTCGATGTCGATGCCGGTTTTCTTGCCGAAGCCGAACTGGCCGATGAAATTGAAGATGTTGTCCGGCCCCAGGTCGTTGGCCAGGCCATAGTAATAGGTATCGCAGGAAATCACGATGGACTTGTACAGATCCACCGAACCGTGCCCCCCCACCTTCCAGTCCCGATAGCGATGGGAGTTGCCGGGCAGGGTAAAAAAGCCCGGGTCGGAGATGGTGTAGGAAGGCGTGCGCTTGCCCAGTTCCAGCCCGGCCAATGCCATGAACGGCTTGAAGGTCGAACCTGGCGGATACTGCCCGCGCAGGGCGCGGTTGTTGAGCGGCTTGTCGAGGGAGTTGTTGAGGGCATCCCAGTTAACCGGGTCAATGCCGTCGATAAACAGGTTGGGGTCGAAGCCGGGCTTGCTGATAAAGGCCAGCACTTCACCGCTCTTCGGCTCGATGGCCACCAGTGCGCCCCGGTACTGCCCGAAGGCCTGATCGGCGACTTCCTGCAACCGGCTGTCGATGGTCAAGGTCAGGTTGTTGCCGGATACCGGCGAACGCCGGCTCAGGGTGCGGATGGCGCGGCCGCCGGCATCGGTTTCCACATGCTCGAAGCCGGTGATGCCGTGCAACTGCTTCTCGTAACTCTGCTCGATACCCAGCTTGCCGATGTGGTCGGTGCCGCGATAGTTCGCCAGGTCGCCCGACTTTTCCAGTTCCTCGAGATCGGCATCGTTGATCCTGCCGATATGGCCAAGGGCATGGGACGCCAATTCCCCCTTGGGATAATGGCGGAACAGCCGCGCCTTGATATCCACGCCGGGAAAGCGGAAGCGGTTGACGGTAAAGCGGGCAACCTCGACATCGTTCAGGCGGGCGCGAATCGGCAGGCTCTCGAAGTTGCGGCTTTCCTCTAGCAGCTTCCTGAAGCGCTTGCGGTCGCGCGGCTGGATGTCGACCAGGGTTGCCAGGCCGTTGATCGTCGCCTCCAGGTTCTTCACCTTGCTCGGCGTAATTTCCAGGGTGTAAGCAGAGTAGCTGTGTGCCAGAACGATACCGTTGCGGTCGAGGATCAAGCCGCGATTGGGAACGACGGGAATGATGGAAATACGGTTGTTTTCAGCCAGGGTGTGGAAATGATCGTGCTGCGTTACCTGCAGGAAGAAGAAACGCCCCGCCAGCACCATGAACAGCAGTATTGCGCCAGCCGCGGCAATGCCGAGCCGCCATCTGAAATAATACAGCTCCTTCTGATGATTTCTGAGTTCGGTCGGTCGTTTCACTTGTGGCCTGTGGAATACACCGAATCAGTGTCCGGCCTGCCGCGCTGCGGCAGCAGCAGCAGCAAACTCAGCGCCGGCCATATCGCCGCGCCGGTCAGGCAGGAAAGAAAATAGCCCGGGCCGGGAAAAGGCGCGCCGCCGAACTGCCGGACGATCAGCATCGTCGCCTGCAGCAGCAACAGCAGCAACAGCACGTGAGCCGCCTGCTGCCACAGGGTGAAGCGCTGGATACGCCGGTGCAGCACGATAGCGACATAGACAACCAGGGTATATGCAAACGCATGCTGCCCCAAAATCACGCCATCGCCGACATCCATCATCAATCCGGCGATCCAGGCTGCCGCGAACCCCATTTTTCGCGGTTCGCGGATGGCCCAGAACAGGAGTGTCAGGGCGACGAAATCCGGGCGAAAAGACAATGCCAGCCCGTGCCATGGCAACAGGTTGAGCAGCAATCCGATCACCAGCGTAAGCAGGACGAATTTTCTGCTGGCGGGCTTGAGCAGTTCCGGCGCTCCGGGATAATGCATGTCGTCAGTCTCTCTTCTTTTTCAAAACCGGCGGCTTGTCATCGCCGGTTCCTGCCGCGACAGAGTCGGCGGGTGCGGGCTTCCGAAAGGGCCGCACTTCGCCGATCAGAATTAATAGCTGCTTGTGGCGGTTCACACCCGCGCTCGGGGTGCAGGTGATCTTGGCAAAAGCGGCATTGCGCTCGATTTTCGCCACCACCGCCACCGGCAACCCGGCTGGATAAACGCCGTCGATGCCGGAGGTAACCAGGATGTCGCCGTTCTGGATATCCGCATTGGCCGCCATGAAAGGCAGTTCCAGCGCGCCATCCTGGCCATGGCCGAATGCGATGGCGCGGGCGCCGTTGCGAACGATTTCAACCGGAATGGCCTGGTCCTTGTCGGTAAGCAGGGTGATCTCGCTGCTGAAGGGATAGACCTGGGTCACCTGGCCGATCACGCCAATATCATCGAGCGCAGGCTGTCCGGCCTGGACTTTGTGGTTCGACCCCTTGTTGACGATGATTTTCTGGGAAAACGGATCGCGTCCGGTATACACGATTTCAGCCGCCACCACGCTTTCGCCGCGCTGCTTCTGGACATCGAGGATGTTGCGAAGATGCGCATTCTCCGCCTGCATCGCCTGCATCCGTTGCAATTGCGCCGCCTGCACCAGCTGTCGCTGCCTGAGCGTATCGTTCTCGGTTTGCAGACGCGCCTGGGTGACGAAAAAGCTGCTGGTCCGGTCGAGGAGTTCGGCTGGCGTCATGGCCAAACGCTGCAGCGGCGCCACGGCGACCGAAATCATTTGGCGCAGGGAATCCAGCGCGTTCAGGCGAGCATCCAGCACCATCAGCACCAGGGACATCATGGCGAAAAAGAAGAAACGCGCCAGCGCGCTGGGGCCGTGCTTGAAAAAGGGTGGCGCTTGATGTTCCATCTTAGTCCGTAGGGTGGGCACATCTTTGCGCCCAAGCGGTCAACGGGGTGATTCTCGCGTGGGCACAAAGACGTGCCCACCCTACATGATCAGTCATTCGTAAAGACGCTACCCAGCTTGTCCATTTCCTCGAGCGCCCGGCCGCTGCCACGCACCACGCAGGTGAGCGGGTCTTCGGCGACGATCACCGGCAGACCGGTTTCTTCCATCAGCAGACGATCCAGATCGCGCAGGAGCGCGCCGCC
The DNA here is from genome assembly GCA_964559825.1 of uncultured Sulfuricella sp. Classification (GTDB taxonomy): domain Bacteria; phylum Pseudomonadota; class Gammaproteobacteria; order Burkholderiales; family Sulfuricellaceae; genus Sulfuricella. The sequence goes on along the minus strand of CAZLJK010000009.1, from coordinate 1,809 downwards.
GCCGGTCAGGACCATGCCCTTCTCGGCGATGTCCGCGCCCAGTTCCGGCGGGGTTTGCTCCAGAGCCGACTTGACCGCGCTGACGATGCTGTTGAGCGGGTCGGTCAGGGCTTCGAGGATTTCGTTGCTGGAAATGGTGAAGCTGCGCGGGATGCCCTCGGCCAGATTGCGCCCTTTGACTTCCATTTCGCGCACTTCGCTGCCGGGGAAAGCGGAGCCGATCTCTTTTTTGATTTTCTCGGCCGTGGCCTCGCCGATCAGCATGCCGTAGTTGCGGCGGATGTAGTTGATGATGGCCTCGTCGAACTTGTCGCCGCCGACCCGCACCGATGCGGCATAGACGATGCCGCCGAGGGAGATCACGCCGCCCTCGGTGGTGCCTCCGCCGATATCTACCACCATCGAGCCGGTTGCTTCCGCCACCGGCAGATCGGCGCCGATCGCCGCCGCCATCGGCTCCTCGATCAGGTATACCTGACGCGCGCCCGCGCCGATCGCGGATTCGCGAATGGCACGCCGCTCTACCTGGGTCGAGCCGCAGGGCACGCAGATGATGATGCGCGGACTGGGAGAGAGCATGCGCGAATCATGGATTTTCTTGATGAAGTACTTGAGCATCTGCTCGGTGATGGTGAAGTCGGCGATCACGCCGTCCTTCATCGGGCGTATGGCGGTAATGTTGCCCGGCGTACGCCCGAGCATCTGCTTCGCTTCAATGCCCACTGCCTGGATGGTCTTTTTCGAGGAAGGTCCGCCTTCCTGTCGAATCGCCACCACCGAAGGCTCGTCCAGCACGATGCCCTTGCCACGCACGAAAATAAGGGTGTTGGCGGTGCCCAGGTCGATGGCCAGGTCGTTGGAAAAATAGCCGCGTAAGAATCCAAACATCATTGCTTAATTCCAGTGAATGAGGTGCGTCGGTTAAATGAAACATGATACCATTTTATGCGTAACGCTTTAAAGTTCTCAGGGTGAATTTTATGTCATTGAATCTGGCCGATGTGAAGCGCATTGCCCTTCTTGCCCGTATTACGGTGGAAGAGGACGAAATGCCGGGCTATTTGCAGCAACTCTCCAATATCCTCAGCCTGGTCGAGGAAATGCAGGCCATCGATACCACCGGCATCGAGCCGATGGCGCACGCCCAGGACGTAGTGCTGCGCCTGCGCAATGACGTTGCCACCGAAACCGACCGCCGCGCCGCCTACCAGGCCATCGCGCCACAAGTCGAAGCCGGCCTCTATCTGGTTCCCCAAGTTATCGAGTGATGGTGGCGGGGAATGGGTAATGGGGACCTTCCTCATCCCTCATCACCCTTTAATCCATTACCGGAAAAAGAAAATGATCAACGCCAACCTCAAAGAACTGGCCGGCCTGCTGGCCGGGAAAAAAATCTCCAGCGTCGAACTGACGCGGACTTTCCTCGATCGTATCCGGGAGCTGAACCCCAGGCTCAATGCCTTCATCACTATAGACGAAAACAAAAGCCTGGCGCAGGCCAAGGCCGCCGACGCGTTGATTGCGTCCGGCAAGGGCGGGCCGCTTACCGGCATTCCGGTGGCGCAGAAGGATATTTTTTGCGCCGAGGGCTGGCTCTCCACCTGCGGCTCGAAGATGTTGCACAATTTCGTCTCACCCTATGACGCCCATGTGATCGAACAGTTCAATCGCGCCGGCGCAATCAACCTGGGCAAGACCAACATGGACGAATTCGCCATGGGCTCGTCCAACGAAACCTCGTATTACGGCAAGGTGAAGAATCCCTGGGATCTCAACGCCGTCCCCGGCGGCAGCTCGGGCGGTTCGGCC
>CAZLJK010000008.1:0-61282 GCA_964559825.1 uncultured Sulfuricella sp. | reverse complement strand
AGTTGTATTCGTAGAAGGCGCGCAGGTCGGGGTCCATGCTGTCGACGTTTTGCCAGGCCGGCGGGATCATCATGCGCAGTGAGCGGAACAGCCCGGCGCCGCCCATCACCAGACCTTCCAGCATGTTGTCCATGCTGTAAGAGTCGGAGCCGTTCACGGAAACCATCGGGCGCACGTCGTCCATGTTCGGGATGAAGGACGAGGCGAATTTCTGCTCGCGCGCTCGCGACCAGTTGCGGTTGCCTTGCAGGGTGTTGATTTCGCCGTTGTGGGCGAGATAGCGGAACGGTTGCGCCAAACGCCATTCCGGCCAAGTGTTGGTGGAAAAGCGCTGGTGGTAAACCGCCAGGCTGGAGGCGAAGCGCTCGTCCTGCAGGTCCGGGTAGAATACCGCCAAGTTGTCCGGGGTCACCAGTCCTTTATAGGACATCACCTTGGACGACAGGGTGGGGATGTAAAAGGCTTTGTCCGCGGCTTCCAGCAGCGCTTTTTCGGTGCGCCGGCGGGCAATGTAGAGGCGGCGTTCGAAGGTTTCGGCGTCCATGCCCGGCGGGCAGTTGACGAAGACTTGTTCGATCCGCGGCAGGGTGGCGAGCGCATACTTGCCGCAAGCCGCAGCATTGGTCGGCACGGAGCGGAAGCCGGCGACGCTCAGCCCCTGGCCTTCGAGTTCCTCTTTGAGCAGGGCCTGGGCGGATTCCCCGCGAGCCGTCTCGCTGTTCAGGAACACCAGTCCCGCGGCGTACAGCTCGCCCAAGGCAAAACCATTCTCCGCGGCGACTGCGCGCAGAAAGGCATCGGGTTTCCTGAACAGCAGGCCGCAACCGTCGCCGGACTTGCCGTCGGCGGCGACTGCGCCACGGTGCGTCAAGCGAGCCAGTGAATTGATCGCGGTTTCGACCAGCCAGTGACTGGGCTTGTCGTCCATCTGGGCCATCAGGCCAAAACCGCAACTGTCCTGCTCAAAATGCGGACGGTACAGGGTGCCGTCCAACCAGCCTTGTCTATCCATTGCCAACCCTGAAAAAATCAAGTGAAAAGTGCTCGATTTTACCGGTAACGGCTGGTTGCGGCAATGGGCATGAGTAGCGGACCGGTGACGCCGGGCTAATCTTCTTCAATGGCGAACAGGCGCCGGTACTCCCGAATGGCGTAACGGTCGGTCATGCCGGCGATATAGTCGGCAATGGCGCGCGGCTTGTCCTGTTGGGTTTTTTCCTGGTATTGCGGCGGCAGGAGGCGGGCGTCGTCGAGGAAGGCCCGGAACAGTTCGCGGATAATGCGCCGCGCCTTGCTGCTCATGCGCATGACCTGGAAATGACGATACAGCTGGGTGCGCAGGAAGCGCTTCAATTCCTGTTGTTCCTCCCGTATCGAGGGGCTGAAGGCGATCAGGGGCGGCGCTTCGCGCACGTCATCGATGGATTCGGGGGCGGCGGTGGCGATGTTTTCCCTGCTTTGGCCGATCAGGTCCAGTGCCAGGGTATTGATCATGCGGCGCACGGTTTCATGGATCAGGCGCCGGTCGGCCAAGTCGGGATATAGGTCGCGTACTATTTCGAGATGGCGCGCGAAAAGACTGACATCGGCCAGCTGTTCCAGGGTGATCAGGCCGGAGCGCAGGCCGTCATCGACGTCGTGGTTGTTGTAGGCGATTTCGTCGGCGAGATTGGTTACCTGAGCTTCCAGGGAGGGACGTTTGTCGTGCAGGAAGCGTTCGCCCACTTCGTTGAGCGTGGCGGCATTTTGCGGGGAACAGTGCTTGAGGATGCCTTCGCGGGTTTCGAAAGTCAGGTTGAGGCCGTCGAATTCGGCGTAGCGCTCTTCCAGCATGTCCACGACGCGCAGGGACTGGAGGTTGTGTTCGAAGCCGCCATAGTCCTGCATGCAGCTGTTGAGCTCATCCTGGCCGGCGTGGCCGAAGGGCGTATGGCCGAGATCGTGGGCCAGCGCGATGGCTTCCACCAGATCCTCGTCGAGCCGCAGGTTGCGGGCGATGGTGCGTCCGATTTGCGCCACTTCCAGGCTGTGCGTCAGCCGGGTGCGAAACAGGTCGCCTTCGTGATTGACGAATACCTGGGTCTTGTATTCGAGGCGGCGAAAGGCGGTGGAGTGAATGATGCGGTCGCGGTCGCGCTGAAATTCGCTGCGCCCTCCGGGCGCCGATTCCGAGAAACGGCGCCCGCGCGAGGTTGCCGACAAGGCTGCATAGGGGGCGAGATTCTCAGGCATGGCGGGCGGTTTCGAGCAGGGTTTCCCGCAGAGCCTGTTGCGTGACGTCGGCGGTGATCACCGCCGTGCCGATCTTTTTCAGCAGGACAAAGCGCATTCTGCCGTTTTCCACTTTCTTGTCTACCGCCATGTGCTCCAGATAGGCGTCTACGCCGAGATCGGGCGCGCTGACCGGCAGCCGGGCGCGTTCGAACAGCCCACGGATGCGGCTTACTTCGGCTTCGTCGATCCAGCCCAGCCGTTGTGACAGGCTGGCTGCCAGCATGGTGCCGGCCGCTACGGCCTCGCCATGGAGCCAGTTGCCGTAACCCATCCCGGCTTCGATGGCGTGGCCGAAGGTGTGTCCCAGATTGAGCAGGGCGCGGACGCCGACTTCGTGTTCATCGGCGATGACGACTTCCGCCTTGTTCTCGCAGGAACGCTTGATGGCATAAGCTAGCGCTTCGGGGTCGCGCACCAGCAGCTTGCCCATGTTTTGCTCCAGCCACTCGAAAAAAGGCAAATCGCGGATCAAACCGTATTTGATCACTTCGGCCAAGCCGGCGGAGAGTTGGCGGTCATCCAGGGTGTTCAGGGTGGAAGTGTCGGCCAGTACCAGCTTGGGCTGGTAGAATGCGCCGACCATATTCTTTCCCAGCGGGTGGTTGATGCCGGTTTTTCCGCCCACCGAGGAATCCACTTGGGCCAGCAAGGTAGTTGGAATCTGGATGAAAGGCACGCCGCGCAGATAGGTGGCGGCGGCAAAGCCGGTGAGATCGCCGATGACGCCCCCGCCCAGGGCGATCAGAGTGGTCTTGCGCTCGCAACGGTGGGTCAGGAGAGCGTTGTAGATCAGATTCAGGGTGTCAGAGTTCTTGTATTCCTCCCCATCGGGCAGGACGATCGGCACGATATCCACGCCTTCCGCCGCCAGCGGTTTGCTCAATGCGTCCAGATACAGCGGCGCTATCGTGGTGTTGGTGACGATGGCAACCTGCTTGCGGGCGAGGTGCGGCAGAATCAGTTCGGGGCGCGTCAGCAGGGCGGTGCCGATGTGGATCGGGTAAGCGCGCTCTTTCAAATCTACGGTAAGGGTTTGCATGGGTTGTGGTAAAGGCTCAAGTTAAAAGATAGTGTCAAATAACCACCGATCCAGTCACCTTTACTAAAGAGAAGGCTAGGATGGGGGAATGGTGAAAGGCGCTTGTTTTGGTTGGCCAGCGTTGAGCTGCTTCAGCTGTTCCACGATCTGGTGAACCAGGGTGTGAACGCTTTGAGCTCCCGAGTCCACAATGATGTCAGCGATTTCACAGTACAAGGGGTCGCGCTGTGCAAAAAGCGCTTTCAGCTTTGCCAGAGGATCGGCGGTTTGCAGCAGGGGCCGGTTTTTGTCGTGGCGGGTGCGCTGCCACAGGTCTTCCACCTTCGCGCGCAGGTAGATTACCGTTCCGTTGCGGCGGAGGTTGTCCCGGTTTCGTCGGCTCAATATCACACCGCCCCCAGTTGCCAGCACGATGTTTTTTTGGCCGGTCAACTCCTCGATAACCACTTCTTCGCGGACACGGAAACCCGCTTCTCCTTCCAACTCGAAAATCAGGGGAATATTGACCCCGGTGCGTTTTTCGATTTCATGGTCGGAGTCGACAAAGGGTCTGTTGAGGTGCCTGGCGATCAGCTTGCCTACGGTGGTTTTGCCTGCGCCCATCAGCCCGATTAAAAAAATATTGCCTGTCACTCGTTCCCTTTAAGGGTTGTCATCGTGACAGGCATTTTAGCGGAAAAAGGAGGCTTGGTGCAGCTAACGCACCAACAAGCCCATTCGAGGCCTTATTTCAGGTTGAGGCTTTCCTTGAGTATCCTGGGGGTGACGAAAACCAGCAGCTCTCTCTTGTCATTACGCTTGTCGGTGTTTCTGAACATAAAACCGAGAACCGGGATATCGCCGAGCAACGGCACCTTGGTCACCGTGCTGGCTTCCTCCTGGTTGAAGATGCCACCGATGACCACGGTCCCGCCATTCTCCACCAGCACCTGGGTGGTAATCTGCTTGGTATTGATCGCCGGACCCGCGACGGTGTTTTCACCCCGGCTGTCCTTGTTGACCTTCAAGTCCATGATGATATTGTCGTCAGGCGTGATTTGCGGCTTCACTTTCAGGCTCAGCACGGCCTTCTTGAAGGATACGCTGGTGGCGCCGCTACTGGAGGCTTGCAGGTAGGGGATGTCGGTGCCATCCTCGATAACGGCCTCAGACTGGTCGGATGTGAGCACGCGTGGATTGGAAATGATTTTCCCTTTGCCATCCGCTTGCAGTGCCGATAGTTCAAGGTTCAGAAAGCGGGTCGCATTCGATTGAAACAGGAGCAGGGACAAGACCCCGGCGGTGCCGGCAGCGCTTCTTGCGGGCAGGCTGACATTCAGGGAGTCGTTGGGCCAAGCGGGGACTGTCGCGCTTTGACCGGTGTGGAACCCCGTGTCATTCAGATTGCCGCCGACGATGGCACGGCTATTTCCGTCTAACGGGAAGCCGCCTTGCGCCCCCGTATCGTGAAAGCCGAGCCGAGCCCCCAATGCTTTGCTGAAAGTGTCGCTGGCCTCGACAATGCGCGCGTCGATCATGACTTGCCTGACCGGTACGTCGATCTGGTTGATCAGTCTGCGTATTTCCTCCAGCTTGGCCGAGGTGTCCTGAACAAAGAGCATGTTGGTGCGTGGGTCCCAGACTGCGCTGCCGCGTTTGGAAAGAATTTTTTGCTGGTCGTCCGTAAGGATCTTCTTGAAGGATTCCGCCTTGGTGTATTTCAGCTGGAAGGTTTCCGTCCGCAGCGGTTCCAGTTCGGAGATCTGCTGCTTTGCTTCCAGCTCCAGCTTCTCTTTGGTTGCAAGCTCCTCGGTCGGGGCGATCATGATAACATTGCCGGATTTGCGCATGCTTAAGCCCGATTGCTTGAGGGTGATATCCAGGGCCTGATCCCAAGGGACGTCCTTGAGGCGAAGGGTAGTGGAGCTTCTGACGGAATCGCTGATGACGACATTCATTTCGGCGAAATCCGCAAGCACAGCAAGCAAGGTGCGGGTTTCAATATTCTGGAAGTCGAGGGAAAGCTTCTCGCCGCTGTAGCCGGTCTTGGTCCCTTGCACCAGTTTGCTGGGATCCTCAACGATCGGCTTGACGTCCAGAATAAACTGGCGGTCGGTTTGATAGGCAGAGTGTTCCCACAGCCCCTTGGGTTCAATCACCATGCGGGTATTGTTGCCATGACCAAATGTGCTGACGGTCTGCACCGGCGTGCCGAAATCCACCACATCGAGTTTGCGTTCCAGGTTGCGCGGGAGGGTGGCATTGATAAATTCCACCACGATGGATTTGCCCTCGGTACGGATATCAATACCGGTATTGGTGTCGGAAAGGTCGACAACGACCCGGCCTTCGCCAGCTTTGCCGCGGCGGAAGTCGACATCGCGCAGGGCATGTTTTTGCGTGCCAGGAGGCGCTTCGGCAAATTTCGCGCTCAAAGTGGAAGTCACCCCGGTGGCTTCGGCGCCTTGCAGAGTGATTAAAAGCGTGTCTCCTGCGACCTTGGTTTCATAGCCGGCGGGCTTGGCCAGGTTGATGACCAGCCGGGTGCGGCTGCCTGCCTGAACGATATTCAGATTGCGCAATACGCCTTCCCCGACATCGATGTTGTTTTTCCCCAATGCATTTGCGGTATCCAGAAAGTCCAGCGCAATTCGCGGCGGGTTGTTGACGGTAAAACCAACCGGCGGTTTTTTCAGGGCATGCTTCATCTTCAGGGTGATCAAGAATTTGCCGCTTTGCAGGGCGGAATAATCCACGCTTTCGATGCTGTTCTGTGACATCTGGCCAGTTTCCGGGCTGGTGCCGTCAGGCTCGATCGCCGCGTGGCTGCTGGCAATGAGCAGGGTGGTCAGGCAGACGGCCTGGAGAGAAAAGCGAAATGTCGATTTTATAATGTTCATGGCGGCCTCTGTCTTTACTTTTGGCCTGGCGCGCTGGCCAGATTAATGCTGGTGTTTTGCTCGATCCAATTTCCGGTGCTGTCCTGAATGATTTCAGTCATGACAATTTCGTTTTCCGTGATTTTGGTGATCATGCCGAAATTTTGCCCCATATGCTCGCCAACCCTGACCCTGTGCAGGGTGCCATCAGAGGTTCTTATCAAGCCATAGCGAACCTTGTTTTGTTCCAGAAAGCCGACCATTTTCAGATTTTCAAGCGGGTATTTCTCTAGTTCTTCCCGGTTGCGCTTGAGGTCGGGTTGTAGTCCGCCGCCTTGGCCGGGCTGCAATTTGCGTGGTTTGAAAGGGTCGGATAAGTCGAACGCATTGTAGGCAAAGGACTCATGAGGCTTGATTTCCGGCAGGGGTTCAATCTTCCCACGCAACCCTTCCCCGGATTCGTTGACGAATTGCTTCAGGTCATCCAGACCATCCCCGCCGCACGCCGAAAGGCCGAGGCTGGCTATGATAATTAAATATAGATGGACGGGTCTCACTTCTTGGCCCCTTTGGCTTTGGCGGCATTCTTCTGCGCGGCTCTTTGCGCGGCGAGTTCGTTCTCGTCGAGGTAGCGGTAAGTTTTGGCAACCGCGCTCATTGTCAAACCTTGGCTGCCGGGGGTGATATTGATATCGTTCAGGGTGACGATGCGCGGTAGCCGTGAAACGTCGCTGGCAAAGGCTCCAAGGTCATGGTAATTGCCGGTTACGCGAATGGAAATGGGCCTTTCGGCATAAAACTCGGACAGGATTTCACTGCTTGCGGGTCGAAATAGCTCGAATTCCAGTCCGCGTCCCAAGCCGGCTTGGTTGATGTCCGTTAGGAGCGCATCCATTTCGGCCTTGTTGGGCAGTTGTTTGATCAGCGCGCCGAAGGCCTGTTCCAGGTCTTTGAGCTGTCGGCGGTAGGTGTCCAGATTGACGGCCTGCTTTTTTTTCGAGATGAAGGTTTCGCGTAGCTGGGATTCCTTTTCCTTGGCGCTATCCAGGTCGGCCAGCTGGTTTTGCCAGTCGAACCAGTAGCCGGCGAAAAGGATAAGAATGAACAGCCCGCAAAGCGCCAGCGCTTTCGGAATGATGGGCCAACTGCCAATATCCTTCGGGTCGAGTTTTTTTAAATCGTCCAGGTTCATGCTTTTTTATCCTTGGGCTTGGCGCGGACCTCTCCCTTGCCTTTGTCGGCAGCAGCCTCTGGCGGGACAAGTTTGACGTTCAAGGAAAATTCGCTGGCACGCAGGTTATTGATGGTGGCAGCCTTGACCTCGATCAAATTCGGAGTTTGCAGCCAAGGAGAGCCTTCCAGGCTGCGCATCAACGTGGCCACCCTGGCATTGGATTGCGCATATCCTTGCAGGCTAATGTTATCGCCGTTTTGCTTGACTGCTTTGAGATACACCCCGTCAGGTAATTGGCGCACGAGTTGGTCAAGCAGATAGACGACGGACGAGCGATTGCTTTGCAGGGTTTCCACCACTTGCTTGCGAGCCAGCATGGCCTGCGTTTGCTCTTTCAGGACTTTGATTTCCGCGATCTGGTCATCGAGTTTTTTAATTTCCGTTTCCAGAAAGCTATTTCGCGCCCCCTGATTTTCTATCTGGGTATTCAGAATGGTATGAACCATGAACACAATCAGCAAGGCCAGCACCGATGCTGCACCAGCCATAAAGGCAAGCTCACGCTGGCGCGCGGCTCGTTTTTGCTCGCGATGGGGCAACAGGTTGATGCGGATCATTGATCGAACCTTCGCATGGCAAGGCCGCAGGCAATCAGCAATATCGGCGCGTCCTGCGCCAATTGGCGGGGTTTGACGCGTGAAGAGACCGCCATGTCAGCAAAAGGGTTGGCAACGGAGGTGCGTATCTGGGTGCGTTGCGAAACAGCTTCGTCCGCGCCCGGGATCGCGGCGCATCCGCCAGCCAGCAGGATATGGTCAACCCGGTTGAACTGGGTGGAAGAGAGAAAAAGCTGCAATGCTTTCGCCGCTTCCAGTGCGAGCGAGTCTAAAAAGGGCTGAAGTACTTCAGGCTCATAATTTTCCGGCAGGCCGCCGCTGCGCTTTGCAATTTCTGCTTCTTCCGCCGACAGGCTATAACGGCGCTGGATTTCCTGGGTGAGTTGATTTCCGCCGAAAGTTTGCTCGCGCATGTAAACCGACTGGTTATTGAGCAGGACGTTGACATGCATCATGGCAGAGCCGATGTCGATGACGGCAATGGTCTGATCCCGTCCGGCATTCGGTAGTTGTGGGGCAATCCGTTCGCAGGCGGTTTGGGTTGCGTAAGATTCTACGTCCATGACCAGCGCCTTCAGTCCGGCCGATTCGATAGCGGCGACCCGATCCTCAACTTTTTCCTTGCGCGAGGCGGCGATTAAAACCTCGGCTTCGTCCGGGTTGTTGGGAGCGGGCCCCAATATTTGAAAATCCAGGTTGACCTCGTCCAGCGCGAAAGGAATATACTGGTTGGCCTCGCTTTCCACCTGCATCTCGAGTTCGTTTTCGCTCAGTCCGGCCGCAACGATGATTTTTTTGGTGATGACGGCCGCCGCTGGTAGCGCCAGGGAAACGTTCTTGGTCCGCGTTCCCATCTGGCGCCAAGCATGCTTAATGGCTTCCGAAACCGCTTCAAGATTGGCGATGTTGCCGTCTGCAACGGCATCTTTTGCCAAGGGTTCGATCGCATAGCGTTCGATGCGGTACAGGCCTTTGCCGGCATCGCTGAGTTCGACCATCTTGACGGACGAAGTGCTGATGTCGACGCCGATGAGCGGCGGAGACTTTGTCTGCAGGAAATCGAGATTCAAATTGAAGTCGAGCTGCAACGAATTTCCTTTTCAATATTGATGGGTTATGTGCGTTACGTATAATTTACATTAAATGCTAGCAACAAGTGCTGAGCGTGTAAAGTATTTTTTTTGTAATTTCTTTTGCCTTGTCAGTGCGCCTATAATCCCCCCCTTAGGTAATTTATGTCAATTGGCTTGATATTAAATTAAAGTAAGAAAGAGTTTGATGAGTTCACGCTGGTGGAGATATCTGCTGTTGGCCTTTTTGGCCTCGGGTCTTGTTTTTTCTGCCGTGATCATGCTGGCGGGAATTCTGGCCTATCCCGACCTCCCTTCGCTGGAGGTGCTGACCGATTATCGTCCCAAAGTTCCGCTTCGCGTTTATACCTCGGAGGGCGCTTTGATTGGCGAGTTTGGCGAGGAGCGGCGCGCGCTGATCAAGATCGGGGACGTGCCCAAGCCGATGCGGCTAGCGATTCTTGCTGCGGAGGACGACCGGTTCTATCACCATGGCGGGGTGGATTACATGGGGGTGGTGCGCGCCGCCCTGGCGAATCTGACCGCAGGCGGCGCCCGGGAAGGCGCGAGTACGATTACGATGCAGGTAGCGCGGAATTTTTTCCTGTCCGGAGAGAAGACGCTGACGCGCAAATTCAGCGAAGCGCTGCTGGCGCTAAAAATCGAACACTACTTATCCAAGGACCAAATTTTCGAGCTTTACGTTAACCAGATTTATCTAGGGCAGCGCGCCTACGGCTTCGCCGCAGCGGCCCAGACCTACTTCGGGCGCCCACTCGAAAGATTGACCGTGGCAGAGGTGGCGATGCTCGCGGGTCTTCCCAAGGCGCCCTCGCGCTACAATCCTGTGGTCAACCCGAAGCGGGCAAAAATTCGACAGCAGTACGTTTTGCGCCGCATGCATGACCTTAAATATATTACCGATGCGGAATATCAGGCTGCTCTGGCACAGCCGTTGGCGGTAAAGCGCGAAATCCATAATACGGAGGTGAATGCGGATTTTGCGGCGGAAATGGTCCGGCAGACGATGTTCGAACGTTATCAGGAAGCGATTTATAGCAGCGGCATGAAAGTTTACACGACGCTGCGCAAGGCGGATCAGGAAGCTGCCAATCAGGCGTTGCGCCAAGGCGTTCTGGATTACGATCGCCGCCATGGCTACCGCGGACCGGAGGGGTTTGCCGAACTGCCGGATGGCACGGCAAATCTGGACGAACGCCTGGAAGACGCTTTGGCGGATGCGGATGAAAGTAACGGCTTGTTGCCTGCAATCATCCTGGAGGCGGGTCCGAAGCAGGTGAAATGCTACATCAAGGGGGGTGAAACCGCCCGGATTGGCAACGAAGGATTGAAATTCGTGCTTAAAAGCCTGAGCGACAAGGTCAGTCCGAAGATGCGGCTACGCAGGGGCGCACTGATTCGTGTTCAGAAGGATGATAAGGGAGAGTGGCAGATTTTACAGCTGCCGCAAATCGAGTCGGCGTTGGTCTCGGTGGTGCCTCAGGACGGTGCGATTCGCGCGCTGGTCGGAGGATTCGATTTCAACCGCAGCAAATTCAACCACGTCACACAGGCATGGCGTCAGCCGGGTTCGAGTTTCAAGCCATTTATCTATTCGGCGGCGCTGGAAAAAGGCTTGACCGCGGCAACCGTGATCAATGACGCCCCCATCGTTGTGGATGCCGCCCAAACCGGCGGACAGGTCTGGGAGCCGAAAAACTTCGAGGGTGATTATGCCGGACCGATGCGCTTGCGTACCGCCCTGACCAAGTCGAAGAATCTTGTTTCCATCCGGGTGCTGCAGTCTATCGGTCCTGCGTATGCCCAGGATTACATCGCCCGTTTCGGCTTTTCGCCCGAGCAGCACCCGCCCTACCTGACCATGGCGCTAGGGGCGGGGTCGGCAACACCGATGCAAATGGCCGCGGCTTACTCGGTGTTTGCCAATGGAGGCTACCGTACCCAGCCCTATTTGATCGACCGGATTGTCGATGCGCGCGGTACGCTGCTGGTTCAGGCCAAACCCAAGCGTGCCGGCGATGGCGCCGAGCGCGCCATCGATGCGCGGAATGCTTTTATCATGACTTCCATCATGCGCGACGTGGTGCGTTTCGGTACCGGTGCGCGCGCCATGCAACTGAAACGTCAGGATCTTGCAGGAAAGACCGGAACCACCAATGATCAGGTGGATGCCTGGTTCACGGGGTTCAATCCGGGTCTGGTGGCCATTGCCTGGATCGGATTTGATCAGCCTCGTTCCATGGGCGGAGCAGAAACCGGCGCGCAGGCGGCGCTACCGGTCTGGATCGGGTATATGGGTAAGGCGCTGAAAGGCGTGCCGGAAGCGGATCTGGTGGTGCCGGAAGGGGTGGCAACCGTCAAAATCGACCCGCAAAGCGGGCGACGAGTTCCCGAAGGGAGCGAAGGGGTTTTGGAATATTTTTATCAGGAAAATACCCCGTCTGAGCAGACCGGCTTTTTCGAAGGCTTCTTTGGTGGTGGCGGCAAGTCCGCGGAAGAGGTTAAGGATCAATTGTTCTGAAATGCCAAGACCAGGCAAAGCTTCTGGTGAAATACCCACTCCACGGCATCGGGAGAGAGAAAAGGCCGCGAATCTCCGCATGCGCGAACGAATTGCTCACCAGGCGGCCCGCCTCATTGCGGAGGATGGTCTTCAGGATTATGCCTCGGCCAAGCGCAAGGCCGCTCGCCAGATAGGTGCGCCGGATACCCGTAATCTGCCGGATAATGACGAAGTAGAGCGGGCATTAAGGGAATATCTGGCGCTTTACCAGCGGGATGAGCAAAGCGCGCGCTTGCGCCAGCTGAGGCAGCAGGCATTGGAGGCGATGCGCTTGCTGGCGCCGTTCAATCCTTATCTTACCGGCTCGGTTTTGACTGGTACGGCGGCCCGCCATTCGGACATTAACCTGCAGTTGTTCACGGATAGTGCCAAGGAGGTAGAGCTATTTCTGCTGGCCAGGCAGGTGCCCTATAAAAGCGGCGAAAAACATTTCCATTTCGGGGGCGAAGAGCGCCCTATCCCTGTCTTTACCTTGCTGGATGGTTCCGCAGAAATCAATGTCACTGTTTTTGCTACGGAGGATATACGCCGAATTTCGCGCCATGCAGAAAAAAATGCGCGCGCCCATGCCCGGTTGGTCGAGGCATTGCTTGAAGAGGGATAATACCCTTATACTTTCAAACACGTTTTCTACCGGCTACGCATAAGGATTGCGCGTTTTTGCTTTCCGAAAAGATTAGAGACAAAAAATTAATGACACCCTCGCTGCCTTCCCGCCCGTTCCCCCGCCATTCAAATTTTTGGGCAACCCTTGCTGGGCGTCAAAACGGTCCGATTTCCGCAGTTCATGGCGGTGCAACATGGTGAATCCCACCCCAAATTCACCCCAAGGTTTATCAATTGCCGAAGATGACGACGGCGTCAGCAGTTTTACGGTTAGCTGGAAGAAAGAGATTGTCTACATTCTTCGCGCGGTGATGGAAAAGACCGAGTTGGTGAGCGCTTATTTTAATCGCGGCGAAAGTTTCATACTGACATCCATTATCGCCATAGACTCAGACAAGGAGCTTGTTTTTCTGGATTTGGGCGCTAACGAAGAATTCAATAAAAAAATTCTCGATAGCGAAAAAATTATTTTCGTTACGGCCCATGACAAAGTCAAGGTTCAGTTTGTCGCTCGCTGGATAGAAAAGGTTCCGCTCGAGGGCCGGGTTGTGTTCAGGATCGAGCTTCCCAAGTCATTGATCAAGCTGCAGCGGCGGGAATATTACCGGGTGACGACACCTATCGTCAGGCCATTGAAATGCACCATATTAATGGAAAACAAGAGCAAGATTGAAATGGCGGTCGTAGACATCAGCATCGGCGGCGTAGGGGTGGCTCTTCCGCCGGAGGATGTGACCGTTGAACCGGGAACGGTATTCAACGGGTGCAGCCTGGTTTTGCCCGAGATCGGCAATATTGTGGCAACCATGGAAATACGGAACGTGTTTGAGGTGACTTCAAGAACCGGGGCGAAAACCCAGCGGGCAGGCTGTCGGTTCGTCAACTTGTCGGCCAATATGCAGTCCATGATTCAACGCTACATTATCAAGGTGGAGCGGGAGAGAAGAGCCATGGAACTTGACCGGCAATAGCCATATGGTGATGGTGATGAGGTGATGAAAACCTTTCGACCCTCACTCATCCCCCATTACCCATCACTCCATTTAGTCTTCCTTGAGCCAGTTCGCCGCATCCAGCGCAAAGTAGGTCAGGATTCCATCCGCGCCGGCGCGCTTGAATCCCAGCAAGGCCTCCAACACGCAGGCCTTCTCGTCTAGCCAGCCATTCTGGGCGGCTGCCTTGAGCATGGCGTATTCGCCGCTAACCTGATAAACAAAAGTCGGTGCCTGGTAGGTGTCCTTGATGCGTCGAACGATGTCGAGATAGGGCATGCCGGGCTTGATCATCACCATGTCGGCCCCTTCCTCGAGGTCCAGTCCGACTTCCCACAAGGCTTCATCGCTGTTGGCCGGGTCCATCTGGTAGGTATATTTGTTGCCCGCCCCCAGATTGGCGGCGGAACCGACCGCATCGCGGAACGGCCCGTAAAAGCTCGAGGCGTATTTGGCGGAATAAGCCAGAATCCGGGTGTGGATATAGTTGCGAGCGTCGAGTGCGTTGCGTATCGCACCGATGCGCCCATCCATCATGTCCGAAGGGGCAACCACGTCGGCGCCGGCCTCGGCGTGAGTGAGCGCCTGCTTTGCCAGGACGGCCACGGTCTCGTCGTTCAAGACGTAGCCGCCGCCGTCGATCAGCCCGTCCTGGCCATGGATGGTGTAGGGGTCGAGCGCGATGTCGGTGATGATGCCCAGCTCCGGAAAGCGCTGTTTCAGGGCGCGCACCACCCGGGGCACCAGGCCATCCGGGTTATGGGCTTCGGCCGCATCCAGGCTTTTGAGGGGCAGATCGATCACCGGGAAAATTGCCAAGGCAGGGATGCCGAGCTTGACGCATTCTTCCGCCTGATGAAGAAGGTTGTCCAGGGTTTGCCGGATCACTCCGGGCATGGAGGCAATCGTCTCGCTGCGGTTCGCGCCGTCCAGCACAAACACCGGATAAATAAGGTCGGCCGGCGTCAACAGGGTTTCGCGCATCAGACGGCGGGAAAACTCGTCGTGCCGCATGCGGCGCATGCGTTTTTGAGGATACTTGCCCAAGGCGTGCATAACAGTCCTGTTTAAAGTGAACTCGCGAAAGTGGGTGTGTCTGAACGGCGCATCGGAAATGTCGAATTTTAGGTTAAGCGGGAACTTTATTAAAGCCATTCCACTCTGAGCAAGTGGACGGTATCCGTATCGTCCCCCGCTTTCCTCCCTGAGCGGGTGCCTTAACCCCCTGTTAAGGCGTTTCACCCCCCCGGGTTTACTCCCCTTTACCCGGGGGTTTTTTATTTTCCAAAGATTATGTCACCGGTTTGCGTCAATCCGCAACCGTCGCCTCCGCATCCTCGCGGGAGGCGGACAGCCATTTTCCGATCATCGCTTCCGCCTCGTCGAGTCCGACCCGTTTCAGGCTGGAGAAAAGCTGAACCGTGCAGTTCGGGTAAGTGCGCTCGAGTTCCGCCCGGACGGTGCGCAGAGTGGTCGTGGCTTGCTGCTTGCTGAGCTTGTCCGCCTTGGTGAGCAGGACATGTACCGGTTTGCAGGTGGGGATAAACCAGTTCAGCATCTGGTGGTCCAGCGGGGTGAGCGGATGGCGGGCATCCATGATCAGCACCAGCCCGTAAAGGGATTCCCGTTCCATCAGGTAGCGGCTCAGCACGCTCTGCCAATGCGTGCGCATGGCCTCGGGCACCTTGGCGTAGCCGTAGCCGGGAAGGTCGACCAGAAAGCGGTCATTGCCGAGGCTGAAAAAATTGATCAACTGGGTGCGCCCCGGCGTTTTGCTGACGAATGCGAGGCGGTTTCGGTTGGCCAGGGTGTTGATTGCGCTGGATTTGCCGGAGTTCGAGCGGCCCGCGAAAGCGATCTCGATGCCACTGGGCGGCGGCAGGTCGGTGAGCTTGTCCGCCGAGATGAAAAACTGTGCTTCTTGAAATAATGCCATATTGTTCCTTTTTCAGTCTGGCATGATAAGGCAAATTTGATATAGAATGCCAAGTTATTTTTAGCAAATTCATACAACGGATTTAAGGAGCAGTCAATGAAACAAGCCATAGTGATGGCAGCGGTTGTCGGGTTGATGGCGGCATCAGGGGTAAATGCGGAAACTGTGGCCAAGGCCGACCCGGCGAAGGCTCAGACGATCGTCAATACGGTCTGCGTTGCATGCCATGGCGCGGATGGCAATAGTCCGGCCCCGGCCAATCCGAAGCTGGCCTCGCAGCACCCTGATTACCTTAACAAGCAGTTGGCCGACTTCAAATCGGGCGTACGCAAGAGCGCCGTCATGGCTGGCATGGCCGCCATGCTTACGCCGGAAGACATGAAGAACGTGGCGGCCCATTTTGGTGGGCAAAAGCAGGCGCCGTCCGCCGCTCAGGACAAGGCGCTGGTGGCGCAAGGCGAAAAAATCTATCGCGGCGGCATTGCCGCGATGGGCGTGCCGGCTTGTGGCGGCTGCCACGGCCCTGCCGGATCCGGCATCCCGGCGATGTTTCCGCGCCTGGCCGGTCAGCATGGCGAATATATCGTTGCGGAGTTGATCAAGTTCCGCAACGGCGAGCGCGCCAACGACCCCGGCAAGATGATGCAGATGGTTGCTGCGAAAATGTCCGACAAGGACATGAAAGCCGTGGCGGAATATATTACCGGGCTGCATTAGAGGCGAGCGGCTAGAGGCTAGGGGCTAGAGGGGGTTTGTCCGGCTTCGCCGGATATTCCTACGCCGCGCTTGCGCGGCACAACCGCCCCTCGTCTCTAGCCTCTAGCCCCTAGCCTGCCCCTACGCATGCGCCCCCCGTTTTCCAGAGCCGTTTATGAGCTGTTGAGTTCAATGCGGTTCGCCATCAGCTTGCTGACCGTGCTGGCGATTGCCTCGGTCATCGGCACGGTGTTGAAGCAGAATGAGCCCTATTCGAATTATCTGATCGAGCTGGGGCCGTTCTGGTTCAAGGCTTTCGCGGTGCTGGGGCTGTACGATGTCTATCACGCCAGCTGGTTCCTCGGCATCCTGAGCTTCCTGGTACTTTCCGTCAGTGTCTGCATCTACCGACAGACTCCGCGCATGTTGCACGAAATCCGGTCATACCGGGAGCATGCCGCCGAATCCTCGCTACGCGGTTTCGTCCATCAGGCGACATTTCCGGCTGCAATGGCACCCGCGACAATGCAGCAGCGCCTGACCGGATATCTGTCCGGCCAGGGCTACCGTTTCAAGATCGCGGAGGGAAGCGCGTCATCCGCACTGATCGCCGCCAAGGCCGGCAGCTACAATCGCCTGGGCTATATTCTGACCCACAGTGCCATCGTGATTATCTGCCTCGGCGGACTGATCGACGGAAATATCCCGCTCAAGGTGCAGGAACTGCTGGGCTACAAGAAAATCGAAACTCGCGATCTGCCGCTGGACCGGGTTCCCGCGCTCAGCCGCCTGTCCCCGGCCAACCTGTCTTTTCGGGGCAGCATTTCGATCCCGGAAGGGGGCGCGGCAAATGTCGTTTACCTGAATGTCGCGGACGGCTATCTGGTGCAGGATTTGCCCTTCATTGTCCGCCTCAAGAAATTCCGCATCGAACACTACGCCACCGGCCAGCCGAAATCCTTCGAAAGCGATATCGTCATTACTGACCGGGATTCCGACAAGGCGTTCGAGGGCACCGTATCGGTAAATCACCCCATCATCTACAAGGGTGTCGCCATCTATCAGGCGAGCTTCGGCGATGGCGGCTCGAAGCTTGCGATGAACGGCTGGAGTCTGTTTTCGCCGGCCGCCACCCCCTTTCCCTTCAACGGGGTGGTGAGCCAGAGCTCCGGTCTTGCCAACGGCGAGGCGCAATATTCGGTCGAAATCACCGAGTTCAAGGTGTTCAATGTCCAGGACATGGGCGAAGAGCCGGTGCTTGAAGGGAAGCCGTCGGACTTCTGGCAGAAGGCCACGCGCGTGCTCGGCGAAGCGGCCTCCTCGGCGCCCAGTAAGCGTGTGCACAACGTCGGTCCCAGCTACCAGTACAAAATTCGCGATGCCCAGGGCCAAGCCCGGGAGTACCACAATTATATGTTGCCGCTGTCGATCGACAGCGTGCGCTATCTGGTGAGTGGGGTGCGCGGCGCGCCCAACGAGCCGTTCCGCTACTTGCGCTTCCCGGCGGACGAAAATGACGGGATCGAGGGGTATATGCGTTTGCGTGCAACGCTGTTCGATTCGGCGCTTTACTCGCAAATCGCGCGCCGCTTTGTCGACTCGGCGATGCAGGGTGGAGCGGGCAACGAGGCGTTGCGGGCGAAACTGACGGAAAGCACCGTGAAAGTGGTGGACCTGTTCGCCCATGGCGGTTTCGGTGCGCTCGCCAAATTCATCGAGACCTCGGTGGCGAAAGCCGAGCAGGAAAAGGCGGCAGCCACCTATCTCAAGGTGCTGGAACACGCCCTGCTCGGCGCCTATCAGATATCGCGCGAGCGCGCCGGGCTGAAACCCGCAGTGATCAACGTGCAAACGCGGCAATTCGTACGCGACAGCCTGAATGCGATCAACGACAGTTACGCCTATGGCGGGCCGGTCTACCTGCAACTGACCGGCTATGAGGAAGTCCAGGCCAGCGGCCTGCAACTGACCCGTTCGCCCGGCAAGAACATCGTCTACGCCGGCTCGGTGCTGCTGATCCTGGGCGTATTCGCGATGTTCTATATCCGCGAACGCCGCATCTGGCTGCTGGTCAAACCGGAGGGTCAGGGGCAACCGGGTGAAGTACTGTTTGCCATGTCGAGCAACCGCAAGACCCTGGATTTCGAGAATGAATTCAACCGGCACAAGCAAAACCTGGCCGAGTTGCTGAAAGGATGATGATGGAAGCAATCCAAGGGGGCTATCGGCGCCCCGCTTTTTTCCGCAGCCTGAGCGGGTTAGACTGGGTTTATGCGGCAGCCCTGGTGGCAGGTAGCGCCTATGCCTACAGCCGGTACGGCGGCTATATGGACGCCTACGAGCAAGGCATCCTGTTCCTCACCGCCGCCTCGTTTATCGCCCTGGGCTGGTTCTGGAAGCCGATGCGCGTCCTGCTGCCCGTGGTCGCGGCGCTTTCCCTGTTCGGCATCAGCCAGTACCACGGCGAACTGGCGCGCGCCGGCCAGTCGTTCTGGCTGAAATACCTGTTCGCCAGCCAGTCCGCCATCATGTGGATGAGCGCGCTGTTCGTCATGGCGACCGGGGGCTACTGGCTCGGACTGGCGCTGCGCTCCGATTTTGCCAACCGCGTTTCCGCCGGGATCACCTGGAGCGCCGTCGCGATGGGGCTGATCGGCCTGATGGTGCGCTGGTACGAGTCCTACCTGATCGGCATCGATGTCGGCCACATTCCGCTCAGCAACCTGTACGAAGTGTTCATCCTGTTTTCCATCATCACCGCGCTGCTCTACCTGTATTACGAGCAGTACTACCGGAACCGCCAGCTCGGCGCCTTCGTGCTGCCGGTCATCAGCGCCGCAGTCGTCTTCCTGCTGTGGTACACCTTTGGCCGCGAAGCGCATCACATTCAGCCCTTGGTGCCGGCGCTGCAATCCTACTGGATGAAAATCCACGTGCCCACCAATTTCGTCGGCTACGGGGCTTTTGCCCTGGCCGCCATGGTGGGAGTGGCTTACCTGCTGGTGCACAAGGGCTGGCTGGCGAGTCGCTTGCCAGCGCTGGAGGTGCTCGACGACGTGATGTACAAGGCGATCGCGATCGGCTTCGCCTTCTTCACCATCGCCACCATTCTCGGCGCGATGTGGGCAGCGGAGGCTTGGGGCGGATACTGGTCGTGGGACCCGAAGGAAACCTGGGCGCTGATCGTCTGGCTGAACTACGCCGCCTGGCTTCACATGCGGCTGGTGAAAGGCCTGCGCGGCGCACTGCTGGCATGGTGGGCGGTGGTGGGGTTGGCGGTGACGGCGTTCGCCTTTATCGGCGTGAACATGTTCCTTTCCGGCCTGCATTCTTACGGCACCTTATAGAGGTAAAAGCGCATTTTGTTGACATATGTCAACCAGGTTTATCTGCTTGGGCATTAAAATACATGTATTGAATCTACCTATTTATCCGTCGCTATGATTGAAAGCGGCCCGATGAATATGTCGCAGCTCTGAGTGCCATGTATCAAGGAGATGAAGCGTGAAGCATTTTGTAATGTCGTCAGCAATGCTGGCAGGGGTGGCGGTCTCCTATGCCGCGGTGGCGGCGCCTCCCAAGGGTGATCCGGAAAAAGGCAAGCAGATAGCCGCCCAGGTTTGCGTGGTTTGCCACGGCATCGACGGCAACGGTACCGAGCCGACCAACCCGGAGTTCCCCAAGCTGGCGGGCAAGCAGCCCGAGTACCTCTTCAAACAGCTCAAGGATTTCAAGGCGGGAAAGCGCAAAAACGAGATCATGGCCGGCATGGTGGCGAACCTGACGCCTGACGACATGGCCAACATTTCCCTTTATTATGCCGGCCAGAAAGCCAAGCCCGGGGTGGTCAAGAATCCCGCTCTGGTGGCGCAGGGAAAAAAGATTTACATGGATGGCAACCCGGATGCCGGTGTGCCGGCTTGTGCCGGTTGCCACGAGGCGGATGCCACCGGTTATGGTACTTTTCCGCACCTCGCCGGACAGCACATCGAGTACACTTTCTTGCAGCTGATGCGTTTCAATACCGGCGAGCGCGATAACGACAAGGGCCTGGCGATGCAGTCCGTCACGGCTAAAATGACGGAGCAGGAAATGAGGGCTGTGGCGGAATATCTTGCGGGCGTCCAAATCAAATAAACAGGAATGTTAGCCCCATGCCCGCAAGGAAGTGTCGGCTAACCTGCGCGGCCCGGCAGGGCCGCACGGGGCGTTAATCGTAGACAAGGAAACCGATAATGAAAAAACTTAGCTTCCTGGCGCTGGCAATGACTTTGGTACAGGCCCTACCGGCCTTGGCCGAGGTGCCTCAGCAGCCCAAGTCACCTGGGATTGAATCCAAGGGCTATGTCTGGAACGAAACAGCGGGCGAAAAGGCCGAAATTCTCAAACTGAAGGGCGACGCCGAGCGCGGTCGCAATGCCTATCGTGTCTGCCAAGGCTGCCACAAGCCAAGCGGCGCCGGGCTGCCGGACGGCACCTACCCGCAGTTGGCGGGCCAGCATGCTACCGTGCTGATCAAGCAGATGGCCGACGTGCGCGATGGGCGCAGGGAAAATCCGAAGATGTTCCCGTTTGCCGGCAAGCACATCATCGATATGCAGGAAATCGCCGATGTCGCCATTTACCTGCAGAACATGAAAATTCCGCACGACAACGGCAAGGGGCCGGGCACCAGTCTGGCGCGCGGCAATGCGCTATACAAGAGCGACTGCCAAGTCTGCCACGGCGAAAATGGCGAGGGTGACGAGAAGAAGTTCTACCCGGTTCTGGCGGGGCAGCATTACAAATACATGCTGCGCCAGATGGTGAATATCCGCGATGGCAAGCGCGGCAACGCCAACCCCAAGATGGTGAAGGTGGTGAAGAATTACACCGATGCGGACATGGCGGCGGTGGTGGACTATATGTCCCGCCTCTCCATGCCGGAGCGCAGCGCCGCCCGGAAGTGATTTATTCCTGAATTAGCGCCGCCGCCTCGGGGTGGCGGCGCTGAAGGGCAGCCCTCTCAGCACGGCCAGCTGCTGCAGGATCGGGATCGCAACCGGCTCCAGCTTGGTGCGCATCAAGGTGCCGGCGGCGGTCGTCCGCGCCAGCACCGGCGTGGCCACCTCCGCATTCATGCGCGCCAGCGCCAGCATCGCGCGCACCTCCTCGGCCAATTTCGGCATGGCATCCAGCAGTTCGCGCAGTTCTGCCGATGACGCCTTTTCGCACTCCGCCGCCGCATCGGCAAGAATCGCTTCCACCCCCTTCTGTCTGTAACCTTGCGGGCGCACCGCGGCAAAATAAGCCGCCACCGCATTCAACAGGGCGATGACGACGTCCTGGTTTTCCGGGCGCCGCAATACTTCCTCGCTGGTCTGGAGAAAGGTTTGGCCCGGCCCGGATAGCAACCGTTCCAGCTGGCGTGCATAAATATTGCCCCGTGCGATTAGCGGGGTCAGTTTCTCCAGCTGGGCCTCCCAGTCGGCGCGCGGAGCATGCTGCTCCGGCAGAGCGTCCGGCAGGCATTCGAGAAAGCCGATGTAGTAGGCATTGTCGTAGACCCCCTTCTTCCACAGGCGCTGCCGGGCTGACTCATCGATCAATCCTGGCTGGAGCACGATCCGCACGGTGCCGATGATGACATGAGGTTCGTTTTCGAAGGGCAGATGTTCGATCAGGTAATCCGCCAGAATTTTGCCCATTTCTCCTTTTACGACACACTCTCTCTCCAGCATGCGCCGGGCGTTGTCGGCGGTCGGCATGGCCCACCAGGCGCTACGCGCCAGTTCGTCGGTGAGGCCGTTGGAATAGGCGACCGATACCACCGCCTCGGGCTCGCCGAGCAGCAGCAGGCGGTCCAGCCCCTTGTCGCGCGCCTGTCCCATGCGCGTCCAGCGCTGGATATAGACCGGATAGCCGCCGGGCGAGCCGATGGCGTGGCCCGCCAGCAGTTCACGCACCTTGCGCAGATACTGGTCGCTGCGCCCGACCGGATGCAACTTGACCGTTGCCTCGCCGCGCGGGGACAGGCCGAGCACCGTCATGCTGGCTTCGTCGATGCGGATGGCCTGGATTTCTCCGGCGAGTAGCACGTTGAGACGCAGGGCGTCTTCGGGCGTGAGTTCGGACATAGATAAACCTTAAAAACTCAATTCAACTGGATGCGTTGTCCCCACGGCACCGGCGCCTTGCCTTTGACCAGCCAGAGGACGGGGTAATGCGGTTCCGAGAGGGGAAAGTCGCCTTCGGCGTCGGTAAAGTAAAGCAATAGGTCGGGCGCTCGTCCCTGTTGCTCGACCCATTCGAATACCGGCCGGAAGTCGGTGCCGCCGCCACCCCGAAATTGCCTGGGCAGCCTGAATTCCTCCCAGGGTTCGAAGACCCACGGACCTCCTTCGGCCAGTGCGGTGTCGCAGGCGTGCAGGGTGACACGGGCACGCAGCTGGCCTTTGAGCGCGTCGATTTCGGCCACAAATTCGTTCAGCTCCTCGGCGTTGACCGAACCGCTGGTGTCGAGCGCGACCACGATGTCGGCCTGCTCGCTACGCAAGGAGGGCAGGATCATCTGTCCCTCGCGCCGCGAAGGTCGCATATAGCTGTAATCGTCCCGGGCGACCTGGGTCATGTAGCGAGCCAGCAGCGTGCGCCAGGGCAGTTTCGGCTGCAATAGTTCGCCCACCATGCGCGCCAGCAGCCCGCCCAGCTTGCCGGACTGCTGTGCCTGCTGGGCGGCGCCGGCGAGGCGCTGCTGCCACTGCGCGGCAAGGGCCTCGCGCTCCGCTGCGGTTAGCGGCTTGGGTTGGGAGGCGCCGCCAGACTGATCATCCTTCTGCCGGTCTGGAGAACTGCCGCCGGCATCGGGCTGGCTCTGCGGAGCAGCTTGCTGGCCGCCGTCGCGCGGCTCGTCCCCTTTCTGCTGGCCGCTGCTGGTCGGGTCTATGTCCTCGCCGTCATAGATATGCTGGTCCATCGGCTGGTCGGTGTTGTTTTCGGCGATGCAGGGATAGATTTCCTCGGCGGTCATGCCTTCGTAAACATCCAGCACCAGCGCGCCGGGCGGCGGCTTGAGGCCATCCTTGACCAGCAGCGGGTTGATGGCGAAGTCGCAGGCGACATCCCAGCGCTGCTTGACCCGGTGCTGGCGCCGCGCGAAATGGGACAGCGCGCAGTGCAGCGCCTCATGAGCCAGCACGAACTGGGTCTCGTCCAGGCTCAGGGCGTCGATGTAAGCCGGATTGTAATAAAAGCTGCGGGCGTCGGTGGCGGTGGTCGGGCACCATTTCGGGTTGGCGGCGACCATCGGCAGGCGCAGCACCAGCGCACCGAGAAACGGCTTGTCCAGGATCAGCCGGGTACGGGCCGCCGCCAGCTTGGTTTCGATGTTTCCTCCCGCCATGGCGGCTGCCTTACATCTCGTACAGCATCAAATCGGCCACCTCATTCGCCCACTTGGAGAACTGCGGCACGGCGAATAGGTTCTGGCCGACGGCGCGGTGCATGTCTGAAACCAGCATGATGCCCATTTCCTTGAGCGGGAAGCGGCCGGCGTAGTCGAGGATGTGGCCGTGGATTTCACGGGCATCGGGGCTGCCTTTGGTGCGGATGGCGCGTCCCACCAGGGCGGAGGCGACGGCGTACTGAAGGTCGATTTCTCGCGGCACGGCGACTTCCTCGCCGCGCAGGATGGCATCCAGGTCCGGCATGCGGTCGAGGTTTTCGATGAAGGCGTTGAGCTCCAGTCCGGCAGCGGGGCCGACGCAGGCTTGCAGGGTCGGCAGCAGCAATTCCGGGCGGTCGCCGAATTTTTGCAGCGCGCGGTGGGCAAACTCCCACGAGCGCGGGCTGGGGAAGGCGACCGGGTTGTGCGCCGGGTTGAAATCGAACAGCAGTTCGGGGCGGAACCGCAGGAAGCCGATCAGGCGTTCGTCAATGTGGTTGGCGTAGGCCCAGGCGACCCAGTCGTCGAGATTGGCCTCGACCTCGAAATGGGAAAAGCGGTTGGCCAGCGGCGCCGGCATGGAGTAAGTGACGCCGCGGTCGCCCTGGCGGTT
Source organism: uncultured Sulfuricella sp. (assembly GCA_964559825.1). Lineage (GTDB taxonomy): Bacteria > Pseudomonadota > Gammaproteobacteria > Burkholderiales > Sulfuricellaceae > Sulfuricella. The sequence goes on along the minus strand of CAZLJK010000008.1, from coordinate 37,400 downwards.
GCCGGCGGCGAAAATCGCCCAGTCCGCCGGCACTTCGTATGCCCCGAGGCGGCGGTCGAGGATCAGCTGGTAGGCGGCGGCGGAAACGCTGGGCGGCGCCGAGGTGATTTCGTCCAGGAACAGGATGCCTTGCGGACCATGTCTTTTGGTGTCGGGCAGCATCGAGGGGATAGCCCATTCAACGCGATCCTCGATGCGAAACGGGATGCCGCGCAGATCGGAAGGTTCCATTTGCGACAGGCGGATGTCGATCATCGGCACGTCGTGGCGCGCCGCGACCTGGGCGATGATTTGCGATTTGCCCACGCCGGGCGGGCCCCACAGCATGACGGGGGTGTGGTGGCCGTCCCGGGCGCTCAGGAATTCGCGATCCAGGATGGTGGCAAGTTGGGCCGGGCGCATGGCAGATTCCTCAATTTAGACTAAGTTTAATATTATCGAAATTCAAAGGAAAATATCATAGGCCGGGGTTGCTTCAGCCCGCCATTTGGCCAAAGACCTCGCGCGCAGCCTGTATGGTCTTGTCGATATCCTGCGTGCTGTGGGCGGCGGAAACGAAGCCCGCCTCGAAAGCCGAGGGAGCGAAATAGTAGCCTTTTCCCAGCATGGCGTGGAAGAACCGGTTGAAGGCGGTCTTGTCGCATTCCATCACTTCAGCATAGCTGGTGGGCGGCGCCGAGCGGAAGTAGAGGCCGAACATGCCACCGACGGATTGTGCCGAAAACACGATGCCTTGCTCCTTCGCCGCAGCGGTCAGGCCTTCGGTCAGCTTGCGGGTTGCCGCGGCAAGCGCGTCATGGAAGCCGGGCGCCTGCACCAGCCGGAGCGTGGCGAGTCCGGCCGCCACCGCCACCGGGTTGCCGGACAGGGTGCCGGCCTGATAGACGGGGCCGAGCGGCGCGAGCTTCTGCATGATGTCGCGCCGGCCGCCGAAGGCGCCGAGCGGCATGCCGCCGCCGATCACCTTGCCAAGCGTGGTCAGGTCGGGAACGATGCCGAATAGTCCCTGGGCGCACTTCGGGCCGACGCGAAAGCCGGTCATCACTTCGTCGAAGATCAGCACGCTGCCGTGCCGGGTGCACAAGTCGCGCAGCGCCTGGAGGAATTCCGGTTTGGGCGCGACCAGGTTCATGTTGCCGGCCACGGGTTCGACGATCACCGCGGCGATTTCGTTACCGATTTTCCCGAAGGTCTCCGCCAATGCTGCGCTATCGTTGTAGGCCAGCACCAGGGTGTGCGCTGCGGTTTCCGCCGGCACCCCGCCCGAGCTGGGCTGGCCGAAGGTCAGCGCGCCTGAGCCGGCTTTCACCAGCAGCGAATCGGCATGGCCATGGTAGCAGCCCTCGAACTTGATGATCTTGGAGCGGCCGGTGTGGCCGCGCGCCAGGCGGATGGCGCTCATGGTGGCCTCGGTGCCGGAGCTGACCAGGCGCACCTGATCCATGCCGGGCAAGAGCGAACACAAGTATTCCGCCATTTCCAGTTCGAGCGCGGTGGGCGCGCCGAAGCTCAGGCCGTCGGCGGCAGTTACCTGTACCGCCTTGACCACCTCGGGGTGGGCGTGGCCGAGGATCATCGGCCCCCACGAGCCGACGTAATCGATATACGCCTTGCCGTCTTCGTCCCAGACGGTGGCGCCCGCGCCGCGCTTGAAAAACAGCGGCGTGCCGCCGACCGAGCCGAAGGCCCGCACCGGGGAATTGACGCCGCCGGGGATAAATTGCTGGGATTTCTCGAAAAGCTGCTGGTTGCGTGAGGTCATGTCGTTGCCTTAGTGCAAGGTATGGTGGATGGATTTTTCGAATAATACGGCGAAGCGGCTGGCGGCGGCTCCGATATCCTCGCTGTCGAACAGCGCGGATATCACCGCCACGGCGTCGGCGCCGGCTTCGATCAGGGGGATGACGTTGTCCGCGCTGATGCCGCCGATGGCGACGATAGGGATGTTCAGGCTGTGCTTCGCCTCGTGCAACAGAGTCAAAGGTGCCGCCGCCGCGCCGGGTTTTGTCGGCGACGGGAAGAAACTGCCGAAGGCGACATAATTCGCGCCATGGGCTTCGGCATCGAGCGCCCGCTGCAAGTCGTCATAACAAGATACGCCGACGATTTTATCCGGGCCGAGGATCAGCCGGGCTTCGCGCACGCTGCCATCGTCCTTGCCCAGATGGACGCCGTCCGCACCGGTCAGGTCGGCGAGGCGGATGTCGTCATTGATGATCAGCGGCACACGGAACTGTCTGCACAGCTTTAGCAATTCGCTTGCCTGTTCGTGGCGCAACGCCACATCGCCTTCCTTGCTGCGGTATTGCACCATGTGAGCGCCGCCTGACAAAGCCTGCCTGACCTGGTGCACCAGACCTTCAGTGTCGGCGCATTCAGGGGTGACGGCATACAGGCCGCCAATCAAAGCAAGCGCCCTTCACGTTCACTCCCTCTCCCGCAGGCGGGAGAGGGTTGGGGTGAGGGTGTTGTCCGCCCCCTTGCTTCAAGTGTTGGCGGCATCTTCTTCCTCGCGCGCCCAGAAAAGCCGGTCGGGAATGTGTTGTCCCATGCCGGGGCGGAAACCGGCCTTCAGCGTTTGCCAGGTGAATTCCTGTGCTTCCTTTACCGCTTCCGGGATATCCAGGCCGTGGGCGATCGAGGCGGCGATCGCCGAAGCCAGAGTACAGCCGGAGCCGTGATAGCTGCCGGGCAGGCGCGGCCAGCTGTCGCTGCGCAATACGCCGCTTTCGCCGTAGAGCGTGTTCACCACCTGCGGGGTGTTTTCATGGGTGCCGGTAATCAGCACGTATTCGCAGCCCATCTCGATGATGCGCCGGGCGCATTCGGCGAGATCCGGTTCGGCATCGCCCTCGTCGTCGTCGAGCTGGGCGATGCGCCGTGCTTCCAGGCTGTTGGGCGTGAGCAGGGTGGTCTGGGGGATGAGCATTTCCTGCAAGGCGGTGAGGATGTCGTCGCCGGTCAGCTCGTCACCACGACCGGAGGCCAGCACCGGATCCAGAACCAGCGGGATGTCCGGATAATCGGCGACCACCTCGGCGATGGCCGCGACGTTGTCCATGCTGCCGATCAGGCCGACCTTGAACACCGCCACCGGCATGTCTTCGAGCACGCAGCGCGCCTGGTCGGCGACCCATTCGGCATCCATGGCCATCACGTCCTCCACGCCCAGGGTGTCCTGCACCGTGATGGCGGTGACCACCGACAGAGGATGACATCCCATGCTGGATAGAGTTAGGATGTCAGCCTGCAGACCGGCGCCGCCGCTTGGATCGGAAGCGGCAAAAGTCAGGACAATCGGGGGTGTTTCACGCGTATTTGCCATGAGTACGGAAGTTGCCATGTCGGAAAAATCGAATGGTGCCTACAGGGGTAGGAGTTGATCGCAAAGACGGTATCTTAACCTAAATTGAGGGGGAGATTTCCGGGATTTTGCCGAACGGGTTATGACAAATCGCTTTGCCTGAAGAGAATTTATTATACAATGGATCCAAATGGGCCTTCAGATGAATTCAATAGCGGACGCCATTCCGGGGCAGGGTGGATTGCCCCGAGGAATGCAAGATAAGCCAGGAGGCGGCGAGTGAGCGGAGAAGCACAAACCCTTGCAGGAACCAAGGTGATGGTGATTGATGACAGCAATACCATACGCCGCAGCGCAGAGATTTTCCTGGCCAAGGCCGGGTGCGAGGTCATCCTCGCAGAAGATGGGTTTGACGCACTATCCAAGATTGCCGATCATCAGCCCGATGTCATTTTCGTTGACATCATGATGCCGCGCCTGGATGGTTACCAGACTTGTGCCCTGATCAAGAAAAACCCAAAATTCAAAGTCACCCCCGTTATCATGCTGTCCAGCAAGGATGGTTTATTCGATCGCGCTCGCGGCAGGATGGTGGGATCCGACGAATACTTGACCAAACCTTTTACCAAGGAAAGTCTGCTTAAAACCGTGGGTCAGTACACGACCCCGCGCAGTGTCAGCTAGAGAGGGAGCAAATGGCTATCAATAAAATTATGGTCGTGGACGATTCGCCGACCGAAAGATTTTTCCTTGGCGGCTTGCTGAGCAAACAGGGCTACCAGGTGGTCACTGCCGAAAGCGGCGAGGAGGCGATCAGCAAAGCCAAGCAGGAAAAGCCGGACTTGATCATCATGGATGTGGTGATGCCGGGCCTGAACGGCTTCCAGGCGACACGGGCTATCTCCAAGGATGATGAAACCAAGAATATTCCTGTCATCATGTGCACCACAAAGGGGCAGGAAACCGATAAGGTATGGGGAATGCGGCAGGGCGCCAAGGATTACATCGTCAAACCGGTGAACCAGGACGAGTTGCTGAAAAAAATTACGGCGCTCGGTTGACCTTCATTTTCCCGTACTTTGCTTTGAGCTTACAAGGGTAGCAGATGGCAAGAAAAATCAGTCTGCGAGAATTTCACGAGAGCGTGGTCGCCAAGCTGCAGAGCCTGGCATCCAGCGATACGGCCAGCCCATCCCGGCTGGGTGTCCAGATTGGTTCGAATTACTGGCTGGTCAGCCTTTCCGATATCAGCGAGGCATTGCCTATTCCCAAGCTGACCTCTGTCCCCTTGACGCAACCCTGGTTTTGCGGCGCGGCGAATTTTCGCGGCAATCTCTATGGCATCGTTGATTTCGCCTATTTTCTCGCGGGTGTGCCAACGCAATTCGGCGTGGATTGCCGCTTGCTCCTGGTTCACCAGAAATTTTCAGTCAATTGCGGAATCGTCGTCAGTCGCATGCTGGGATTGCGCAATCCCGAAAAGATGCAACGGGTGGAAATAGAGGGGGAGGCTCCTCCCTGGGTTGCTGCCGAATATCATGATGAAACCGGGCAGCGGTGGCAGGAACTGGACATGCGGGTGTTGACCGGGCACGCCCGGTTTCTGAATGTGGGCTTGCCATAAAGGCGTCCTCGACGAATGAACATCTGTGAGCGGCAGATAAAACTAGGGATGGAGCTTTAAGCATGGGATTCAAGTTGCCAAGTTTTAATCTTTTCAAGGGAAAGTCCGGACAGGCGGGTTCAGTCAAATCAACGACGAAGATGGGGCTGAATACGACCTTGGCGATAAAAGGGCTCCGGCAGTTGGCGGGTGATTCGGGGCAGCCCCTGCCGCTTATCGGCGAAAAGCCCATGAAGCAGCAGTTGAAGATTCTGGGCGGTGCCTGGGCCGTCGCTGTGCTTCTCTCCTTTATTCCCCTGATCTGGTACGGCGCGAACCTGTATATCCTGAAACAGCATACGAGTATTTCGACGGAACTACAGATGCTGTCGCAACGGATTGCGAAGGGCGCGCAGCAAGCGGCGCAGGGCAGCCCGATCGCGTTTGCCCAACTGAAAGAAGCGGACCGGCAATTTTCTGCCCACATTAGTAGTTTGTTGCAGGGCGGTGCCGGCGTTCCTGCCTCGCCGGGCGCCGTCCAGCCGGAGCTGAAGGAGATGAATGCGCTGTGGAGCAAGATGCGCAAGGATATCGGGCAGATAGCTACACAGGAAAAAAACCTGATCAACCTGAGCAATAACGTTGCCGGGATTAACTCCAGCAACACGGTCTTGCTTGAGCTTACTGAACTGCTGGCCGGCCAGCTGATTCAGTCTGGCGCGGGAGTGCGGGAGGTTTCCGCCGCCCGGCAATTGGGGATGGTGACCCAGCGGATAGCGAAAAACGCCAACATTCTGCAGCTGTCGGGAAGCGATTCCGACCTTGACCAAGCCTTCCTGCAAGGCCGCAGTCTTGCCATTTTTCGCAATATCCTGGCCGGCCTGGAAAACGGGAGCGGTGGCCTGTTGCTGAGCCCGGTCAAAGACGCGGAGGCGCGCGACATGCTGGGAGAAATCGAAGCAACCTTCAAGGATTTCTCGCTGCATGTCGATCAGACCCTGCAAAATGTCCAGGGACTGGCGGCGGCTCAGGATGCCCAGCGTTCCTTGTTCAAGGACGGTGACAAGATGCTGGACCTGTCCCAAAAACTGACAGAGGGTTACGAAAGCAATGCCAGCGGCGGCGGGCTGGAGGCGTTGCTGACTGCCATTTTTGGTGGCGCGGCATTGTTGTTTGCCGTGCTGTTCGCCAAGGTGCTGCTGGATGAAGCCAAGCGGAAGGCGGCCAGCAGCGAGCAGGAAAACAAGCAGAACCAGGAGGCGATTCTGCGGCTGCTTAATGAAATGGGCGATCTGGCGGAGGGCGACCTGACCGTGAGGGCGCGAGTGACCGAGGATATTACCGGCGCGATTGCCGACTCGATCAACTACGCGATCGACGAATTGCGCTCGCTGGTGGTGGGGGTGAACAAGGCAACCGAGCAAGTGGCGCGGGCGTCCCAAGAAGCGCAGGGCACCTCCGAGCATCTGCTGCAGGCTTCGGAAAAACAGTCGCGCGAAATCGAGGAAACCAGTACGGCGGTGCTGCAGATGGCAGACTCCATCAATGAGGTGACGGCCAATGCCGCCGAGTCGGCAAAAGTGGCGCAGCAATCCCTGCACGCTGCGGACAAGGGTGCCGTGGCGGTGCAGAACTCGATTGCCGGCATGAATGAGATTCGCGGCCAGATTCAGGAAACGGCAAAGCGAATCAAGCGGCTGGGCGAGAGCTCCCAGGAGATTAGCGAGATCGTGGAGCTGATTTCTGACATTACCGAGCAAACCAATATTCTGGCGTTGAACGCGGCGATTCAGGCCGCGTCCGCCGGCGAGGCGGGGCGAGGCTTCACCGTGGTGGCGGAAGAGGTGCAGCGGCTGGCGGAGCGTTCTGGCGAGGCAACCAAGCAGATCGGCGCGATTGTGAAGACCATTCAGACCGATACCCACGATGCGGTGGCCGCCATGGAACAGAGTACCCAGGGTGTGGTGGAGGGCGCCAAGCTGTCGGATGCGGCGGGACAGGCCTTGTCCGAGATCGAGCGGGTAACGCGCAGCCTGGCGGATCTGATCGACACTATTTCCAGGGCGACCCAGGCGCAGGCGGAGGCCGCAGGCAAAGTGGCAACCAACATGCGGGACATTCAGGACATTACCAACCAGACCACGGACGGTACCAAGCGGACCGCCGCTTCCGTGGGCCAGTTGACCGAACTGGCTGCTGAGCTGAAAGGCTCGGTGGCGGGCTTCAAACTTGCATAGGCAACCGTAAGGGCTCGTTAATGGATAAGTTAGACTTACGCTGGGACCGATTGGGGTGCAGTCCCAGGCGCGAGACACGCCGTTGTGCATTCACAACAAGCGGCTCGCAACACCGGAATGCACCCCAATCGGTCCCAGCCCGAAGGGTTGCTGCATATTCGGGCGTCTGCGGCGTTGCGAGGCTTGCGAATGGAACAACCATTCGCCGCACCTCGCGCCTTGCATCCATCCCGAATATGCGGCAACGTATGTCCAACTTATCCATTAACGAGCCCTAACGCATGGCCATAGAGTTGGACATCGGCCCACTGACCTGGGTCAAAGGTGAAATCGATCAGGCGCTGGACCAGGCCGGGCAGAACTTGGCGGGTTTCTTCGGCAACCCCGGCGATCTTTCCCCGCTACGCTATTGCCTGACTCACCTGCATCAGGTGAACGGCGCCATCCTGATGGTCGGTCTGGAAGGCGCCGCGCGCGTTAGCGGCGAAATCGAGAAATTGGTGGTCGCCCTGGAGAAGCAGGAGATTGCGCCTTCCGCCGCCAATATCGACGTCGTTAACCAAGCCATTGCTGCGCTCTCCCAATATCTTTCCGGCCTGCTGGACGGAGAGCCGGATGTGCCGCTCAGGCTTTATCCCGTCTATAAAAGTTTGCACCAGGCACGGAGCTCTTCGGATTTTGCCGAAAGCGATTTGTTTTTCCCGGATTTGTCCGCGCGCGCACCGAAGGATGTCCATGCGCAGCCGGCGAGCGAGGCCGAACTGCAAGTGCTGGCCAGGATCGAGCGCGCGCATTTTCAGCGGGGCTTGCTGAGTTTTTTGCGCACGCCGGACGACCCGGCGGGGATGGAGGCGATGCGCGCAGCGCTGCTGGCCATCGAGCGAGCTCAGAGCCTGCCTGCGCAACGTACCTTCTGGTGGTCCGCGGGGGCGCTGATAGAAAGCTTGCTCAACAAGGGGCTGAGCCCCGACGCCGAAGCCAAGCGACTGCTGGGCAAGATCGATCAGCAGATCCGCAAGCTTGCCGAGTCCTCGTCCAAGGTGACGGAACACCTGCTGCGCGACCTGCTCTACCGGGTGGCATGCAGCCAGCCGGTGAGCGAGCGGATCAAGGCGGTCAAGCAGGCCTTCGAGCTGGATAGCTGTTTGCCGCAGGTAGCTACGGCGGCACAGGCCGACTCGGATCGGCTCCAACCCCTGGTTCGAGAGCTGAATGACCTGCTGGCGCCGGTCAAGGAGTTGTGGTTGAAATTCACCACGGGCCATAAAGAAAGCCTGAACAATTTGCAGGAGCCCTTGAGCCGGTTGGTGGAAAAAAGCCGGGGGCTGGATAATCGCCCTTTGCATGGCCTGCTCGCGCAGACGCAAGCGCTCGCGGCCGCTCAGCCGGAGCAGGACGGGGTCGGGGAAGCATTGGCGATAGAAGTGGCTACGGCGCTGCTGCTAGCGGAGAATGCGCTGGAAAATTTTGCCCAGTTCAATGATGAATTGGCAAACCAACTGGAAATCCAGACCCAGCGCATGGCGGCTGTTCTAGACGGACGCCCGGAAGAAATCGATGCCGCTGGAATCCCCCATCTTGGTGAAATCGGCCGCAAAGCCCAGGAAAAACAACTGTTGTCGCAGGTGGCGCATGAAATTCAGGCCAATCTGCGGCGGGTCGAGGAAGTGCTGGATGCGTTCTTCAGGGATACAGCCAAGCGGGAGGGTATTCCCGCTCTCGAATCTGTCCTGAAGCAGATTTCCGGCGCTTTGACCATTCTCGATCTCGGCAAGGCGGACAAGCTGCTCGGAATCTGCCACTCCCACATTCAGCGTTTTGCCGACCCGGCTTATGCGCCGAGCCCGCAGGAACTGGAGGGTGTGGCGGAAGGCCTGAGCAGTCTGGGTTTCTATATCGAAGAAGTCCAGTATGGCCGCGCGGATGCAGAAAACATTATTAGCCGGGCCCTGTCTCGTCTGGCGGGTGAGCCAGAGGAAAATCCGGTTGTTCCGCAAGAAGAGGTCGAGGAGACCTTTGCGGAAGAAAGCCCCGAAGTCGGCTTGGCCGAGATCAAGGCGCCGGTGGCGCCCTCGCAGGAAACCGAACGATTGCTGAAGGCCTCCGAGGAGGCGGTCGATGCCGAACTGCTCGAAACTTACCTGGAAGAGGCGGCAGAGGTATTGGCTACCGTCAGCGAGAGTCTGCAGGCCAGCCATCAGCAGCCTGGCGACCGCGAAGCGCTAACCACGATTCGGCGCGGCTTCCACACCCTGAAAGGCAGCGGACGCATGGTTGGCCTGACCGATCTGGGGGAGGTTGCCTGGGCGGTCGAGCAGGTGATAAACAAGTGGTTGCAGGATGAGAGGGACGCCACTCCCACCCTGCTGGATTTTATCGAGCAGGCCTGCGCGGCATTCGAACAATGGGTGGAGCAACTGCAAAGCAAAGGCTCAGTGGTGGTCGAGGCCGATGGCCTGATCGCCACGGCGGAGCAGCTAAAGAGCGGCGGGGAAGCCGCTGGGGCTGCATCTCTGGCGAGCGCAATCCCGGCTTTTGCCGAGGAGGAACTCGCATCCGCGGAGGCGTCTGCCGAGCCCAGCGAAGAAATCCGCTTGCCCCGCCTCGACGCCATTGAGGAGGGGGTCGCCGAATTCGTTGCCCCAGTCATGGAAGAGCCGCTCGCTTTCGAGCCGCTGCTTGAGGCAGCTGCGGCGGATGACATGGCACCGGTCGAGGGAATCGGCTTGCCGGCGTTGGATTTCGATTTCATCCAAGAGCTTGCCGCCGAAACGCCCGCGCCTGCTGCTGAGGATGCCCCGCCGGAGGTCGCAGAGCCGGAGGAGGAAATCAGTCTGCCGACCTTCGAGGCTGTTGCGACGGGCGTTGTGGCTGAAATCGAGGCGCCTGTCATGGAAGCGCCGGTTTCCATCCCTGATCTGGGGGTGGAAGCGATTGCGCCAGCTCCGTTGCCGGAAACCGAGGTCGTGATCGGCGATGTCACCCTGTCGAGCGCGCTTTTCGACATCTTCATGAACGAGGCCAAGCAGCGGGTTGCGGTTCTGCGGGAAGAGCTGGGACATCTGGAGGATCAGCCGGATCTGCCCATCAGGGAAGATTTCATGCGTGCTGCCCATACCCTGTGCGGCATTTCGCGCACGGTGGGAATCCTGGCGCCGGCCGAGCTTAGTTTTGAACTGGAAGAATGGCTCAGGGAAATGCTGGAGCACCCGCATCCGGCCAATGGCAAGCAGGTCAAAGTGACCGGCGATGCCGTCGTCGCGCTGAACGAGATGGTGCAGGCGGTCGAAGAACAAAAAATGCCGAAACCGGCCAAGCAGGTGGCGCGCTCGTTGCAGGCGTTGGTCAAAAAGGCGCGTGCAGACGGAGAAAAGGCGGCATCATCGGCGCTGGCGGAGCGTGCGATAGCTGAAATGGCGAGGCCGACAGCCTCATTCCCCGAGGTGGAGCGGCGAGTCGAAGCGGTTCGGAAGGCGGCGTTCGAGGTGCCGATGCCGACATCCCGTGATGACATTGATCCGGATGTCCTGCCCCTGTTTCTGGAGGAAGCGCAGGACCTGTACCCGCTGATCGGTACCCAGCTTCGCGCCTGGCAGGCGCAGCCCGCGGACCCGCAGGCGCCGCAGGATCTGCAGAGATCGCTGCACACCTTCAAGGGTGGCGCGCGCATGGCCGGGGTGTTGCGGCTGGGCGACCTGGCGCACAACATGGAAACCCGGGTAGTCGATGCAACGGAGGCAGGGACTCCGGCGGCTTCCTTGTTCGGTGAGCTATTTAGCTATTTTGACCAGATCGGCGACTTGCTGGATCGCCTTCGGGTCGGGCCAGAAACGCCGGTTTCCGCTGAAATCGCAGCGGGCCAAGCGGATATCCAGCCGCCGGTATCAGCGGCAAAACCCGGTGCGCAACAATTGCGGGTGCGGGCCGATATTCTGGACCGGCTGGTCAACGAGGCGGGTGAGATCAGTATCGCGCGCTCCCGTATCGAGGGCGAGATGCAGAGCTTCAAGCAGTCGCTGCTGGAATTGACCGAGAACGTTATCCGCCTGCGCAGCCAGGTGCGCGAGATTGAAATCCAAACTGAAAGCCGGATGCAATCCCAGGCCAATCAGACCGGCGGTATCGCCGAGGTGTTCGATCCGCTCGAGTTCGACCGGTTTACCCGCTTCCAGGAGCTGACCCGCTTTCTGGCCGAGAGCGTCAACGACGTCGCCACGGTGCAGCAGAGCCTTCTGAAGAGTTTGGGAGAGGCCGATGCTGCGCTGTTGCAGCAGGCACGGCAGAACCGCGAGTTGCAGCAGGAGCTGATGCACATCCGCATGATGCCGCTGTCCAGCATTGCCGACCGGCTCCATCGTACCGTGCGGCAAACCGCCAGGGAACTGGACAAAAAGGTGAACCTGGAGATCAAGGGCGGAGAGGTGGAGCTGGACCGAAGCGTGCTGGAAAAAATGACGGCACCGTTCGAACATCTGCTGCGCAATTCCTTGGCCCACGGCGTGGAAAGTGCGGCCGACAGGATTAGGGCCGGCAAGCCGGAGGCCGGGGCGATCCGCATCGAGGCGCGCCAGGAAGGCAATGAAATCGCGCTGACCCTGCGTGATGATGGGGCCGGTTTCAATCTGGAATCGATTCGTGATCATGCGATCCAGATGGGCAAGCTCCCGGCAGACGCCGACATTCTTCCTGAGCGACTGGTCGACATGATTTTCGAGCCTGGATTTTCCACCGCTCAGGAGGTAACCCAGGTTGCCGGGCGCGGTGTGGGTCTGGATGTGGTGCGCAGCGAGATCGCCAGTCTAGGCGGACGCGTCGAGGCGGTTCCCGGAGCGCAGGGCGGGGCGGTCTTTAGCATCTATTTGCCGCTGACCCTGGCTGTGGCGCAGGCCGTGCTGGTGCGTGCCGGCGAGAAAGTTTACGCCCTGCCTTCGGCGATGGTGGAGCAGGTCAAGGAGTTCAAGGCGGCTGAGCTGGAGGAGGTTCAGAGGAGAAGCGAGATCGAGTGGCAGAACAACCGCTATCCGCTGTTCTATCTGCCGCGGCTCCTGGGTGACTTGGAGCAGGTGCCGGAGGCGCACCGCTACGTCATGACGCTACTGCTCAGGAGCGGCGGCCAGCGCGTCGCGGTGCAGGTGGACGAGATTCTGGGCAACCAGGAAATCGTGATCAAGAATATCGGCCCGCAGCTTGCCCGTATACCCGGTATCGCCGGAGCAACGGTGCTGGGTAATGGTCAGATCGCACTGATTATCAACCCCGCACCGCTGGTGCAGCGCATGGCCATGCAGGCTCCTGCCGCCAGCGTAGCGGTGCCCGCGATGGCGATGTTGGAAGCCGTCGCCCCGACTGTCATGGTGGTCGACGATTCCCTGACGGTACGCAAGATCACCTCCCGCCTGCTGGCGAAGGAGGGTTACCAGGTGGTGACTGCCAAGGATGGCGTGGATGCCCTGCAACACTTGCAGGGGATTGTGCCGGACGTGATGCTGGTGGATATCGAAATGCCGCGGATGGACGGTTTCGAATTGACCAAGAACGTGCGCAGCGATCCGCAAACTGCGCATATTCCGATTATCATGATCACCTCGCGCACTGCGGAAAAGCACCGCAACTACGCGATGGATCTGGGGGTCAACGCCTACCTGGGCAAACCTTTCCAGGAAGACGAGTTGCTGAGCCACATCGCCGGATTTCTCAAGGCGGGTCTTATCAAGAAACAGACCAGCTGACCGCCCCGGTGTAGGCGGTCAGCAGCACGATGATGCCGAAGCCGATGCGGTACCAGGCGAAGGCGGCAAAGTCGTGACGGCTAATGTAGCGCAGCAATCCCCGCACGGCGATAAAAGCGCTGACGAACGATGCCACGCCGCCCACCGCAAACATCCCCAGGTCGTCCGCGCTCAGCAGGTGGCGGTATTTCACCAGTTCGTAGGCTGAAGCGGCAAACAGGGTGGGAATCGCCAGGAAGAAGGAAAATTCGGTGGCCGCTTTGCGGCTCATGCCGAAGAACAGCCCGCCGATGATGGTCGCGCCCGAGCGCGAGGTGCCGGGAATCAGCGCCAGCGACTGTGCTAGCCCGATCTTCAGCGCATCGCGCCAGTTCATTTCATCGACTTCCTGAATCCGGATGACGTGCTTGCGCCGCTCCGCCCACAGGATCAGCAGCCCCCCGACGATGAAGGCCAGCGCCACCGGCACCGGTTTGAACAGGTAAAGCTTGATCTTGCTGGCGAAGAGCAGGCCGAGTACCGCCGCGGGCATGAAGGCGATCAGCAGATTGAGGACAAAGCGCCGCGCATCTTCCTTGCCCGCCTGCAGTCCCGCGGCAACGGCGCCCAGTCGGGCGCGATATTCCCAGCAAACCGCAAGTATCGCCCCGAACTGGATGACGACCTCGAACATCTTGCCTTTCTCGTCATTGAAGTCGAGCAGGTCACCCACCAGGATCAGGTGGCCGGTGCTGGATACCGGCAGGAACTCGGTGAGGCCCTCGACGAGTCCCAGGATCAGGGCTTTGAGCAGAAGCGGCAAATCCATTGATCAGGCTTTCTGGTAGAGTTTGGAGCCGGTATTCACGAATTCCACCGCCTTTTCCTGCATGCCTTTTTCCAGGGCCTCGCTTTCGGATACGCCTTGAGCGGCCGCATAGTCGCGGACGTCCTGGGATATCTTCATCGAGCAGAACTGCGGGCCGCACATCGAGCAGAAGTGCGCGACCTTGGCCGAATCCTTGGGCAGGGTTTCGTCGTGGAATTCGCGCGCCTTCTCCGGGTCGAGACCGAGGTTGAACTGGTCTTCCCAGCGGAATTCGAAGCGCGCCTTGGACAGGGCGTTGTCGCGAATCTGAGCGCCGGGGTGGCCCTTGGCGAGATCGGCGGCGTGGGCGGCGATCTTGTAGGTGATGATGCCGACGCGCACGTCTTCCTTGTCGGGCAGGCCGAGGTGTTCTTTCGGCGTGACGTAGCACAGCATGGCGCAGCCGTACCAGCCGATCATCGCGGCGCCGATGCCGGAGGTGATGTGGTCGTAGCCGGGGGCGATGTCGGTGACCAAGGGGCCCAAGGTGTAGAACGGCGCTTCGGCGCAGTATTTCAGCTGCAGGTCCATGTTCTCCTTGATCATGTGCATCGGCACGTGGCCGGGGCCTTCGATGATGGTTTGCACGTCGTGCTTCCAGGCGATATGGGTGAGCTCGCCCAGGGTTTCCAGCTCGGCCAGCTGGGCGGCGTCGTTGGCATCGTACAGCGAGCCGGGGCGCAGGCCATCGCCGAGGCTGAAGCTGACGTCGTAGGCCTTCATGATCTCGCAGATGTCCTCGAAATGAGTATAGAGGAAGCTTTCTTTGTGATGCGCCAAGCACCATTTGGCAAGGATCGATCCGCCGCGCGAGACGATGCCGGTCATGCGCTTGGCCGTCATCGGCACGTAGGCGAGCCGCACCCCGGCGTGGATGGTGAAGTAGTCTACGCCCTGCTCGGCCTGCTCGATCAGGGTGTCGCGGAAGATTTCCCAGGTCAGGTCTTCGGATTTGCCGTCGACTTTTTCCAGCGCCTGATAGATCGGCACCGTGCCGATTGGCACCGGGCTATTCCGGATGATCCACTCGCGGGTTTCGTGGATGTTCTTGCCGGTGGACAGGTCCATCACCGTGTCCGCGCCCCAGCGGATGCCCCACACCATTTTTTCCACTTCGTCGTGGATCGACGAGGCCAGCGCCGAGTTGCCGATGTTGGCGTTGATCTTGGTGAGGAAGTTGCGGCCGAGAATCACCGGCTCCAGTTCGGGATGGTTGATGTTGGCCGGGATGATGGCGCGGCCGCGGGCGATCTCGTCGCGCACGAATTCCGGCGTAATGATCTTGGGGATGGAGGCGCCGAAGCTTTCGCCGGGATGCTGGCGGGTGATCAGGTCGGAAAGATTGTCGCGGCGCTGGTTCTCGCGGATGGCGACAAATTCCATTTCCGGGGTAATGATGCCCTTGCGGGCGTAGTGCATCTGGCTGACGTTCATGCCGGCCTTGGCGCGGCGCGGGGTGCGGTGCAGGTTGAAGCGCATCTCCGCCAGGCTGGGATCGTCCAGGCGTTTCTGGCCGTAAGCCGAGGTCAGCCCGGGCAGATTTTCAGTGTCGCCGCGAGTTTCGATCCAGGCTGCGCGGATGGCCGGCAATCCTTGGCGGATGTCGATTCTGACTGCCGGGTCGGTGTATGCCCCCGAGGTGTCGTAAACGTAAACCGGCGGGTTTTTTTCTGCGCCCATGTTGGCCGGGGTGTCGGACAGGCTGATTTCGCGCATCGGCACGCGGATGTCGGGGCGGGAGCCTTGCACGTACACCTTGCGCGAATTGGCGAAGGGTTGCACCGCCGCCTCGTCGACGCGGGCGGTCTGGCTTAGGAAAGTGGGATTGGCGTTCATGATGGTACTCCTAGAAAAATCGCGAGGAGCATTGTGGCGGCAATGCTTCCCTGCGACGGCATTACCCGTATCAGGTTCAGAGGGTATCTCTCACCGGCTTCGGATTAGCGAAGCGCGGACCCCTAGCAAAGTGTGTGAAACTAATGGAAATGTGGAATAATTGCAAGTGAGCGTAGACATTTTTAGGAGGGAATGGTCATGGATATGGAACAGGCCCGTTTTAATATGGTGGAGCAGCAGATTCGCCCTTGGGATGTGCTGGATCAGGACGTACTGGACTTGCTGCGCCAGGTTCGGCGCGAGGATTTTGTTCCCGAGCAATACCGCAAACTGGCCTTTTCCGATATGGAAATTCCCCTGGGCCACGGCGAAGCGATGCTGTCGCCCAAGCTCGAGGCGAGGATGCTGCAGGAAGTCGGCGTGAAAGCCACGGACCAGGTGCTGGAAGTGGGCACCGGCAGCGGCTACATGACCGCCTTGCTGGCGCGCATGGCGCATCAGGGAAAGGTGTGCAGCGTGGAAATCGTTCCTGAATTCACGCTGCGGGCAGAGGCTATACTTAGGCAGCATGGCATTGCCAACGTTGCCTTGGAAGCGGGGGATGCCGCTCGCGGGTGGAAGCAGGGCGGGCCTTACGACGTGATCGTGCTGACCGGTTCCGTGCCGGTGCTGCCGGAAGCCTTTTTGGCCAGTCTGAAAATTGGCGGCAGGTTGTTTGCCGTGGTTGGCGAGGCGCCGGTGATGGAGGCCCAGCTGATTATCTGTGTTGCCGAAGGCGTGTATCGCACGACCAATTTATTCGAGACCAGCGTCCCTTCCCTGAAGAACGCGATGCAGCCCCAGCGCTTCGTATTTTAATTACGAGGCTAGGGGCGAGAGGCTATGGACTAGAGGGGTTTTGTCCGGCTTTGCCGGAATTGTATATACGCCGCGCTTGCGCGGCACAACCCTCTCGCCTCTCGCCCCTAGCCTTATCTAAGGAATAAAAAATGAAGTCTCGCGTGACCTCCGGTTTGTCGGGCATCAGGATGAAATCCTTGCCTTTCGCGCTTCTTGCGCTGCTCGCCAGCCCGGTTTATGCCGCCAACCTGATGGAAGTGTATCGCGAGGCGCAGCAGCAGGATGCGGCGTATGCCTCGGCGCGCGCCGCTTTCGAAGCCGGTCAGGAAAAACTGCCGCAGGGCCTCGCCCTGTTGCTGCCGAGCGTCAATCTTGGCGCCAACACCACTTGGAATGAGGTGGAGTCACCGACCATAGATCGGCAGTACAATTCAAACGGCTATAACCTGTCCCTGACCCAGCCGATCTATCGCAAACAGAATTACGCCCAGTACCAGCAGGCCAAAAGCCAGGTAGCCCAGGCCGAAGCGCTGTTTGCCGTCGCCCGGCAGGACCTGATCGTCAGGGTTGCCCAGGCCTATTTCGACGTGCTGCTCGCCCAGGATAATGTTGCCCTGGCCGGCGCCCAGAAGGCCGCCATCGGCGAACAATTGGAAATGGCCAAGCGCAATTTCGAGGTGGGCACTGTCACCATTACCGACACCCATGAGGCGCAGGCGCGATATGACCTCACCACGGCTCAGGAAATTGCCGCGCAGAACGACCTCGAAATCAAGAATCGTGCTTTGCAACTGATACTCGGCAAGATTCCAGCGCAACTCAATGCGCTGAATGATAAGCTTCCTCTCGTCCTGCCCGAGCCCAACGACATGACAAAATGGGTCGAGCAGGCCGAGCAGCAAAGTCCGCAGATCGCGATCCAGCGGGAGGCACTAGCAATCGCCACGCAGGAAGTGGAAAGAAACCGCGCCGGCCACCACCCCACCCTCGATCTGGTGGCGGGCCACGGTCGCAACAGCAGCTCCAGCACTTTTACTCTCGGACAGACCATTACCTCGCAAACCGTCGGCTTGCAGTTCAATCTGCCAATTTACCAGGGCGGCAGCGTCAATTCCAAGGTGCGCGAAGCGCTGGCCAACCAGGAAAAAGCCCGTCAGGATTTGGAACTGGGCAATCGACAGGCCGCCTTGCAGACCCGCCAGGCTTTTCTTGGCGTGACCAGTGGCTTGGCCCAGGTCAAGGCGCTGGAGCAGGCGCTGGTGTCGAGCCAGAGCTCGCTCGACTCCACCCGGCTGGGTCAGGAAGTGGGGGTGCGCACCAACGTGGACGTGCTCAATGCCCAACAGCAGTTCTTTACCGCCAAACGCGATTTGTCCCAGGCACGCTACAACTACATCCTCAACCAGCTCAAGCTCAAGTCCGCGGTGGGCGTGCTGCAGGACGAGGACATCGAGCAGGTCAACCGCTGGCTGGGTAAATGATAAAGGTCCGTAGGGTGGGCACGACTTTGTGCCCACCAGTTAGCGAAGTTTACGCGTGGGCATAAAAACGTGCCCACCCTACGACTCAGGACTCAGGACTTCATTTACAAGAGCCATCAACCGTTCCGTCGCACCACGGTGACGGTCGGAAAAAGCCAGCGCCGCAACCGACATGGCCTTGATCTTCTCCGGCGCCTTCAGCAAATCCCCAACCGATAGCATCAGTTCGTCGGCATTCTCCACGCGTCGCGCAGCGCCAGCCTGAACGGCCAATTCGGAGACTTTCGCAAAGTTGAAGGTGTGCGGGCCGATCAAAACCGGCTTGCCCATTGCCGCCGCTTCGATCAGATTCTGGCCGCCGAGCGGCAGCAGGCTGCCGCCGATGAAGGCGATATCGCTGGCGGCGTAATAGGCGAACATCTCCCCCATGCTGTCGCCCAGCACCACTTGGGTTTCCGGGGCGACGGGCCGGTCCTCGGAGCGGCGCTGAAAACGGATGCCGCGCTGCGCCAGCAACTCCGCCACTTGGTCGAAGCGCTGCGGATGGCGCGGCACGATGACGATGAGCAGGTCGGGGATGTCGATTCTGGACATTGCTTCCATAATCAGCACTTCTTCGCCTTCCCGCGTGCTGGCGGCAAGAAACACCGGGCGTGCGGCTCCGAACCGTTGCCGCAGATTTTTTCCCAGGTCGATTGCGCTCTGCGGCACGGCCACATCGAACTTGAGGTTGCCGGTGATTTTCACCGCAGGCGCGCCCAATTCGGTCAACCGGCGTGCGTCGGTATCGGTCTGGGCGGCAATCGCCACCAGGGATTGCAGGCTGTCGCGGCTGAGCGTCCTGAAGCGGCCATATTTGCGCGCCGATTTTTCCGACATCCGCGCATTGACCAGCAATAGTGGCACCCCGGCTTTCTTGCAGGCCTGCACCAGGTTGAACCAGATTTCGGTTTCCATCAGCAGCCCGATTTCGGGCTTGAAGTGGCGGAGAAAGCGTTGTGCCGCAAACGGAAAATCATAGGGCAGGTAGCATTGCAGCACGCGGTCGCCGAACAACTGCCTGCCGGTTTCCCTGCCAGTGGGGGTCATGTGGGTGAGCAGGATGCGGTGCTTTGGATAGCGTGCCTGCAACTGGGCAACCAGCGGCACTGCAGCGCGGGTTTCTCCCACCGATACGGCGTGCAGCCAGATCAGCGGGGCGGCCGGCTTGCCGCGATAAAAACCGAAACGTTCGCCGACATGGAGCAGGTATTCGGGCTGGCGCCGGGATCGCCACAGCAGGTGGAGCAGGATGTAGGGCAAGAGCAGGTAAAGCAGCAGCGTGTAGAGGCGGCCAATCAAAACAAGCGCCCTTCATGTTCGCTCCCTCTCTCCTCTGGGGAAAGGGTTGGGGTGAGGGGCGGCGCTTGAGTGCTAATAGATAGTTTGACCATGCCATTCAGGGCTTCAATCACACTTGCCGAATCGGGCGGCATCCCCGACCTGCCCAGATTGGCGGCTGGGCCGCTGGTGTAAAGACCGGTAAGTCCGGGATCGGAGGCGCAGTAAATGGCGATGGCCGGCACATTTAATGCCGCCGCCAGATGAACCAGGCCGGTATCCACCCCAACCACCGCCACGGCTTGGGAGAGCAGCGCAGCGGCTTGCCCGAGGGTCAGCGCGGGCGAGGCAACGGCAGTGGGAATCCGTTCGGCAAGACGCCGGCTGCGCTGTTGCTCCGCGACGCTACCCCATGGCAGAGCGCAATTTATCCCCTTGCCGGCGAGGTGAGCGGCCAATGCAACCCAGTCGGCTTCAGGCCAGAGCTTGTCGTCGCGGCTGGTGGCGTGCAGCAGGACGACGAAGGGGGTTTTGGGCAGCCAGGGCAGTATCAGGGACGGCGCTGCGATGCCGTAGTTCACCGGGTCATCGGGGGAATAGCCTAAGGTACGGCCGGCCAGCAGGCGATTGCGCACTACCGCGTGCTGGCTTTTTTCGACCTGTAGCGTTTTGTCGTAGAACAGCGCGGCCAGCGGTTCGCGAGCGCTGTGCCGGTCGAAGCCGCAGCGGGCACCCTGGGCAAGTCGGGTAATGATGCCGCTCTTGATCAGCCCTTGGGTGTCGAGCACTACGTCATAGGTCTTGCTGCGTAGGTGTTTAACGAAATCCGAGATTTCGGCGAGCACGGTGCGGCTGACCAGGTTCTTGCGCCAGCGCCGCACGGCGACGGGCATAATTTCTCCCACGCCTGGATGCAGGGCAGGAATGCCGACGAAGGATTCTTCCACCACCCAGTCAATTTCTGCTTCCGGGAAGTGGGCGCGAATGTCGCTGACTACCGGCAGGTTGTGGATCACATCCCCCATCGAGGAGGTTTTGACGAGCAATATCTTCGGCATCGCGGTATTTTAGCCTAGAATATAGGCTTTATCTCGGTAGATAGCGCGGATGCAGCAGAAAACCCCCTTATCGGTGGTCATCATTACCCTGAATGCAGCCAGCCAGATCGAAGCTTGCCTGAAAAGCGCCGCTTTCGCCGATGAAATCGTGGTGGTGGATTCCGGCAGCCGGGATGGTACACGGGAAATCGCGTTAAAATACAATGCTCGGGTGCTGCATCAGGACTGGCTCGGGTTTGGCCGGCAAAAACAATTCGCGGTCGAGCAGGCAAGCCATGACTGGGTGCTATGCCTGGATGCGGACGAGCGGGTCGGCGATCCGCTACGTGCGAGCATCGTGGAGACATTGCAATCGCCGCGCTTCCGGGCTTATCGGATGCCGCGCTGCAATCGCTTCATGGGCCGCTGGCTCAGGCATGGCGAGGGCTATCCCGACTGGAGCCTGCGTCTGTTCGATCGACGCGTTGCCAACTGGAGCGAGGATGAGGTGCACGAAAAAGTGCTGACTCCCTTGCCGGTGGGCAGTTTGCAGGGCGATTTGCTGCATGAGTCGCAGGAAAGTCTCGCCGCTTACCTGGAAAAACAGAACCGCTATACCAGCCTGCAGGCGGAAAAGCTGAGACGGCGAGGAAAATCGGCTTCGGTCGGACGGTTGGTTGTCAGTCCGCTGCTCCGGTTCGTGAAGTTCTATTTCTTCCGGCTCGGCTTTCTCGACGGCGTGCCGGGGTTGGTGCATATCTCTATAGGATGTTTCAACAGTTTTATGAAATACGCGAAACTGCATGAATTGAATAATAAAGGAAAATTGTGAAAGTTTTAATTACCGGTGTGGCCGGTTTTATCGGCATGCATGTTGCCCAGCGTTTGCTGGCGCAGGGTGTCGAGGTGGTCGGCATCGACAACCTCAACGATTACTACGATGTCCAGTTGAAGGAAGATCGCCTGAAGCAGCTCATGCCGCTGCCGGGGTTTCGGTTCATCAAGCTGGATATGGCCGAGCGCGTTGCAATGGAAGCGCTGTTCGCCACGGAGAAATTTCAGCGCGTCGTCAATCTCGCCGCACAGCCCGGCGTACGCTATTCGATAAAGAATCCCCATGCCTACGTCAACACCAACATCGTGGGATTTTTAAACGTGCTCGAAGGTTGCCGCCATAACGGCGTGGAACACCTGGTGTATGCCAGCAGCTCCAGTGTCTACGGCGCCAATACGCATATGCCGTTCAGCGTGCACGACAACGTCGATCACCCGGTCAGCCTCTATGCCGCCACCAAGAAATCCAACGAACTGATGGCCCACACCTACAGCCATCTGTACCGCCTGCCGACCACCGGGCTGCGATTCTTTACCGTTTACGGGCCGTGGGGCCGGCCGGATATGTCGCCTTCCCTGTTCGCCAGCGCGATTCTCGAAGATCGGCCGATCGACGTATTCAACCAGGGCAAAATGCAGCGCGATTTTACCTATATTGAAGATATCGTAGAGGGCGTGGTGAGGGTGCTGGATAAAGTTGCGGAGCCTAATCCGTCGTTTGATCGGGAAGCCCCCGATACCGCCAGCAGCGATGCGCCGTACCGGATCTACAATATCGGCAACCACGAGCCGGTGGAGTTGATGACATTCATCGAAACCATCGAAAACGCCATCGGCAAGAAGGCCGCCAAGAACATGCTGCCGATGCAGGATGGCGATGTGGTCGCCACTTATGCGGATATCGAAGAGCTCAGCCAGGCAGTCGGCTTTGCGCCGCATACGCCGTTGAACGAAGGAGTGGCGAAGTTTGCCGCCTGGTTCAAGGATTATTACGGGGCACGTGTAACTAAACTCAAGAAGTGAAGGTTCATGAAAGACGTGATCAAACAACGGGAAGAACTGGAGAGTTTTTTTGAGAGCAGGGAAGAGCTCGAACTGGCTCTATTGATCGGCAGCCGGGCTACCGGCCGCACGCGTGATGGCAGCGACTGGGATTTTGCGGTTCAATGGAGGAAAGCCATGCCATTTGAGCAGGTGCTTGAGAAAACCGAGGAGCTCCGCAGACAGCTTGCCAAGTATCTGGGAACGGCAACAGACAAGATCGATCTTGTCGATATTCCCTCCGCACGCCTAGCCATGCGGGCCGTCATTGCTGAGGAAGGGCTTTTGCTTAAAGGCGACGATACCTTGCCCTGGAGTCGTTTCCTGCTTCGTACCTGGGGCGAACTGGAAGACTTCTATTGGGAGAAGCGGCATGCGGCTTGATGTTTATCAGGAGGAAACGGCTCAAATTGCACGCTATCAATCGGAAATCCTGACGGAGGCCAGAAATAAGTTAACGTCGGGTATAAACCTTTCCCGGCTGGAGCAGAATGGTGTGCTGCATGCATTGCAAATATTGGTGGAAAATGCCATTGGTAAGACCAAGCATTTGCTCAAGGCCGCCAATCGTGAAATTCCGGTATCCGCCTATGATGCTTTTGTTGTATTAGCTGACGCGGGACTGATCAGCCGTGAGCAATTGAATAACTGGAATCGTGCGGTGGGCCTTCGCAACCGCATTGTCCATGATTACATGAATATCCAGATAGAAGTGGTGATGGAGCTGGTCAGCAAAGGCGATTACCAGTTCGTGGTGGATTTCCTGCTGCAGCCGATTTCCGGGAATCAATGAGGTGATTATTTTGCTATTGAATAGCGACATGTCGGGACTGAATAGATGATATTGGTTACAGGCGGCGCGGGTTTTATCGGCTCGAATTTCATTCTGGACTGGATTGCGGCTAGCGGCGAAGCCGTCGTCAACCTGGACAAGCTGACCTATGCCGGCAACCTGGAAAACCTTGCCGGCCTGAAAGATCCCCGGCATATTTTCGTCCAGGGTGACATCAACGACCGGAAGCTGGTGGCCCAGTTGCTGGGCCGGCACCGGCCCCGCGCCATCATCCATTTCGCCGCGGAAAGCCACGTCGATCGGTCCATCCACGGCCCCGGCGAATTCATCCAGACCAACATCAACGGCACCTTCAGCCTGCTGGAAGAAGTGCGGGCTTACTGGCAAGGGCTGCAAGGCGCAGAAAAATCCGCTTTCCGCTTTCTGCACGTTTCCACCGACGAGGTGTACGGCTCGCTCGGGGCTAACGATCCGCCGTTCACCGAAACCACGGCGTACGCGCCGAACAGCCCCTATTCCGCCTCCAAGGCGGCGTCCGATCATCTGGTGCGGGCCTACCATCATACCTACGGGCTGCCGACGCTGACCACCAACTGCTCGAACAATTATGGTGCATTCCAGTTTCCGGAAAAGCTCATTCCCCTGATCATCCTGAATGCCCTGAACGGCAAACCGTTGCCGATTTACGGCGACGGACTGAACGTGCGCGACTGGCTCTACGTCGGCGACCACTGCACGGCGATCCGTGCCGTGCTGAGCGGCGGCCGGCTGGGCGAAACCTATAACATCGGCGGCTGGAACGAAAAAACCAACCTCGACGTGGTGCACACCGTGTGCGCCATACTCGACGAACTGAAGCCCGCCGCTGACAGCAAACCCTATGCTTCCCTGATTACTTACGTGAAGGATCGCCCCGGCCACGACCGCCGCTACGCCATCGACGCGCGCAAAATCGAGCGCGAGCTGGGCTGGAAGCCGACGGAAACCTTCGAGACCGGCATCCGCAAAACGGTGCGCTGGTATCTGGAAAACGCCGGGTGGATCGAGAATGTCACCAGCGGCGCCTACCGGGAATGGGTGGTGAAACAGTACGTGATGAGGAATGAGACCGTACAATAACCTGGAGGCATGGAAGGAATTGATGGCGCTGGTTAAGGCCAATACTGTTTATTTAATGAGGCGGTCACATGTAGGTTGGGTTAGGCGCGGCTTTTTGCGCCGTAACCCAACAGACCCAATCTTCCTTTTAAATTCCGGCTTTGCGTGTTGCCTGGAGGCGTCTACTTTTGGTTGGGTCTGTTGGGTTACGCGATAAGGCCGCTAACCCAACCTACATGTTTTTGAGATCACGGACCGTGATCTCGAAGGGACGCGGCGGATGGCGCCATGTGCCCTGCGCCATCACTGATTATGGGATAGCAATATGACAAAAGGAATCATCCTCGCCGGCGGCTCCGGCACGCGACTGCACCCGGTGACCCTGGCGGTTTCCAAGCAGTTGCTGCCGGTTTACGACAAACCGATGATCTATTATCCCCTCTCCACGCTGATGCTGGCCGGGATACGCGACATCCTGATCATTTCCACGCCCCAGGATACGCCGCGCTTCGAGCAATTGCTGGGCGACGGCTCGCGCTGGGGCCTTGACATCCGCTATGCGGTGCAGCCGGAGCCGGAGGGCATTGCCCAGGCGTTCATCATCGGTGCGGATTTCATCGGCAATGATCCGTGCGCCTTGGTGCTGGGCGACAATATCTTTTACGGCCACGAATTGGCGCAAGATTTGCGGGCTGCTACGCAAAAGGAAAGCGGGGCGACGGTATTCGCCTACCCGGTGCACGACCCCGAGCGCTATGGCGTAGTGGAATTCGATCAAGCCGGCCAAGCGCTTTCCATCGAAGAAAAACCCCTCAAGCCGAAATCCCGCTATGCGGTGACCGGCCTGTATTTCTACGATAATCGCGTGGTGGAAATGGCGCGATCGCTCCAGCCCTCTTCCCGAGGCGAATTGGAGATTACCGATATCAATCGGCTATACCTGAGCCAGGGACGGCTGGAAGTGGCGGTCATGGGTCGCGGTATGGCCTGGCTCGATACCGGTACGCACGAATCCCTGCTGGAGGCATCCCAGTTCATCGAGACGATAGAAAAGCGCCAAGGCCTCAAGATCGCCTGCCCGGAAGAGATCGCCTATCGCATGGGCTATATTTCGGAGGAACAACTGGAAGCGCTGGCTGCGCCATTGAGCAAAAACGGCTACGGGCGGTATTTGCAGGGCCTGCTGCAGGAAAGGCTATTCTGATGAAGGTTATTCGCAGCGCCATTCCTGATGTATTGATCCTCGAACCCAAAGTGTACGGCGACGAGCGCGGCTTTTTTTTCGAGAGCTACAATGAGAAAGTGCTGGCGGAGGTGGCGGGAATCACGGCGCATTTCGTTCAGGACAACCATTCCCGCTCGGCAAAAAACGTGCTGCGCGGCCTGCATTACCAGATCATGCAGCCGCAGGGCAAGCTGGTGCGGGTGATTGCGGGCGAGGTGTTCGACGTGGCGGTGGATTTACGCAAGAACTCGCCGACTTTCGGCAAATGGGCGGGATTCAATCTGTCGGCGGAAAATAAGCGCATGGCCTGGATTCCCCCGGGTTTCGCGCACGGCTTTCTGGTCTTGTCCGACTATGCCGAGTTCTTGTATAAAACCACTGAGTACTGGGCGCCCGAGCATGAGCGCTGCATTGCCTGGAATGATCCAGGCTTGGGCATACAGTGGCCGTTGTCGGGAGAGGCGAAACTCTCGGATAAAGATCGCCAAGGGGCGGCTTTTTCTGCTGCGGAAGTTTTTGATAAGATCGAGGAAAGTTGAAAGCAAAGGCATGAGATTGCAGCCAAAAGAAGTGGATGCCATCGTGCAGGCCGCCCGCGATGCATTCGCCCCCGGAACGGCGGTGTTTCTCTTCGGTTCGCGGTTGCAGGACGCGGCCCGCGGCGGTGACATCGATCTCCTGGTTGAAACGCCGGAGGCCATGTCGCCAGCGGAGCTGGTGCAGCGTCGCACCCGTTTCGTATCCCGTATTTATCGCGCACTCGATGAGCAGCGCATCGATGTCGTGATTGCCACACGGGGACAGCAAGACTCGCGGACGGTGGTGGCCATGGCGAAACGTGACGGACTGAAGGTGGCGCAGGTATGAGTGCGACGGACAAGATCAAGGCGGCGATCTGGGAGGCGGATCGTCACGTGGAAACGCTCGCTGAAGCGCTTGCCGAGTGGGATCGTTCGCCGGCCTCCTCATGGGAGGTGCTGGAGGCTGATCGTGCCAGGGTTCGGATTGTCGACCAACTTCTTTTCCGCTTTATCAAATTGCAGGACACGGTAGGGGAGCGCCTGATTCCCGCAACACTCTCCATTCTGCGCGAACCTTATGAAGAATGGCCCATGCGCGACCGACTTAACCGCCTGGAAAAGCTGGGTTACCTCGATGTTGAAAATTGGCTGGACTGGCGCGAGGTTCGAAACCGCCTGGCTCACGAATATCCTGACCAGCCAGAGGTTCGTTTCGCCGCGCTAATGGCGGCAATTGACTCAGCCCGGTCTCTGGCCGCGCTGTACCGGGATTGGCGAGGCCGTCTGGGCACCGCTGGATTGACGTGAAAATCCTTCTGACGGGCAAAAATGGCCAAGTCGGCTGGGAACTGCAGCGCACTCTGGCCACCTTGGGCGAGGTGGTCGCCGTCGACCGCCAGGGCATGGATCTGGCCAACCCCGATTCGATTCGCAGCGCCATCCGGGCGACCCGGCCTGACCTGATCGTGAATGCCGCCGCCTATACCGCCGTGGACAAGGCGGAGAGCGAACCCGACCTGGCCATGGCGATCAATGGCATCGCGCCCGGCATCATGGCGGAAGAGGCCAAACGGCTCGGCGCCACCATGATTCACTATTCCACCGACTACGTGTTCGACGGCGCCAAGGCCTCGTTTTATGCCGAGGAAGACGCACCCAACCCGCTCAACGTCTATGGCAAAACCAAATTGGCCGGAGAGCAGGCGGTTCAGGCTGCGGGTATCCCGCACCTGATCTTCCGCACCAGCTGGGTGTACGGTCTGCGCGGCAAAAATTTCCTGCTGACCATCCTGCGCCTGGCACAAGAGCGGGATGAATTGAAGATCGTGGATGACCAGGTCGGTGCGCCCACCTGGAGCCGCCTGATTGCGGAAGCCACGGCGCAAATACTGGCGCAGCGCGGGGCGAACTTAAGCGAGGTCAGCGGCCTTTACCATTTGACGTCAGCCGGCCGGACTTCCTGGCACGGATTTGCCCGGGCGATTCTCGATCATTCCGGGTTGGCCGTCGGCAAGCCGCTGGCCAGGCTGACGCCTATCCCCGGCGCCGATTACCCGTTGCCGGCGCCAAGACCCGGCAATTCTGGGCTGAGCAATAAAAAAATGCAGCAGGTTTTCGGGCTGGCCCTCCCCGAGTGGGATGCGGCGCTGGCGCTGTGCTGCCAGGAAATGCCTGCGTCGCCTGAATCCGGCGGCGGATGAGAAGCTCAGGCCTCGGCCAAATGCGAGCCTTGGGCGATATACCAGGCCGCGGCTTCATCCAGCCCCTGCTGAACGGAATGGGTGGGTGAGTAGCCCAGCAGGCTCTTCGCCTTGCTGATATCCGCCAGGGAATGCCGCACGTCGCCCGCCCTGAAATCGCGGTAAACCGGCGCGGCATTCGAGGCCTCCGGGCAGGAAGCGGCGACCCGCTCCCGAATCAGGTTGAAGAGCTCGTTCAAGGTGGTGCGCTCGGAAAAGGCGACGTTGTAGACCTGCCCGATGGCCGCCGGATTTTCCGTGCAGGCGGCAAGCAGGTTGGCCTGAACCGCATTCTCCACATAGCAAAAATCCCGGCTGGTTTCACCGTCGCCGTTGATATAGATAGCTTCCCGGCGCAGCAGGTCGGCGAACCATTTAGGGATCACGGCGGCATAGGCGCCGTCGGGGTCCTGGCGGCGGCCGAAAATGTTGAAGTAGCGCAGGCCGATGGCGCTTACCCCATAACAGCGCCAGAACACATCGGCATAGAGCTCGTTCACGTATTTGGTGACCGCATAGGGGGAAAGCGGTCCGCCGATCTGCTCTTCCACCTTGGGGAGGCCGGGGTGATCGCCGTAAGTCGAGCTGGAAGCGGCATAAACGAAGCGCTTGATGCCCGCATCGCGGGCGGCGATCAGCATGTTCAGAAAGCCGGTGATGTTGACCTCGTTGGTCAGCAAAGGGTCCTCGATCGACCTCGGCACCGAACCCAGCGCCGCCTGGTGCAGCACAACATCCGCGCGGGCGCACGCCGCCCGGCAATCTTCAGGGTTGCGGATGTCGCCCTCGATAAAGCGGAAATTCTGCCATTGCCGCGTCGAGACGGACTTCTCTACTTCGTCGAGGTTGTGCCGGTAGCCGGTAGAGAAATTATCCAGCCCCATCACTTTCTGATCCAGTTTCAGCAGGGTTTCGAGAAGGTTGGAACCGATGAACCCGGCCACGCCGGTAACCAGCCAGGTTTGCGGGGTTTTCGAGAGGCGCGTTTTTAATTGTGGGTAGGTGTTGTCCATCCTAAATTCCTAGATTGATCCACGAAAGAAACCTTAAAACCCCGTGACTACACAGGCCGAAACGACAATGCTTAAAAAAACCACAACGCCAGTCCCTTCCCCCTTTCAGGGGGAAGGTTAGGATGGGGGTGCGAGGGCGAAATAATTGATACAGCATCTGTATCGGCCCTTTCTACCCCCATCCCGGCCTTCCCCCTGCAAGGGGAAAGGAGAAAAACAGCCGCATCCGAGCAGTTACAAAGCCTCTGCCTGCCTTTGCCCCATTGGGTAACGAACAAATGGGTATCATTTTGGATATGTTTGTGATTTTCGTGTATTTCGTGGAATGCCTTTTCTAGATTCATGGTTTCCCTATAGCCGCCATAGACGGATATCCGCGGTGCGTATGGCCTGCGGGTCGTACATGGCCTTCACGTCGATCAGGACCGGGTTCTTGCCCATCAGGCCTTTCAGCTGCTCCACGCCCATTTCACGATAAGCACGGTGGGAGACGGCGGCGATGACGGCATTGGCGGGCCGGAGGTCGCCCATTTTCATCAGGCGGATGCCGTATTCCCTGATCGCTTCTTCCTCGTCCGCAAGCGCGTCATGCACCTGTACCGTGATGCCGTAATCCTGCAGCTCCCGGTAGATGTCGATGACGCGGGAGTTGCGCAGATCGGGGCAGTCTTCCTTGAAAGTGAGCCCGAGAAGGGTCACCGTGCCGCCCAATATGTTGTGCCCCGCCTGGATCATTTCCTTGATGGCCCGCTGGGCGACAAACCGGCCCATGCCGTCGTTGATCCGCCGTCCGGCCAGAATCACCTGCGGGATATAGCCGATTTTCTCGGCCTTGTGCGTCAGGTAATAGGGATCAACGCCGATGCAATGCCCGCCCACCAGGCCCGGTCTGAATTTGAGGAAATTCCACTTGGTGCCAGCGGCTTCCAGTACTTCGTTGGTGTCTATCCCCATCTTGTCGAAGATCAAGGCAAGCTCGTTCATCAAGGCAATATTCAAATCCCGCTGGGTGTTTTCGATCACCTTGGCGGCTTCCGCCGCCTTGATCGAACCCGCCCGATGGACCCCGGCGGTCACCACCGATTCGTAAACCCGGGCGACGATTTCCAGCGTTTCCTCGTCCTGGCCGGAAACCACTTTCTTGATTTTGGTGAAGGTGTGCTCCTTGTCGCCGGGGTTGATCCGTTCCGGGCTGTAGCCGACCTTGAAATCGACGCCGCATTTCAGCCCCGACAAGCGTTCCAGCACAGGGACGCAGTCCTCCTCGGTGGCGCCGGGATAGACCGTGGATTCGTAAACGACGATGTCGCCTTTTTTCAGCGCCTTGCCGACCGTTTCGGACGCCTTGATCACCGGTGTCAAGTCCGGCTGATGGGCGTCATCCACCGGCGTCGGGACGGCGACAATGTGGAAGTCCGCCAGTTTCAGATCTTCAATTTTGTCGGTGTAGAGAATGTCGGTGGCATTCAGGTCGGCGTCATCCACTTCGCCGGTATGGTCATGGCCGTCCTTGAGAGCCTGCACGCGCCTGGGGTTGATGTCAAAGCCGATGGTCCTTGCGTGCTTGCCGAATGCCACCGCAACCGGCAAGCCGACATAGCCGAGGCCGACGACGGAAATAATTCTTTTTGATGTTTTCATATTTACCCACTTATGCTGAAACGAGGAGAGTTGCAAGCCAGGATTTCCACATACATGCACTTGCCTGGAGCCATTCCGGTCATTTGAATCCGCAAGATGCTATGATTAATTAAATTCCAGATAAGCAATGTATGCAATAACTATAGGTTAAAACTTTAGGCAACTCTAGGCATGCTCATACCCATTATCCTCTCCGGCGGAGTTGGCGCCCGTTTGTGGCCGGTTTCCCGCGAATCCCACCCCAAGCGTTTATCAAGTTCGCAATACCAAATTTGTTGTTGTGGTCGTTGCAGTTGGGAAGCGGAACGCAATGCAGTCTATAAAGCAGCCGCGAAGCGTAATGAATTCAATTGTTACGCAGGTCAATGATCAAAGGGAAAAATGGGGTCTAACTCCAATTGCTCAATTGTCTTCAATCGCTATTTCGAAATTTTCGGGGGAAGTTCAAAAAGCATGCGCCTGACTGACTACCAAATCCAGGCTATTCGCCAACTCGCTCGCCAAGTGGCGGGTAGCCAATCCCGCGTGCGAGTTTTTGGCTCCAGGCTGGATGACGCTGCGCACGGTGGAGATCTTGATCTCATGCTTGAATTACCGGAACCCGTAGACAACCCTGCACTCATGGCCGCGCAGATGTCTGCTCAAGTGTCGCGCGCCATGCACGGACGCAAAGTGGACGTACTGCTCAGCGCACCCAACCTCATGCGCCTGCCCATTCATGACATGGCATTCAAAGAAGGAAAATTGCTATGACAGTGGAACCGAAAATCGTACTGCGCCTGCAATTTTTAGCGCGAGTCGTGCGCAAGGAATGCAAACACCTCACCACCACGGACCAGCGCCTGTTTGGGAGCTTGTTTACCCTGGAGCAAGCAACCCGGCTCGAAGAAGACCCCGACCTGGCTGAGCGGGTGGAAGCCTTTGTGGGCAGGTTTGGTCGCCTGCAAGACACCGTGGGTGACAAATTGTTGCCGTTACTCTTGGCCGCCCTGGGTGAAAAACCATCCGCAGCCATCGACAATCTTGACCGGGCCGAACGCTTGGGGCTGCTTAAGTCTGCCGACGAATGGATGACCATGCGCAGCCTCAGAAACCAGATGGTTCACGAATACGTTGAAGACCCAGCTGTACTCAGCAGCGCCCTGCAAAGCGGTCATGATTTTGTGCCAGCACTCATAACCACAGCCAACAAAATGTGTGCCGAAATCGAGCGGCGGGGCTGGGTATGATGCAAAATAGCACAATGACAGTAAAGACCGGAGTGCTCAACTTCTGATCACCTTGCCGAAACAAGTCGACTTAACGCCGCCAGCATAAATAATTGGAATGAACCCAGATTATCCATTAGCTCCGTCATTCCCGCGAAGGCGGGAATCCAGCGAGATAAACACTCCGCAAAATGGACAAAGCCCAGTTCTGTCCCGCTACGCGGGAATGACGCTGTTTCGATGCGCGACCCGGCATGGGACCGGCATTTTCGCGGGGCTACGAGCTGGACGACCTTGCCCCGCCGCTGAGCGGTGGCAGCTGTTATTGCGTGGCATATCTGTTTTGCTTATTCAGCGAGACGTGCCAAAATACAAGCAAAGTTGTATTTTAAAAATCAGGATGGACCAAGGAGACGCATCATGGGATATTCCGACATCATTGCACGTGAAGCTGAAGCGCTGCCTCCTGAAAAGCAGGCTGAGGTACTGGATTTCATTGCCTTCCTCAAAGTGAGGCGGTTGCCCCCGGAGCTTGCGTCAGTCCCCAAAACAGCCGAGGAAATCGAAACTTTCTTCCGCAGCTTCAAGGTGGACATCAGCGGCTACAAATTTGACCGGGAAGAAGCCAATGCCAGGTAAGTCCTTTATCGACACCAATATTGTCATCTACGCGCTCGGTCCAGCTTCTACCAAAGCACCCCTTGCAGCCCCTTATTTGTCGGAACTCCCTCCATCTCCACGCAAGTGCTTTCCGAAACCGCCAACGTTGCATCCAAGCGCCTGGCGCTCTCGGTGTCGGAAGTCCGCAAGCTCATCACCTCCCTTGAGGCGATGTGCCGGGTGGAAATTATCTCGTTGACCACCATTCATGCCGCCCTCGATATCCGGGAGCGGTACGGCTTTTCCTGGTATGACAGTCTTATTGTCGCCACGGCGATGGAAGCGGGCTGCGATACCCTCTACTCTGAAGATATGCAGAATAGCCAAGAGATTGAGGGCCGTTTGCGCATCGTCAACCCGTTTGCCTGACCCATGCCCCTGTTAAGCCGGCTGACCCGCGAGGAAAATTTGCGGCGCGCCCATGGCGACCCTGCCACGGAAAACATGCTTATCCAGTGCGAGGCTACTGGCACCGCGTGGCATTTTTCACTCCGGGCTAGGCGTCTAGTCGAAGACATCAAGCAGTTTTCCGGCATAAAATGTCGATTAAATAATGACAATACATTGATTTTGGATTGAAGCCCTCTCCAAGTACAATAGCGCATTATGCTCATACCCATTATTCTTTCCGGCGGGGTTGGCGCCCGGTTATGGCCGGTTTCCCGCGAATCCCACCCCAAGCCATTCATGAAGCTTCCCGACGGGCAAAGCCTGTTGCAGAAGACCTTTGCGCGTGCCGCTGCGCTGGATGGCGTCGGTGAAGTTCTGACCATCACCAACCGCGAACATTACTTTAAAAGCCGGGATGAATATCAATCCGCCAAGAAAGATTTTCCGGGGGTGACCGATACTTTCCTGCTCGAACCTTTCGGGCGCAACACTGCCGCGGCGATTGCATTGGGGGCGATGAGCGTTGCCGAGGCGCATGGCAATGACGCACTGATGCTGGTACTGCCGGCGGACCATCTGATTGGCGATCAGGACGCTTTTGCCGCCGCCGTGAAACAGGCCGCCGGACTAGCGGAGCAGGGCAACCTGGTGACCTTCGGCATCGTTCCGGACGCGCCGGAAACCGGGTTTGGCTACATCGAGGCGGACGGCCACGTCGTCAAGCGCTTCGTGGAAAAACCCTCCTACGAAGCCGCCCAGGAATACGTCGATTCCGGCCACTACCTGTGGAATTCCGGCATGTTCTGCTTCAAGGCCGGCTCCGTGCTGGAGCAGTTCAAAATTCATGCTCCCGCCATCTACGAACACGCCTTGCCTTGCTGGGAGGCAACCCGCAAAAAGGCCCATGGCAACATGTCGATGATGGAAATCGACCCAGAAAGCTTCGCCGCCATTCCGGAAAACTCCATCGATTACGCGTTAATGGAAAAATCGGACGTGGTCATGGTCGTGCCCGGTAGCTTCGGCTGGAGCGATATCGGCTCGTGGAACGCCATCAGCGGTCTCGCCGTGCCGGACGAAGCGGGCAATCGCATCGTCGGCGAGGCGGTGCTGGTGGATGTGGGCAACAGCTACATTCAAAGTGAAGGGCGCATGGTCGCCGCAATCGGTATCGATAACCTGCTGATTATCGATACCCCGGATGCCCTGCTTGTAGCTGACCGGGCGCGTGCTCAGGATGTAAAGAAAGTGGTTATGCAACTCAAGCTGATGGGCCATGACAGCCACAGACTGCACCGCACTGTAGCTCGCCCATGGGGAACCTACACCGTGCTGGAAGAGGGCAAGAATTTCAAGATCAAGCGCATTGTCGTCAAGCCCGGCGCATCCCTTTCCTTGCAAATGCATTACCACCGTAGCGAGCACTGGATCGTGGTGAGCGGCACGGCCAGCATTGTCAACGATGACAAGAAGATGCTGGTTAGAACCAACGAATCCACCTACATTCCTGCTGGGCACAAGCACCGCCTGGAAAATCCGGGCTTGACGGATTTGATTATGATCGAAGTGCAAAGTGGTGAATATTTGGGCGAAGACGATATCGTGCGCTTTGACGACATATACGGCAGGACTGAGAAAAAACAGGACTGAGGGATGGGTGGAAAAGTCGAACGATTCGAAGATTTGATTGCTTGGCAAAAAGCACGGCAGCTCATAGTTGAAATTTACCGTATTACCGCTCACGGCGAGTTTGCCAAGAAGTTTTTAGCAATTTAAACAGTGGCACCGACGAACTTTCGCGAATTTTAGGTGGCCTTCGTGCAGCCGTTCAAAAACAGAGAAATACCAAATGACCTCTCACAGTCCTCAACCCTCAGTCCTCAACCCTCAGTCCTCGGCGCAACCGAAGGTTGCGTTAATTACCGGCATTACCGGCCAGGATGGTGCCTATCTGGCCGAATTCCTGTTGAACAAAGGCTATGAAGTTCACGGCATCAAGCGCCGCACTTCCCTGTTCAATACCGACCGGATTGACCACCTATACCAGGATCCGCACGAAAAGGATCGCCACTTCGTGCTGCATCATGGCGACATGACCGACTCCAGCAGCCTGATCCGTATTATCCAGCAAGTACAGCCAGACGAAATCTACAACCTGGCCGCACAAAGCCATGTCGCCGTATCGTTCGAAGAGCCGGAATACACCGCCAACTCCGATGCGCTCGGTGCATTGCGGGTGCTCGAAGCAATCCGCATTCTCGGGCTGGAAAAGAAAACCCATTACTACCAGGCATCCACCTCCGAACTCTATGGCTTGGTTCAGGAAACTCCACAAAAGGAAACCACACCGTTTTACCCCCGTTCCCCCTACGCGGTCGCCAAGCTTTACGCCTACTGGATCACCGTCAATTACCGTGAAGCCTATGGCATGTATGCCTGCAACGGCATTCTGTTCAATCACGAATCCCCGGTCCGGGGCGAAACCTTCGTCACCCGCAAGATCACCCGCGCCCTGGCGAGGATCAAGCTCGGGCTGCAGGATGCCCTCTATCTCGGCAACCTTGATGCCAAACGCGACTGGGGTCACGCCAAGGACTATATCGAAATGCAGTGGCTGATGTTGCAGCAAGATAAGCCCGAAGATTTTGTCATCGCCACCGGCGTGCAATACAGCGTGCGCGACTTCGTCAATGCCGCCGGCGCAGAGCTCGGCATGAAAATTCGTTGGGAAGGCAGTGGGGTTGATGAAAAAGGCTATTGGGAAAATCGTGCCGATAGCCACTCTTCACCCCTCACCCCTCACCCCTCACCGGTTGTAGCCGTTGACCCGCGCTATTTCCGCCCCACGGAAGTTGAAACCCTACTCGGCGACCCCACCAAGGCCAAGGAAAAACTTGGCTGGACACCCAAAGTTACCTTCGATGAATTAGTGGCTGAAATGGTGCGCGAAGACCTGAAGGCTGCCGAGCGGGATGAACTGGTCAAGAAGCACGGCTATTCGGTTTTGAATTGCCATGAATAATGCAAGTACGATTTATGTTGCCGGCCACCGCGGCTTGGTTGGATCTGCCTTGGTGCGACGCCTTCAGGCGGGGGGCTACACCAACATCATCACCCGCACCCACGCCGAACTTGACCTCACTGATCAGCATGCGGTGCGGGCATTTTTTGAAAAGGAAAAACCGGAATACGTTTTCCTTGCTGCGGCCAAGGTAGGTGGGATACTTGCCAACAACACCTATCCAGCTGAATTTATCCACGACAATCTTGCCATCCAGACCAACGTCATCCACGAGGCCTATCAGGCAGGCGTAAAGTGCTTGTTGTTCCTGGGCTCATCCTGCATTTATCCTCGCGACTGTCCCCAGCCAATGAGGGAAGAGCATCTCCTTACCGGGCCGTTGGAGGCGACAAATCGCCCCTATGCCGTGGCCAAAATCGCGGGGGTCGAGATGTGCTGGGCCTACAATCGGCAATATGGAACACAGTTCTTGGCGGTAATGCCCACAAACCTCTATGGGCCGGGAGATAACTATGACCTAAACAACTCTCATGTGCTGCCCGCACTGATTCGTAAAATGCACGAGGCCAAGCAGAGTGGGGCTTCGGAAGTTGTTGTGTGGGGAACGGGCACGCCTCGGCGGGAATTCCTTTATAGCGATGACATGGCCGATGCCTGTATCTTCCTAGTTAATTTATCGGGTGAAAAATTTATCTCGCTCTTCCCTCATTGTTCCCCACCGCTTGTTAATATTGGACACAATATAGATCAGACCATCCTGGAACTGGCTGAACTGGTCAAAGAAGTGGTCGGATTTGAAGGTATGCTTAAATTCGATACTAGCAAACCAGATGGCGCCCCCCGCAAATTACTAGATATATCAAAATTGAGCGGCCTAGGGTGGCGTTCTACTTTGAACCTGAAAACAGGTATTTCTCTCACGTACCAGGATTTCTTGGCGACTTCTGCCACCTTGTGAAATGACAACTTCCTTCCCCCCAGAAAAATTTTTAGTAACCGGTGGCGCAGGTTTTATAGGGTCCCACTCTGTAGAATTATTACTAGAGCAGGGAAAACGGGTTGTAGTTATTGATAATTTGTCTTCAGGTCGACTTTCCAATTTACCGCAGCATCCAAATTTGGAGATTTTGGTCGCCGATATTCGCGACCCCAGCGCGCTAAATGAGGCGATGAGTGGAGTCAGCCATGTCTTGCATTTGGCGGCTCAGGTGTCTGTACAGGCATCCATAGATGACCCTCTGAACTCCTGCGATAATAATATCAAGGGCTTCATCAGTGTGCTGGAAGCAGCTCGTAGGGCGAAAGTTGGCCGTTTTGTATTTGCTTCCAGCGCAGCCGTTTATGGGATACCTGCCGAGCTGCCCTTGCATGAGTATTCTTCTCTTTGTCCTATTTCTCCCTATGGTTTGGAAAAGCAGGTCAATGAGCAATATGCCGCACTTTATAGTCGACAATTCGGATTGTCTTGCCTCGGCCTTCGCTATTTCAATATTTATGGACCTCGGCAAGACCCTCACTCCCAGTACGCAGGTGTGATCAGTAAATTTATCGAATGTGCACAAAATAGGGCGGTATTGCGGGTATTTGGTGATGGGTTGCAGACGCGTGATTTTATGTTTGCAAAGGATATTGCGATGGTTAATGCAATGGCTTTGAGTAGCCAATTATCTGGGGTCTGCAATGTTGGTACAGGACAAAGCACTACACTTCTCCAGTTAATAGAAGTGCTGAGAAATGTTACTGGAAAGAAGTTTGAGGTGGTGTTTGAATTGGCACGTGACGGAGACATTTTGAGCTCAGAGGCGGATGTTGCACTGTTAATAAGGGAGCTTCATTTCCACAAAGCTGTGGATTTGGCCTCTGGGCTTGCGGCATTGCTGAAATTTATTAATTAATATTTGGGCAATTTTATTAAGCGAAGGCAAGAGAAGTGGCCCCATTCGTTTGAACAGCCGCCTGAGTTTTTTAAGTAGATTCTCTG
>CAZLJK010000007.1:0-63428 GCA_964559825.1 uncultured Sulfuricella sp. | reverse complement strand
TATCAGACAGACCCCCTCAGCGATTGCTGCAGGGGGTTTTGTTTTTGTGGGGGCACATCCCGCAAGCTGCGGGGCAGCTTTTATTTCCCCCCGGCGCTTGTGCTAACATGCGTCCATCCCAACCAGAATCCGCCGCCGTGAAACCCTTGACCTTTGCCGTGCTGCGCCTGCTTTCCGATGGAGAATTCCATTCCGGCGAGGAAATGGCGAAACACTTGGGCGTATCCCGCGCCTCCGTCTGGCAGGCGATGCGCAAGCTTGATGAGGCCGGCGTCGACCTGTTCCGTGTGCCGGGCCGCGGCTATCGCCTGCGCGAGCCTTTGCGCTGGCTCGACAAAAGTCAAATTCGCTCCGGGTTGGGCGATAAAGCCGGTTTCTTCGATCTGGAAATCGCCGATTGTCTGGCTTCAACCAACAGCAGGCTGCTGGAGAAGGCGGCGCAGGGCGCGCCGCACGGCAGCTGCGTGGTTACGGAGATGCAGACCGCCGGGCGCGGCCGGCGCGGCCGGGAATGGCATGCCAACCTGGGTGGCAGTCTGACGTTTTCCCTGCTGTGGCGCTTCAATCAGGGGGCAGGATTCCTCTCCGGCCTCAGTCTGGCGGTCGGCGTGGCATTGATGCGCGCGCTGGGTCAAGCCGGCGTTTCCGGCGCCGGCTTGAAATGGCCGAACGACGTGCTGCACCGGCATCGCAAGCTGGCAGGCGTCCTCATCGAACTGCAGGGCGATATGCTGGGTCCGAGTGCCGCGGTAATCGGTATCGGCATCAACCTCAGGCTGTCCGGCAAGGTGCTGAACCGGATCGATCAGGCGGTGGTAGATCTCCACGCTATCGGCGGAGATGTTCCGGAGCGCAATTCCTTGCTGGCGAATATCCTGCTGCACCTTGCGGATGTCCTGAATGAGTTCGATGAAGGCGGATTTGCCAGCCTGCGTGAAGAATGGTTGCAGCACCACGCCTTCCATGAAAAACAGGTTTTATTGATGCTGCCCGACGGTAGTCAGCACGAAGGAAATTTGCTGGGTGTAGCCGACGATGGCGCGCTGCTGGTGCGCACCGCAGCGGGGAAGCAACGCTTCACTTCCGGTGAAATCAGCTTGAGGACGTCAACATGATATTAGCGGTGGATATCGGCAATACCCGGATTAAATGGGGATTACATGATGGCAATTCGTGGCAGGCCCAAGGCTGGGCTGCCACTGCGGACGGTTCCGGCTTGCGCGATGTCTGGAAAGATCTGGCTGCGCCGGAGCGGATCGTGGTATCGAACGTGGCCGGGCCGCAGGTGGCCATGCCGATAGAAGATGCCTGCAAGGTCTGGCCTGCCCGGGTGCAATGGATCGCCGCCGTCGAAAGCCAGTGCGGCGTAAGCAATGGCTATGAGACTCCTACCCAGCTGGGCAGCGACCGCTGGGCGGCGCTGATCGCCGCGCGCGCCATCGCGCCGGAAGGCTGCGTGGTGGTTAATGCCGGCACGGCGATGACCGTGGATGCGCTGACCGCCGAGGGCGTGTTCTTGGGCGGGTTGATCGTTCCCGGGCTGGCAACCATGCTGCGGGCGCTGGCCGATAGCACTGCCGCCCTCGGAGAAGGGGACGGACATTACACGGACCTTCCCAGAAACACTGCTGACGCGGTTTACAGTGGCGCTCTGTCCGCCATGGTGGGGGCGGTCTGGCACATGAACGCCTTGCTCGCCGGCGAGATCAAGCGAGCACCGACCTGCTTGCTGAGTGGCGGCGACGCTCAATTGCTCCTGCCGTTGCTGTCCGGAAAGACAAGGATGGTGGATAATCTGGTGCTGGATGGGCTGATCAGGATCGCATTGGCATGAAATGGATATTCGCAATACTGCTGGTAATCAACATCTTGTTTTTTACCGTGATGCAGCTCGGTAACAGCCATGGCAGAGAGCCCATGCGTGGCCACGAGCCGGTCAAGGCGGAACAGATCAAGTTATTGGCCGAACCCCCGAATGCGCCGGCGCCGTCCATGTCGGAATCGCCGGCGAAACCGGGAGCTGATGCCCCCGCCGAAGCCCGGCCTGAGATTTGCCTCGAATGGGGCCAATTTTCAGGTGATACCCTGAAGCGCGCGGCTCAGGCGCTGGAGACGCTGCAGCTGGGCGAAGCGCTCGCCCAGCGCAAAGCGGAAAAATCCGGAGGCTTCTGGGTTTACGTTACGCCCCGCAAGACGCTGCAGGAAGCGCAAAAGAAGGCGGATGAACTGAAGCAGTTCGGGGTGCAGGACAGTTACATCGTCCGCGAGCCCTCTGCGATGCAGCATGCGATTTCCCTGGGTATATTTTCCACCGCCGAGGCGGCTGCCAAATACCTCGACCAGTTGCGCGCCAGGGGTGTGAGATCGGCTGTTTCCGGCCCGCGCACCCAGGAAATCGACGCTACCATATTTCAGATCAAGGATGGCAGCGAGGCCATGACCGCGCAGTTGGCAAAATTGAAACTGGATTTTCCCGGCAGCGAGTTGAAGGCCGTGGAGTGCCGCAAGCCAGTCAAGGAAGAGCAATGATCAAGAAAGCGCTGCTGGGCCTGGCGGTGTTGCTGGGCAAGAAGGTGATCGCCAAGATAGTGCGCAGCGTCGCCGCCAGGTCTTACGGAAAGATTCCCAGGCGCTAGGGAAACAATTTTCCCGGATTGAGTATCCCGCTGGGATCGAAGACCTGCTTGATCTGTTTCATTAGCGCCATGGTCGACGCATCAATCTCGCGCCCGACATAGGCGCGCTTTTCACGGCCCACGCCGTGCTCTCCCGAAAGCGTGCCGCCAAGCTTCAAGGTCAGGTCAAAAACTTCGTCCAGGCAGGCTATGCCCCGCCGCATTTCATCGGGATCGTCCGGGTTGATCAGCAGATTGACGTGGATGTTGCCATTGCCGGCATGGCCAAAATTCACGTTGGCCACGCGGTGCTTCCGGCTCAACTCTCCCAGCCCTTGCAGCAATTCCGGTAGTCTTGAAACCGGCACAACGATGTCCTCGTTGATCTTCTTCGGGGCGATGTCGCGCAGCAGAGGAGAGAGGGCCTTGCGTACCGCCCACAGCCCGGCAGGGTCTGCGGTGGCTTCCGCAGCAATCAGGCCGTCATTCCGGCAGGCCTTGCGGATGGCCTCTGCGCTGTCGGCAATTTCCGCGTTTCCCCCATCCACCTCGATCATCAGCATGGCACGAGAGTTCTCCGGCAGCAGGCCAGGATGGCGACCGCGGATCAGGTCGAGCGCCGCGCTGTCGAGAAATTCCAGTGCACTGGGGATATGCGGCTGCGCCATGATCGCGGCGATCGCCTCGGCGCAGTGGGTGATGTCGGCATAGTGTGCGGTAATGCCGCCCACCGCTTGCGGCAGCGGGGTGAGTTTGAGGGTCGCCTCGGTAATCACAGCCAGCGTGCCTTCCGAACCGATGATCAGGCGCGTCAGATCGTAGCCGACCACGCCCTTGGTGGTGGCGCAGCCGGTCTTGATGATTTCGCCGCTGCCGGTCACCGCTTTCAGGCCCAGCACATGGTCGCGGGTGACCCCATATTTGACCGCATGGGGGCCGGCGGCGCAGGTGGCGAGGTTGCCGCCGATGCTGCAATACGCGCTGCTGGAAGGGTCGGGCGGCCAAAAAAAGCCGTGCTGTTTGGCGGCTTCCTGGATTTCCTGGTTGAGCACGCCAGGTTCGGCGACGATCACCCGGTTGGCAGGGTCGATGCGGATGATGTTGCGCATGCGCTCCAGCGACAAGGCCAGGCCGCCGTTTTCGGGGATGCTGCCGCCGGCCGTGCCGGTTCCCCTGCCGCGCGGCGTGACCGGCACTCCGCACTGGTTGCACAGCAGGATGATGTCCCGCACCTGCTCGGTGTTGAGCGCAAACGCCACCGCTTCTGGCGGGAAAATCTTGCGGCTGTTGTCGTAGGAGTAGGCATAGCAGTCCACCGGATCGGTGAAAAGGTTGTCCTGGCCGACTATGGCCTGAAGCCGGCTGATGAAATCGGCGGGGAGCATCTTAAAGGCTGCGGATTTTTGCCAAGGTCGCGGTGGTGGAGCGCTCGTGCAGGAACGGAATCGAATGGACGGTTCCGCCCCAGCCCTGCACTTCCCGCGCGCCGACGATATCGGTAGCGGCCCAGTCGCCGCCTTTCACCAGCACATCCGGCTTGCAGGCAAGGATCAGGTTGAGGGGCGTGTCCTCATCGAACCCGATGACCAGGCTGACGCTTTCCAGCGCCGCCAGCACCGCCATGCGGTCGTCCTGATTGTTGATCGGGCGCTCGTCGCCTTTGCCCAAGCGCTTCACCGAAGCGTCAGAGTTGACTCCGACGATCAGGCTGGCGCCCAGCGCCCGCGCCTGCGTTAGATAGGTGACATGGCCGCGGTGGAGAATGTCGAAGCAGCCGTTGGTAAACACCAACGGGCGCGGCAGGGCGGCAACGCGCTCGGCCAGATTGCCGGGCGTGCCAATCTTGTTCTCGAACAGCGGTGCAGGAGCAGAAGTCATCAGTCGAGGTATTCGAACAGCTTGACCACTTTCTGCACGCCGCCGGTGGTGCGGGCGATTTCCACGGCATTTTCCGCTTCCTTGCGGGTCACCATGCCGAGCAGGTAAACCACGTTGTTTTCCGTCACCACCTTGACGTGATTGACCTGGAATTTCCTCTGATCCACGAAGCGCACCTTGACCTTGGAGGTCAGGTAGGAGTCGTTGCTGCGGGAGGAATAGGAACTGACTCCGGCAACGGCGAGTTCGTTGATTACGTTGCTGACATTGGGAATGCCGCGGACGATGCTTTCGGCTTCCTGTTTGGCGGCATCGGTCGGAACCTCTCCGGTCATCAGGATGGTACGGTTGTAGCTGGTGATATTAATGTGAGCCGTATCCTTGAATTTTTCATCGAGACGGTTAGCCGCTTTCAGCTCGATACCCTGATCCTCGATAAACGTGCCGGAAGTGCGGCGATCCTCGGCCATGAGTACCCCCGCTCCGGCGCCGGTTGCGATAACCGGGAAGCACCCTTGCAGGTTGATGAGGGAAAAGACCATGGCAATCAGATAGACATAACGCATCATTCAACTCCTAATAAAAGACAATCAACGGCATCGCACAGGCAGTGGATAGCCGTAATATGGATTTCCTGGGTATGCGCGGTGCGGTCGCCCGGCGCGCACAGGTGGATGTCGCCCGGCATCAGGATTTCGGCCATCTGGCCGCCGCCCCTGCCAGTCAGCGCGATCACGTTCATGCCGCGGTCGTGGGCAGCGTTGACCGCCTGGATCACGTTGCGGGAATTGCCGCTGGTGGAAATGGCGAGCAGGAGGTCGCCGGAGTGCCCCAGGGCGCGGATCTGCTTGGAAAAAATCTGGTCGAAATCGTAGTCGTTGGCGATCGAGGTGAGGGTCGAAGCGTCGGTGGTCAGCGCGATTGCGGCGAGCCCCGGCCGCTCCATCTCGAAGCGGTTGAGCATTTCCGCGGAGAAATGCTGGGCATCGGCCGCCGAGCCGCCGTTGCCACAGGCAAGAATTTTACCGTCGGCCATCAGGCACTGTACAAGGCGCTCCGCCGCGTCGGCAATCGGGGCTGCGAGAACATCCACCGCCTGCAGCTTGAGATGGGCGCTTTCGGTAAAGTGGTGGCTGATTCGGCTGATTAAATCCATAAATATCCAACTATCGCTTGAGTTACAAGAATGAGCGGATCATTCGCCAAAGGCATTCCTGATCCACTCGATGTCATTATCCCGCAGGCCGCGCAACAATACCACATCGAAGCGGCAGACGGGGGTGGTGCGCAGCCGCTGCAAATAATGCCGGGCGGCGAGCACCAGCTTGTGTTGCTTGCGGGCAGTGATGCTGGCTGCCGCTCCGCCAAACGCCTCGTTCCCGCGCAGCCGGACTTCAACGAACACCAGTGTATCCTGATCATGGCAGACCAGATCGATTTCGCCGAAGCGGCAGCGGTAGTTGGTTTCGGCCAGCTTGAGCCCCTGCCGCTGCAGGAAGGTCGCGGCCAGTTGCTCCGCTGCGGCGCCGGTGTTACCGGGGTTCGCCAAGATTGCTCGGGTCGGCGAACTCAGTGGCTACCGCGGTCCCTTCCCTGAATTGCGCTACCGCCAATTCGCGCTGGAACTGGTGGTCGGCAAGACTGATCTGGCCGGTCACGCCGTCGAGCACGCTACCTTCTCCCGGCCGTGGGTTCCGCGCCATGATGGTGGCGATGCGGAAGGCGTCGATGCCCAGTGCGTACAGCCGCTCCTGCTCGATGCTGAAGTTTTCGGCGCGCGGGTACACCATCACGGCAGGATGATCGGGCACCAGTAGCCAGGGCATTTCGGCAAACAGCACGCCGTTCAGGTCGATATTCTTGCCGATTTCCTGGTTGCCGCTGAAAACCATCGAGGTGGCGTAGGTCGGCGTGTTGGCATCCAGATAAGGGCGCACCATGCGCGCCAGATTGGCATCGGCGGCGAGAAATATGATGTCCGTCCGATGCTTGATGACCGTATCGCGCACGGCGGGGAATTGGGTACGATCGGGGGAAAAGCTGGCCTGCGCCACCAGTTTTCCGCCCATCCCGCGCCATTCGTCCGCGAACGCCAGTTGCACCCGCTTTGCCAGCGGCGTATTGGCGGTAACGGTCAGAGCCGTGCGCCGGCCGTCGTTAAAGGCGCGGCGTGCGGCTTGGCGCGCTTCGCCCTCCGCGGTCAGGCCGAACAGGTAGAAGTTTTCGGGAAGAGCCGCTTCTCCTTCCGGATAATTCAGGGCCAGGGTCGGCACCGCAACCAGACCGCTTTTAGCCAGCGCAGTGACGCCATTGCGGGTCAACGGCCCGATCACGATCTTGGCACCGGCTTGCAATGCCTGCCGGTATGCGGACACAATATCCTCAACCTGGTCGCTGGTAGGATAGACTTGCAGCCGCAGAACTGCCGTCATTTGCATGACGGAAGCGGCCGCGGCACCCTGCCTGACCGCCTCGGCAGCCGGTCCGAACGAGGCCGACTTGAGCGGCAGCAGCAATGCGATATGGGGTTTCCGGCCTTCTTTCGGTGGCGTCGTAAAAGCCTCCGGCGGAAGCGCCGCAGCCAGCGGGAAGGTTTGTGCGGCCGGCGTCTCGGCTTCCGGAGTGGGTGCGGCCGGCGCCGCGACGCTAGGCGCCGGCGCGGCGATGGGGCGACCTTCAATGACGGGGGCGGGAACCGTCGAGGTGGCGCAGCCGCTGTTGAAGGCGGCAAACAGGATAATCAGAAAGGCGGCAAAACGTTGCATCAGGAAAATGACCAGACAGGCAAAAGCACATTATATGTAGTTGCCACACCAATTGGAAATCTGCAGGACATCACCCTGCGCGCGCTGGAAATCCTGCGCAGAGTCGATGTTATCGCCGCCGAGGATACCCGCAACACCACCCGCCTGCTCAACCACTTCGCCATCGGCGCCAAGCTGATCGCG
The DNA here is from genome assembly GCA_964559825.1 of uncultured Sulfuricella sp. Classification (GTDB taxonomy): domain Bacteria; phylum Pseudomonadota; class Gammaproteobacteria; order Burkholderiales; family Sulfuricellaceae; genus Sulfuricella. The sequence continues at coordinate 55,987 of CAZLJK010000007.1, read as the reverse complement.
GTGCATGAACACAACGAATACCAGGCTGCTGCGCGGCTGATCGAAATGCTCCAGTCCGGTAAGTCAGTAGCGCTGGTGTCCGACGCCGGCACCCCGGCGGTGAGCGACCCCGGCGCCCACCTGGTCGCCAAGGTGCGCGAGGCCGGCCTGCGCGTCGTGCCCATTCCCGGCGCGAATGCGGCGATCACTGCCTTTTCGGCAGCGGGAATAATCGCACCGCATTTCCTGTTCTACGGCTTCCTGCCGCATACCGCATCGGAGCGCAAGCGCGAGCTCGCCGCGCTGAAGGCCACGCCCCAGACCCTGGTGTTTTACGAGTCGCCCCACCGCATTCTCGCCAGCATGGCCGACCTGCGGGAAGTGCTGGGCGGCGCGCGCTCGGTCACCATCGCGCGCGAACTGACCAAGGTTTTCGAAACCATTCATACCTGCACCCTGGAAGAGGCGCTGGGCTGGCTGGAAGCCGACCCCAACCAGCAGAGGGGCGAATTCGTTCTGCTGGTGTCGGGGGCGGAAGCGGCAAAGGAAGAGGGGGTCGGCGAGGAAGCGCAACGCATCCTGCAACTGCTGCTGGCGGAAATGCCGCTGAAACAGGCAGTGAAGCTGGCCGCCGAGATCAGCGGCGAGAAGAAGAATGCGCTGTATGAGCTGGCGCTGCAGCTAAAAAAGAGTGATGAGTAATGGGTCATGAGTGAGTAAAATCCTTCCATCACCCATCACCCATCACCCATCACCCCCTACCTCGCTTCCTGCACCTCGTTGACGATGTCCGTCAGGTCTTTTTCCCAGCGCAGGAACACGTTTTTCAGTTCGGGGTCGGGGAAGAAATCGGCGAGTACGCCGGGCCGGCTGGTGACCAGGATGGTGTTATTCCGTTCGGCAAAAATCGCCACATTGAGCGGCAGGTAGGGGATCAGTTCGGGGTGCTTGGCGGTGAGATGCGCGACTTCTTCGGCTTTGCCGTAGAACACCACTTTGTAGTTGTCGGTCTGATAGCCGATTTTCGATAGGCCGATGTCCACGTTCTGCACGCGCGTGACCTTGTAGCCCCGCGTCGTGATGGCGTTTTGCAGCGCCATCATCGCCTCGGGGAAAGCCAGGCTGGAACGGATCATCAGCAGTTGGTCGGCGCAGGCGGTGGCGGCTATTCCGAGCAGCAGGGCGGCGACCAATAACCGTAGCGTTCTTTTCATATCGCCGCTTCTTCCATGATCGCCAGGTAGCGTTTGGTCATTTCGTCGCAAAGGGTGTTGAGCTCGGCATTGTTGAAGATTTTGCTCAAGCGTTTGGGGTTGACCGTCATCATTTTGACTTTGCCGTTCTGCTCCACCACGGTGATGCGGCAGGGCAGGAACAGTCCGACCCTCGGGTCGGTCGCCAGCGCCGCGTTCAGCATGCTGAAGTTGCAGAAATAGATGATGTGCTGGCGTGGATCTTCCTGGCCCGCCGGGACCAGTCCGCCGCTGAGCGGTTGCTCGCGGATGAAGAGGAAGTTGCTCGAGCTGGCCGCCCGTTTCACGTTCTCGATCGTGGTCTTGAGGTCGTAGGGGGAATCCATGGTCAGCACGGCGTGCTCGGTTTCGAGGACGCCGATGTGCTTGGGTCTGGGCGCTTTTTCGAAACTGCGGATGAAGCTGACGATGTCGTCGATATCCTTTTCCCGGAGTCCTTTTTTCAGGAAGGAAGTCATCGGGGTGCCTTCGCGTCCGTCCATCAGGGTCTTCTTGATCATGCTGTCGCTGGCGGCGGCGAGAAAGCCGGGGTTGTTCAGGGCGGGTGCCATGATCGGAAAATCGCGCGGCCGCGAGAAGGTCACGCCGGTGCCCTTGCCGCCTTCGCCATCGACACCGTGGCAGGCCGCGCATTGCTTGGCGTAGAGCGCGCGGCCGTGCGCGGCATTTCCCTTGACGTGGGTGGCGGAGAATCGCGGCGCCGGCGTCTTGCCCCAACTGCGGACGTGGCGGACGATGGCGTCGATGTCGGCATCGGGCAGATCCGATGCGGCCATGACCCTGCCGGGGCGGCCAAGACGGATGGTCTTGTGCAGGTAATCGTTGCTGACGGTAGCCTGGAACGAGGGCAGCGAGAGCGGCACGCCGAGTCCTCCCCCGCCATTTTCGCCGTGGCAGGCAGCGCAGTTGCGGGCGTAGAGCCTGGCGCCGTCCGGTGCGGCCTGCGCTTGAAAGCTTCCGGCGAGCACAAGCAGAGTTAGTGTGATGATTCTATGCATGAGAAATTATAACTGAAACCGGTAAGAGCGAGTTTCCTGAAGCATCGTATAATCTTGAGAACGGAAGTTCATCGCTATTTCTAGAGATATCCAAATGGAAAAATTGACCCTCATCCGCCCCGACGACTGGCATTTGCACCTGCGCGACGGCGAACACATGCGGGCGGTGCTGCCTGACACGGCGCGCCGGTTCGGCCGCGCCATCGTCATGCCCAACCTCAGGCCGCCGACCACCACCACCGAACTGGCGCTGGACTATCGCGCGCGCATCCTCGCGGCCTTGCCGCAGGATGCGCGCTTCGAGCCGCTGATGACGCTCTACCTGACCGACAACACGGCGCCTGCCGAAATCGCGCTGGCCAAGGCGAGCGGTCTGGTGCACGGGGTCAAGCTGTATCCGGCCGGAGCGACCACCAATTCGGATTCGGGCGTGACCGATCTGCTCGGCAAATGCAGTGCGGCGCTGGCGGAAATGGAAAAGCAGGATTTACCGCTGCTGGTGCATGGCGAGGTCACCGATCCCGAAGTGGACGTGTTCGACCGCGAAAAGGTGTTCATCGACCGCGTGCTGGCGCCGCTGGTGCAGCGCTTTCCCGGCCTGCGCGTGGTGCTGGAGCATGTCACCACCCGCGACGGCGTGGAGTTCGTCAAGGCGTCGTCGAAGCGCATTGCTGCCACGCTCACCGCCCATCACCTGCTGATGAACCGCAATGCCCTATTCGCCGGCGGCATCCGTCCGCATCATTATTGCTTGCCGGTGCTGAAGCGCGAGGAGCATCGCCGCGCGCTGGTCGCGGCGGCGACCGGCGGCGACCCGAAATTCTTTCTCGGCACCGATAGCGCGCCCCATGCCAAGGGCGCCAAGGAAGCGGCCTGCGGTTGCGCCGGCATGTATACCGCCCATGCGGGCATCGAGCTTTACGCCGAGGCGTTCGAGCAGGCGGGCGCGCTCGACCGACTGGAGGCCTTCGCCAGCTTTTACGGCGCGGATTTTTACGGCCTGCCGCGGAATACGGACAGCATTACGCTGGTGAAGGAAAGTTGGACTGTGCCGGCAGAAATGAAATTTGGCGGCGATGTGCTGGTGCCGCTCCGGGCGGGGGAGCGGATAGGGTGGAGATTGACGGATTGATGGCAGGCAGACAGGGCCTTTCTTTATCCTCCCATCGCTATGCCCCGCATGAAATTGGCGCCAGCTCGATAATCCGATCCGCGCAGTTGCCCGGCGCCTGCCGGTAGCAATCCAGCATCTTCAGGGCTGTAGCGGTCCAGCGATCCTTCCCCGTTTCCACCTCTTTTTCCAGTGTCGCAAGCTGGTTGTCGTCCGCCCAGCGCCGGTAGGCTTCGTTCAACTCGGGGAAGGTGGAGCGGCGCATGCCGGTAAAGTTGGCGAAATAGAAGTGCAGGCTCGCGGTGTTTTGGCGTTCCAGCAGGCGCGGCAAGGCGACGCTGCAGTCCGCCACGTGGTCGCGCACTGCGCGCGCCACGATCTCGGCACGGGAGCCGGATACGGCGGCCAGCATGTCGTTCCAGTCCGGTCCCAGTTGCGCTCCGGCGCGGCATTCGCCGATTTCATGCAAAATCACCGCTTCGGTTTCCGTGTCGGTCATCCGTTCCAGGGCGGCGGTGAAGTCCTGTTCGAAATCATAATGGCCTAGCGAGCGGGCCATGGCGCTACCTTTCTTTTTCCAGTTCCATTCCTCGATTTTTTCCCACAGCATGCGGCGCAGCGATTCGCGCCGGACAAACACCGTGCCGCCCAGCATCATGGCGGGTGGGGCGGCCAAGTCGCGGGCATGTTCATTGCTGGCGACCAAAACCGGGAAGCCGTCGCGCTGTTCGGCGCTGAGCAGGTCGGCCAGGAAAAAATGCGGTGTCGAGCGCCCGCCCAGGCCGCCGCTGTAAACCAGCCCGCCGGGGAGCAGTGCGCGGTTGATGGCGTCGGTGTCGAACGGGTTGAATTCGGCATCGCCGATGGGGATGGGCGCATAAGACTGGTCTTCCAGCCCTTCCCAGCGTTGCTCGCGGCGGGTCATCCATTCGCCGAGTTCGTCCTTGGGCAGCGATGCCTGGAACGGGTAGCCCTTTTCCCAGCGATATAGCTCGCGCATCTTCAGCAGATAGGTGCACAGGGTGAAGTTGCGCGCGTGCCGGGCGTCGGCGATATCGCAATTGTGCTGAACCGCGGTGCTCAAAGCTTGCAGGTGGCTGGCCATGGCGATGATTCCATCATGATAGGATGAACCATAACCTAGCAAATTGGTCGGAAATTATCAAGGGTAACGTGGTACAATAGCGATGAAGCTGGCTAGACAGTCGCTGCGCGCGCAAGCGCGGAGAGGAAAGTCCGGGCTCCATAGAGCAGGATGCCGGTTAACGACCGGAGGCCGTGAGGCCATGGAAAGTGCCACAGAAAATACACCGCCGATGGCCGTTCCGAAAGGACGGATCAGGTAAGGTTGAAATGGCGAGGTAAGAGCTCACCGCGCACCCGGCAACGGGAGTGGCAGGGTAAACCCCATCCGGAGCAAGACCAAATAGGCAGGCGTTGAGGCGGCTCGTCGAGCCTGCGGGTAGGTTGCTTGAGTTCACGGGTAACCGTGCGCCTAGAGGAATGACTGTCCACGACAGAACCCGGCTTATCGGCCAGCTTCACCCCCATTCAAAACAAGCGCCCTTTCGCGTGTGTTGTTCCGCTTCAGCGGAATACAACCACGGCGAAGACCCTTGCGATCTCACCATTGCCTCCTCTCCCGTCTCGCCGTGGTCGCTGCGAAGCAGCGGGAACCCGGCGGGGACACTCCTTGCGGGTGCAGGGAGTGGATTGAGGTAAGGGCGGTTCGAGTAGACGGGGCTCCTCGCCCCAGTCCTTTCCCGCAAGGGGAGGGAGTAGCCGCTGCGTTACAAAGTTTTTCTTTCTCCCCGCCCCACCCTTCAACTCCATACCTCAAAGTCCTAATAAGTTACTTTCGATATTTTACGTATCTATTTGCTTTTTAAGGACATTGGTTTTCTGATGATTTGTTGATTAACTCGTTGTCACAAAAGAGAAAAACCGAGATTTAGCTTGACCCTCCACTTTTTTTTGCCTATAGTGCAAAAAAGTGGCGAGAAGTGGGAATTTGTGGGAGCCTGCTTCGCCAATCCGAATCTCAAGGGGGGCGTCATGTTTCGCGGTGCAACAGCTTTGAATCTCGATGCGAAAGGACGCTTGGCAGTGCCAAGTAAGCATCGTGACGCGCTGCTGGTCCAGTCCTCAGGGCGGCTGGTCATGACCGCCCACCCTCACCGTTGCGTACTGCTCTATCCTCAGCCAGCCTGGCTGCCCATCGAAGAAAAAATCAATTCATTGCCGAGTTTCGATCCCGTGTCGAGTTCCTGGAAGCGCCTGCTGCTGGGCCATGCCGAGGAAATGGAACTGGATGCGTCCGGCCGCCTGCTGGTTTCCCCCGTGCTGCGTCAGCTTGCCGGACTGGAGAAGGAAGCCATGCTGATCGGTCAGGGTGGCTATTTCGAGCTGTGGAGCATGGAGGGTTGGCGCGCCCAGATGGAGCAGGCGTTGTCGCCCGGCAATGCCATTCCGGCCGCGCTGGAAAACTTCTCGCTGTGAGTGAGGTTTTTCACCACAAGACGGTTCTGCTGGATGCGGCCGTTGAGGCGCTGAATATTCGGCCGGACGGGGTATATGTGGACTGCACCTTCGGCCGTGGCGGCCACAGCCGGCTGGTTCTGGAAAAGCTCGGCGAGCGGGGCCGGTTGATCGCACTGGACAGGGACCTGGCCGGAGTGGAAGAGGCCCGAAAAATTACCGACCCACGCTTCCAGATCGTGCACAGCAGTTTCAGCCGCTTGCGCGATGTGTTGAGTGAGCTGGGTGTGACGCATGTCGATGGGGTTTTGCTGGATATGGGGATTTCATCTCCGCAGATCGACGAAGCGGCACGCGGTTTCAGTTTTCGTTTTGATGGGCCGCTCGATATGCGCATGGACACGAGTCATGGGTATACCGCTGCGGAATGGTTGGCTGGCGTAACTGAACAACAACTTGGGGAGGTGATAAAAAATTATGGTGAAGAACGGTATGCTAAACAGATTGCAAGAGCGATTGTTGCGGCTCGATCGGGGGAGCCGATCGTTACCACTCGCCAGCTTTCCCAGGTCGTGGCAAAAGCCTTCAAAAGCCGCGAGCCACATCAAGACCCGGCGACACGCACCTTTCAAGCTATACGGATTTTCCTCAATCAGGAGCTTGAGGAGTTGTCGTTAGTGCTACCTCAGTGCGTCGAGGTTCTGGCGCCATTCGGCCGCCTCGTAGTCATCAGCTTTCATTCCCTCGAAGATCGGGTCGTCAAGCGCTTCATGCGCGATGGCGCGCAGCCTGCTGTTTACCCAGCCAGGCTGCCGTTGCGCGCGGCGGAACTGCCGGCGCCGCGCTTGCGCCTGGAGGGCAAGGCGGCTCGACCTTCCGCCGCGGAAGTCTCTGCCAATCCGCGTTCGCGCAGCGCGACGATGCGCGTGGCTGAGCGTACGGAGGCGGCATGACCAAGCTCAACTTGCTGCTGGCTCTGGCTTTGGTGATGTGTGCGCTGGGGGTGGTTACCGCCCAGCACAAGGCGCGCAAGATTTTCATCGAGCTGCAGCAGGAGCAGGAGCAGGCAAAAAAGATGGAAGTGGAGTGGGGGCAGCTGCAACTGGAGCAAAGCACCTGGGCGATGCACACGCGCATCGAAAATGTCGCTACGGCCTACCTGCAGATGCAGGTGCCTGACACCGCGCGCATTCAGGTGGTGCAGCCGGCTACCGATAGGGCGGCGCGGCCATGAGCTATGGGCTGAACGGGGCTCCGCGCGGACGCAGCGTGCCGATGCTGAAGCTGCCGGACGGACGCGCTCATATTCTGCTCTGGCTGCTACTGGCGTGGTTTCTGGTCTTGATTGCGCGAGCGCTTTACCTGCAAGGGCTGAACAACGACTTCCTGCGGCAGAAGGGGGACGCGCGCTACAGCCGGGTGATCGAGCTGACTGCGCACCGCGGAATGATCACCGACCGCAACGGCGAGCCGCTGGCGATCAGTACGCCGGTGGAGTCGGTGTGGGTCAGCCCGAAGGATTTTGAGATCACTCCGGAACGTATTCGTCAGTTAAGCAAGATACTGGAAATGAGCGAAAGCGATGTGAAAAGCCGCTTCACTCACAGCCAGCGCGATTTTATCTACCTCAAGCGCCAGGTGCCACCGGAAACCGCGGCACGGGTGATGCAGGTCGATGCGCCGGGCGTGTTTCTGCAGCGCGAATATCGTCGCTACTACCCTGCCGGGGAGGTGGTGGCCCATCTGCTCGGCTTTACCGGTGTCGACGATAATGGCCAGGAAGGGCTCGAGCTGACCTATCAGGACTGGCTTGCCGGCAAGCCGGGTAGCCGCCACGTAATCAAGGATAGACTCGGCCGCATCGTCGAGGACGTGGAAAGCGTGCGCGCTCCTCAGGACGGGCATGACCTGGCGCTCAGCATCGACCGCAAGATCCAGTACCTTGCCTATCGCGAGTTGAAGGCGGCGGTCACCGAACACAAGGCCAAGGCCGGCGCAATCGTGGTGCTCGACGCGAAAACCGGCGAAATCCTGGCGCTGGCCAATTTGCCCGCCTACAACCCCAACAACCGCGCCAAGCTGAATCGCAACAGCACGCGCAACCGTGCCGTTACCGACATCTTTGAGCCGGGCTCGACGATGAAGCCATTCACTGCCGCGGCGGTGCTGGAGGCGGGGAAATTGAATTCTGCTTCGCCGATTCAAACCGAGTCCGGCACCTTCACTATCGGTGCGGCGACGATACGCGACACGCATCCCTATGGCGTGCTGACCGTGGCGCAGGTGATCCAGAAGTCGAGCAATGTCGGCGCTGCCAAAATGGCGCTGTCGCTCGAACCCGAGTATCTGTGGAATGCATTCGACCGTCTCGGCTTCGGCAAGCCGCCCCATGCGGGCTTCCCCGGCGAGGCGGCAGGCAGGCTGCGCCCCTACAAGACCTGGCGGCCGATCGAGCAGGCAACCATGTCCTACGGCCATGGCATTTCCGTCAGCCTGCTGCAACTGGCGCGCGCCTATATGGTGTTTGCCGGAGATGGCGAAATCAGGCCGGTCTCGCTGCTCAAGATGGATGTTCCGCCGACAGGTGCGAAAGCCCTCTCGGCAGAAACCTCGCAAGCGGTGCGCAGCATGCTGGAAATGGTGGTGATGCCGGGCGGCACGGCGCCGCGCGCCCAAGTGACGGGCTACCGCGTGGCAGGCAAGACTGGCACGGCGCACAAGCAGGAAGACGGCCGTTATGCCGCCGACCGTTACGTCGCCTCTTTCGTCGGTCTGGCGCCGGCGTCCAATCCGCGCCTGATCGTGGCGGTGATGATCGATGAGCCTTCCAATGGCGAGTATTACGGCGGCACGGTGGCCGCGCCGGTTTTTAGCCAAGTGATGTCGGGCGCGCTGCGCCTGCTTTCCGTGCCGCCCGATGCCCCGATCGGCACTATTCTGCCGCCGGAAGCCAGCCCCGAAGTGAAGGAGGTGGTATGAGTGCTTCGGTGAGGGGTGAGGCCTCAAACTTCCTCGCCCAACTGGGCGCAGAGGTGAAGCATCTGGTTGTCGATAGCCGGCAAGTCCGGCAGGGAGATATCTTTGCCGCCTACCCCGGCGAGCGGCTGGATGGGCGCAAGTTCATCGCGCAGGCGGTTGCCGCTGGCGCCAATGCGGTGCTGTGGGAGCGCGAGGGTTTCGAGTGGAATGCCGAGTGGAAAGTGCCGAATCTTCCGGTCGATGGCTTGCGCGACAAAATCGGCGAGATTGCCAGCCAGGTTTACGGCGATCCATCGCGCCAATTGAGGACGATCGGCATCACCGGAACCAACGGCAAGACGTCATGCTGCCACTGGATTGCTCAATGCCTGACCGATATGGGCAAAAAAACCGCCATGGTCGGCACGCTCGGCAACGGTTTTTCCGGTGCGCTGGCACCGGCCGCCAACACCACGCCGGATGCGGTCAGCCTGCACGCGTTGCTGCGCGACTATCTGGCTGAGGATGCAAAGTGCGTGGCGATGGAAGTGTCGTCCCATGGCTTGGCGCAAGGCCGTGTCAACGGCGTGCATTTCGACGTCGCCGTGCTCACCAACCTGTCGCGCGACCATCTGGATTACCACGGCGATATGGCCTCCTACGCCGCCGCCAAGGCCGGCCTGTTCGCGTGGCCGGAACTGGAATACGCAGTACTGAATATGGATGACCCGTTCGGCGTCGAACTGGCCGGCAAGCTCGGTTGCAGCGGCGTGCAGACGGTGGGCTATAGCCTGGAAGGCAAGCTTGAGGGCTGCCGCTTTGCCGTTCTGGGGCGCGATCTGGTGGCGGATGCAGCCGGCATCCGTTTCAAGGCGGTTACGCCGTGGGGAACGGCACCGTTGAGCAGCAAGTTGCTCGGTCGCTTCAACGCTTCCAACCTGCTGGCTGCGCTGGCGGTGCTGCTGGTGAGCGGCATCGCACTGGAAGATGCGGTGCGCGAACTGGGAAAGGTCGAATCGGTTGCGGGCCGCATGCAGCGTCTGGGCGGCGAGGACAAGCCGCTGGTGGTGGTGGACTACGCCCACACCCCGGATGCACTGGAAAAGGTACTTGGAACCCTGCGTGAAATCATGGGCGGCAAAAGCCGGCTGATTTGCGTGTTCGGCTGCGGCGGCGAGCGCGACCGTGGCAAGCGCCCGCTGATGGGCGCGGTCGCGTCGCGCCTGGCTGACCGCGTGGTCGTGACCAGCGACAACCCGCGCGGCGAGGATGCCCGCACCATCATCGACGAAATCATCGCCGGCATGGGCGCCAACTACCATGTGATCGACGACCGCGCTGCCGCCATAGACGCCGCGGTGCGCGGGGCGCAGCCGGATGACGTAGTGCTGATCGCCGGCAAGGGCCACGAGGATTACCAGGAAATCCGGGGCGTGAAATGGCCCTTTGCCGATGCCGATGTGGCACGGAGAATTTTGGAAGGATATGCAACATGTTAAGCCTGAGTGCAGCAGCCAAGGCCCTGAACGCTGAAATCAGCGGTGCGGACGTGAAGTTCTCCGGCGTCACCACCGACAGTCGCGCGGTCGCCGCCGGCGATTTGTTCGTGGCGCTGAAGGGCGAGCGTTTCGATGGCCACAATTACGTCAAGCAAGCGATCGAGCAGGGCGCCGCCGTAGCGCTGGTGGAGCGGCGCGACCCGGCCTGGGGCGACTTCCCGCTGCTGGTTGTCAAGGATGCGCGCCTGGCGCTGGGCGAACTCGCCGCTCATTGGCGCAGCCGCTTTGCCATTCCCGTGGTGGCGCTCACCGGCAGCAGCGGCAAGACCACGGTCAAGGAAATGATCGCGGTGATACTCCGGGAGCAGGCTGGCGATCAGGCAGTGCTCGCGACCAAAGGCAATCTCAATAACGACATCGGCATGCCGCTGACGTTGCTCGGCTTGCGCGATACGCATCGCTACGCCGTGATCGAGATGGGCATGAACCATCCGGGCGAGATCGCGTATCTGTCCCGTATCGCCAGGCCCGATGTGGCGCTGATCATCAATGCCCAGGCCGCGCATCTGGCGGGTCTGGGCACGGTGGAGGCGGTGGCTCGCGCCAAGGGGGAGATCTTCCAGGGTTTGGCCGCTAACGGTACTGTCGTGATCAATGGCGACGACCCGCATGCTGCGCTGTGGCAGGAACTGGCAGGGGCACATCGAGTCATCCGCTTCGGTATTCAGATCGGTAATGGGTCAGCGGTGATGAGTGATGAGAAGCACGGCAAAGGTGATTCATCACCCATCACCCATCACCCATCACCAGAAGTGTCGGCCAGCTTCAAGCTGCAGCCCTTCGGCAGCGAAATCGAGATGGTCACGCCCGCCGGTAAATTTGCCGTCGCCTTGCCGGTGCCGGGCGAGCACAACGTGCGCAACGCCCTGGCTGCGGCCGCCGTGGCTCAGTCTCTGGGTGTCGACAACGCAACCGTCGCTGCGGGGCTGGCAAAGGTGGCCAGCGTCAAGGGCCGGCTGCTGAAGAATCCCTGCCTGCATGGCGCCACCCTGATCGACGATACCTACAACGCCAACCCCGGTTCGGTGCGGGCGGCGATCGCCGTGCTCGCCGGCATGCCGGGCAAGAAGGTGCTGGTGCTCGGCGACATGGGCGAACTGGGCGAAAACGCACGCGCAATGCATGGCGAAATCGGCGCGGCGGCGAAGGCGGCCGGAATCGACCTGCTGTTCACCCTGGGCGATCTGAGCGCCTCTGCCGCATTGGCTTTCGGCGCGGGCGGACGGCATTTCGAATATATCGAGGACCTGCTGCACGATATCGAAAATCTGCTGGCGCCGGAGGTGACGGTACTGGTGAAGGGTTCGCGTTTCATGCAGATGGAGCGGGTAGTTAAAAGCTTTGAAGTAAGGGGTGATGAGTAATGAGTAAGCGGTATGAGGCATTGGCGAGCATCGCGCGAGGTGTTTCACTCATTACCCATCCCTCATTGCCCTTCACCACTAAGAGGGAGAAGACATGCTGCTCGCACTGACCCAATGGCTGGGGCACGACATCCGCGCCTTCAACGTGTTTGGTTACATCACGCTGCGCGCGGTGCTGGCGATGCTGACCGCGCTGATGATCTCGTTCATCGTCGGTCCGACCATGATCCGCAAGCTTACCGCCTACAAGATCGGCCAGTCGGTGCGCGACGACGGTCCGCAGACGCATCTGGTCAAGGCGGGAACGCCGACCATGGGCGGCGCGCTGATCCTGGTGGCGATGGCGATTTCTACCCTGCTCTGGGCGGATCTGCGCAACCCTTATGTCTGGGTCGTGCTGGCCACCACGGTGGGATTCGGCGCGATCGGCTGGGTCGATGACTGGCGCAAGGTGGTGCATCGCAACCCCAAGGGGCTGTCGGCAAAGGCCAAGTATTTCTGGCAGTCGCTGATCGGAGTTAGCGTTGCGGTGTTCCTTGCCATGACTGCCACGCTGCCGGCCCATACCGAACTGATTGTGCCCTTCTTCAAGATGCTGACGATTCCTCTCGGCGGCGTGGGCTTCGTCGTGCTGGCTTATTTCGTCATCGTCGGCAGCAGTAACGCGGTCAACCTCACCGACGGGCTGGACGGCCTGGCGATCATGCCGACGGTGATGGTGGCTGGCGCGCTGGCGCTGTTCGCCTACGTGGCCGGCAACTTCGTTTTTTCGCGTTACCTCGGCGTTCCCTACGTGCCCGGCGCCGGCGAACTGGCCGTGTTCTGCACCGCCCTGGCCGGCGCCGGGCTGGGCTTCCTCTGGTTCAATGCCTACCCTGCCGAAGTGTTCATGGGCGATGTGGGCGCGCTGGCGCTGGGCGCCGCGATCGGCGTGGTGGCGGTGATCGTGCGACAGGAGATCGTCCTGTTCGTGATGGGCGGGGTGTTTGTGGTGGAAACCCTGTCGGTGGTGCTCCAGGTGGGGTCGTTCAAGCTCACCGGCAAGCGCATCTTCCGCATGGCGCCGTTGCATCACCATTACGAGTTGAAGGGCTGGAAAGAGAATCAGGTGGTGGTTCGCTTCTGGATCATATCGATGATGCTGGTACTGGTTGGGCTTTCGACACTGAAACTGAGATGAGCTTGAACCTCGAACATAAAAAAGTGCTGGTGGTGGGGCTGGGCGTCACCGGCCTCTCCATGGCGCGCTGGCTGGACGCGAGAGGCGCGGTGGTGGCTGTCGCCGATTCGCGCGACAATCCGCCGCACGCCGCACGCCTTCAGGCCGAGCTGCCTGGCGTGCCGCTCTTTACCGGCAAACTCAGGGAAGAGGTCTTCCGCAATGCCGATCTGCTCGCGGTCAGTCCGGGCGTTTCCCTGCGCGAACCGGCCGTTGCCGATGCGCTGGCGCACGGCGTGGAAGTGGTCGGGGATATCGAGTTGTTCGCCCAGGCACTCAGGACTCAGGACTTGGAACTCCGGACTCGGGTTCTGGCCATTACCGGCTCCAACGGCAAGAGCACGGTGACCGAGATGGTCGGTGCGATGTGCCGGAAGGCCGGCCTGCATACGGTCGTGGCGGGAAATATCGGTCTGCCGGTGCTGGATGCATTGAGCGATCTGGATCGGCGCGGCGAAACGGCCGACGTATTCGTGATCGAGCTCTCCAGTTTCCAGCTGGAAACCACGCACACCCTGAATCCGGCTGTAGCGACCGTGCTCAATGTGACCGAAGACCACATGGACCGTTATCACGGGATGGCGGATTACGCCGAGGCCAAGGCGCGCATTTTTGCCGGCAACGGCGTCCAGTTGCTGAACCGGGAAGACGCCTACAGCCTGGCGCTGGCGAGGCCCGATCGCAGGGTGATGACGTTTGGCCTGGATGCGCCGCAAAAACCCGAGGACTGGGGCTTGCTGGGTGACGAGAGCGGCCAATGGCTGGCGCAGGGCGGGAATCGGCTGATGCCCGTCGCCGACCTGCCGCTTGCCGGCTTGCACAATGCGGCCAATGCGCTGGCCGCTCTGGCCTTGTGCCGCGCCATCGACCTGCCGCTTCAGCCCCTGATCGAGGCGCTGCGTGAATTCAAGGGCTTGCCGCATCGGGTGGAGAAAGTGGCGGAGATTGGCGGTATTGCCTTCTATGACGATTCCAAGGGAACCAACGTGGGCGCCACGGTGGCGGCGCTCAACGGCATGTCGTGCAAAGTGGTGCTGATTGCAGGCGGCGATGGCAAGGGCCAGGATTTCAGCCCGCTGGTACCGGCGGTGTCTGCCCATGCCCGTGCCGTTGTGCTGATTGGCCGCGACGGGCAGAAAATCGGCGCGGCCCTGGCCGGCTGCGGCGTGCCTCTGCTTACCGCAGCGAGTATGGAGGAGGCAGCGACCCTGGGTTTTGAGCAGGCCCAGCCCGGCGATGCGGTGCTGTTGTCGCCGGCCTGCGCCAGTTTCGACATGTTCCGCAACTATGAGCATCGCGCCCAGGTATTCATCGCCTCGGTCAGGAAACTGGAGGCGGAAGCATGAATTCCTATTCGCCGGTAGCCGCCCAGCACGCCAGGCCCGACTACGATCGCACCTTGCTGTGGCTGGTGATTCTGCTGCTCGGTTTCGGGCTGGTGATGGTGTATTCCTCCTCGATCGCCATCGCGGCGGCGGATAAGCATGCCAATTTTCAGGAAAGCTATTACCTGATGCGCCAGGGGGCGTACCTCGGCGTCGGCGCCTTGCTCGGTCTGTTTGCCTTTCAGGTGCCGAACAAGGTGTTGCAGGAAATTTCGCCTTATCTGTTTCTTTTCGGCATGGTGCTGCTGGTGCTGGTGCTGATTCCCGGCGTCGGCCGCGAGGTCAACGGCAGCCAGCGCTGGTTGTCGCTGGTGGTGATCAATCTGCAGCCGTCCGAGTTCATGAAGTTGTTCGCGGTGTTGTATGCCGCCGATTATACGGTGCGCAAGGCGGCGTACATGGACAACATCAAAAAGGGTTTCATGCCGATGTTCATCGTAATGCTGCTGGTCGGCGGTCTGCTGCTGCGGGAACCGGATTTCGGCGCCTTCGCCGTGATCACCAGCATCGCCATGGGAATTCTGTTCCTCGGCGGCATGAACTGGCGGCTGTTCGCCGGACTCATCGCCATGCTCCTGATCGGCTTCCTGCTGCTGATCTGGACCTCGCCCTATCGCATGCAGCGCATTATCGGTTTTATGGACCCCTGGGCCGACCCCTTCGGCAAGGGGTACCAGCTCTCCCACGCGCTGATCGCCTTTGGCCGCGGCGAGTGGTATGGCGTCGGTCTGGGCGCGAGTGTCGAAAAGCTGTTCTATCTGCCGGAAGCGCACACCGACTTCCTGCTCGCCGTGGTCGCCGAAGAACTCGGGTTTGCCGGTGTGGTCGCGGTGATCTTGCTGTTCGTCTGGCTGACTGTCCGGGCTTTCTCCATCGGCCGCCAGGCGGCCGGAATCGACCGCCATTTCGCCGCACTGGTCGCCTACGGCATCGGCATCTGGCTGGCCGTGCAGGCGATCATCAACATGGGCGTGAACATGGGCTTGTTGCCGACCAAGGGCCTGACGTTGCCGCTGCTGTCGTACGGCGGCAGCGGAATCGCCGCCAACTGCGCCGCGATTGGCGTGCTGCTACGGGCAGATTGGGAGAATCGCCAAGTGATGAAGGGATACTCCGTATGAGTAATGGGTCAGGGGTAATGGGTGATGAAAAGCGAATTGGTGGCGATTTGTCACCCATCCCCCATCCCCCATCCCCCATCCCCCATCATTCATCGCGCACCATCCTGATCATGGCAGGCGGCACCGGCGGACACGTGTTCCCGGCCTTGGCCGTGGCGGATTATCTGAAACAGCGCGACTGGAAAGTGGTGTGGCTGGGCACGCGCGCCGGCATGGAAGCGCGACTGGTGCCGGAAAAAGGTTACGAAATGGCCTGGGTCAAGTTCGCCGGCATGCGCGGCAAGGGCGTGCTGCGCTGGGCGGCGCTGCCGCTGATGCTGCTGCTGGCGATGTGGCAGAGCGCGGCGGCAATTTTTCGTATCCGCCCGGACGTGGTTCTGGGAATGGGTGGTTTCACCGCTTTCCCCGGCGGCCTGATGGCTTCCCTGCTGGCCAAGCCCCTGGTGATCCACGAGCAGAACTCGGTGGCCGGTCTGACCAACCGGGTGCTGGCCTGCCTCGCCGATCGCGTCCTGGTGGCTTTCCCGTCAGCCTTTAACAATCCCGGCGACAAGCCGATCGGCTGCCGTAAAGCGGCTTTTGACCGGTGCGGCAACCCGGTGCGCGCGGATATCGCCGCCTTGCCTGCACCGGAACAACGGCTGGCCGGCCGTCAGGGCAGGCTGCGCCTGCTGGTGGTCGGCGGCAGCCTGGGTGCGGCGGCGCTGAACGACGCAGTGCCGCAGGCGCTGGCGCTGATCGCAGAAGCCGAGCGCCCCGAGGTAATCCATCAGTCCGGGGCCAAAAACCTGGAAAAGCTCAGGGCCAACTACGCCGCTGCCAGTGTCGCCGCGGACGCCCGCGCCTTCATCGACGACATGGCCGGGATGTATGCCTGGTGCGACGTGATCGTGTGCCGGGCGGGGGCGCTGACCCTGGCCGAAGTGACGGCCGCCGGGGTGGCCAGCGTGCTGGTGCCCTATCCGCACGCGGTGGACGATCACCAGACCGGCAACGCCCGCTTCCTGAGCGAGAACGGCGCGGCGGTGCTGCTGCCGCAACAGGACCTGACTCCGGCAGGGCTGGCTGATTTGTTAACGGGTTTCAGCCGCGAAAAATTGCTGGCAATGGCGCAGGCCGCAAGAAAACTTGCCAAGCCGGAAGCGACTGCTGACGTGGCAAGGGTGTGCATGGAGCTGGCAAGATGAAACATAAAGTCAAACACGTTCATTTCGTAGGTATCGGCGGCGTCGGCATGAGCGGCATCGCCGAGGTGCTGCTCAACCTGGGTTACGAGGTGAGCGGTTCCGATCTGGGCGACAACGTCGCCACGCGCCGCTTGAAGAGTCTGGGGGCTCAGGTGTATCAGGGCCATGCCGCCGAGAATCTGGAGCGCGCCGATGTGGTGGTGATCTCCACCGCGGTCCAGGCCGACAACCCGGAAGTGACCGCAGCGCGGGAGCGCAGCATCCCGGTGGTGCCGCGCGCCATGATGCTGGCGGAGCTGATGCGCTTCAAGCAGGGTATTGCGGTGGCCGGCACCCACGGCAAGACCACGACCACCAGCCTGATCGCCAGCATCCTCGGCGAGGCGGGCATGGACCCGACTTTCGTTATCGGCGGCAAGCTGGAGGCGGCCGGTGCCAATGCGCGGCTGGGCCAGGGCGAATTCATCGTCGCCGAGGCGGACGAGTCCGATGCCTCCTTCCTCTACCTGACTCCGGTGATGGCGGTGGTGACGAACATCGACGCCGACCACATGGAAACCTACGGCCACGATTTCGGCCGGCTGAAGCAGGCCTTTGTCGATTTCATCCAGCGCCTGCCGTTTTACGGCATGGCGGTGCTGTGCGCCGACGACGCCAACGTGCGCGAGATCATGCCGCGCATCACCAAGCAGGTAACCACCTACGGTGTGTCGGAATCGGCGCAGGTGCGCGCGACCGACATCAGCCATTGCGGCGGTCGGATGTGCTTCAAGGTGCAGCGCGCCGGACAGCCGGCACTGGCTGTCACCCTCAATTTTCCCGGCCAGCACAACGTGCTGAATGCGCTGGCTGCGATTGCGGTGGCGATGGAAGTGGGCGCGCCGGATGCGGCCATCGTCAAGGGATTGGCAGAATTCCGCGGCGTCGGACGGCGCTTCGAGCGGTATGGCGAGGTTTCCCTGCCGGGCGGCGGCAGCTTCACCCTGATCGACGATTACGGCCACCACCCGGTGGAAATGGCGGCAACGCTGGCCGCGACGCGCGGCGCCTTTCCGGGCCGGCGGCTGGTGCTGGCGTTCCAGCCGCACCGTTACACCCGCACTCGCGATTTGTTCGAGGATTTTGTCCGGGCGCTGTCTACTGTCGATGCCCTGCTGCTGACCGAAGTCTACCCGGCCGGCGAAGCGCCGATTGTGGCCGCAGACGGCAGAGCACTGGCGCGTGCCATCCGGGTCGCGGGCAAGGTCGAACCGATTTTCGTGGAAACGGTGGCGGAACTGCCGCAAGAACTCCTGAATGCGGTGCGCGATGGCGATGTAGTGCTGACCATGGGGGCCGGTTCGATCGGCCAGATACCCGGTCGGCTGGTGCGGGGCGGTGCGTGAACGGTGAGGAGGACAAGGACATGAATACGGCATTGGCGCTTGCGCCTCAAAAGATGCGCGGCGTGCTGAAGTACAACGAGCCGATGAGCAAGCACACCAGCTGGCGCGTCGGCGGGCCGGCCGAGCGCTTTTATATTCCGGCGGATATCGCCGATTTGTCGCATTTTTTGCAGGGGCTGGCGGCTGACGAGCCGGTGCACTTCATCGGTCTGGGCAGCAATTTGCTGGTGCGCGACGGCGGGGTGCGCGGCACGGTGGTGCTTCTGCACAGTGCGCTCAACCAGATCGCGCTCTGGCACGAAAAGCCGGGCGCGCCAGCCGGTGTTTACGCCGAGGCGGGGGTGGCCAGCGCCAAGGTGGCGCGATTTGCTGCCTTGAACGGTTTCGAGGGGGCCGAGTTTCTCGCCGGCATACCCGGCACGGTGGGCGGAGCCCTGGCAATGAACGCCGGCTGCTACGGCGCCGAAACCTGGCAATGCGTGACCGAAGTGGTGACCATCGACTGTTTCGGCGAGTTGCGCCGCCGTACGCCGCAGGATTTCGACATCGGTTACCGCCACGTGGCGCTCAAGGCGGGGATAGCCGGCGAGTGGTTCGTCGCCGCCTGGTTCGCCTTCAAGCCCGGCAACGGTGAGGTTGCGCGGAAAAAAATCAAGGGCTTGCTGGAAAAACGGGTGGCGAGCCAGCCGATCGGCACGCCCAATGCCGGCTCGGTGTTCCGCAATCCACCGGGCGACCATGCGGCGCGACTGATCGAGGCGTGCGGTCTGAAGGGAACGACAATCGGCGGGGCGATGGTGTCGCCCAAGCACGCCAATTTCATCGTCAACGCCGGCGGCGCCACGGCAGCGGACATCGAGGCGCTGATCGCCAGGGTGCGGCAAACGGTCAAGGAGCAGCACGGCGTGGAGCTGGTCACGGAAGTGCGGGTAATCGGAGAAGAAGGTCAATGAAAGCAGAGGAATTCGGAAAAGTCGCGGTGTTGCTGGGCGGAAAATCCGCCGAGCGCGAGGTGTCGCTGAAGAGCGGCAATGCGGTGCTGGCGGCGCTTAAGCGCAGCGGTGTCGATGCGCATGCGTTCGATCCGGCCGAGAGGGATCTGGGTGAGCTGAAGCGGGATGGCTATCAGCGTGTTTTTATCACCCTGCACGGCGGTCAGGGCGAAGACGGTACGGTGCAGGGCGCGCTGGCTTTGCTGGGTATTCCCTATACCGGCAGCGGCGTGCTGGCATCCGCCCTGGCGATGGACAAATGGCGCAGCAAGCTGGTTTGGCAGGCGGCGGGGTTGCCGGTTCCCGCCTACGAGTTGCTCGATGCCGGCAGCGATTTTGCGGCGGTCGCCGCGCGCCTCGGCTTGCCGATGTTCGTCAAGCCGGCCAACGAAGGCTCCAGCGTCGGCATCAGCAAGGTGAAGACAGTCGCAGATCTGCGCACCGCTTACGAACTGGCGGCGCGCTACGACGACCTGGTGATTGCCGAACAGTACGTCGGCGGCGGTGAATACACCGCGGCGATTCTCGGCAACGATGCGCTGCCGGTGATCAAGGTCGAGCCGGCCAACGAGTTTTACGATTACGAAGCGAAATACCTGCGCGACGACACCCGCTATCTTTGTCCGTGCGGGCTGACGGCGGAGCAGGAGAGCGAGATCCAGCGCATGGCAAAGCGGGGCTATGCGGTAATCGGCGGCGTCGGCTGGGGGCGGGTGGATTTCCTGCTCGACGCGGCGGGCAAGCCGTACCTGCTGGAAGCCAATACTTCGCCGGGAATGACCGACCATAGCCTGGTGCCGATGGCGGCGCGGGCAGCAGGTTTGAGCTTTGAAGATCTGGTGATCAAGGTTCTTGAACTGGCAAGCGCGGGATGAGCGTCATGAACTCTGCACTCAGGAATTGGAACTGAACCGTGTGGGATAAAACGCAGATGACCTTGTGGCTGGCAAATACGCTTTATGCCCTGGCGGCAGTGCTGCTGGTGTATGCCGTGCTGTTCATGGTGGTGCATCTGCCGGTATTTCCGCTGCGCGAAGTGGACATCAAGGGTGAGTTGCAGCATGTCAACCGCGAGCAGGTGCAGTTCATCGTGTCGCGCGAGATGAGGGGGAACTTCTTTACCCTGGATCTGAACCGCACCCGCGCGGCGTTTGAGAAGCTGCCCTGGGTGCGCAACGTGAACGTTAGGCGACGCTGGCCGGACCGGCTGGAAGTGGCAATCGAGGAACACGTGGTGCTGGCGCGCTGGGGGAGTTCGGCGCTGGTCAACACCCACGGAGAGCTGTTCCGGGCGGCCTCGAATGCGCTGCTGCCGGAGTTCAACGGCCCGGAGGACGCCGCCGGGGAAGTGGCAGGGCATTATGAGGAATTCAGTCGGATGCTCAAGCCGCACAACATGGCCTTGACCCGGATGACACTGTCCGACCGCCGTGCGTTGCAGCTCAAGCTGAATAATGGGTTGGTAGTGGAATTGGGCAGGGACAAGGTGCGCGAGCGTTTGCGGAAATTCGTCGGGGTGTATGAGCAGACTGTCGCCAAGCTCCCGATATCCGTCGCCTACGCCGATCTGCGCTATCCCAACGGGTTCGCGGTGCGCTACCCGGAGATGCCTCCGGCAAAGAAGGCACAACCGGCAGCGCGGCCGGGTCAGGAAGGTTCGAAGAAAAAAGTCGGGTGGCGACGTGGCGCCAATGATTTGGCAGCTGCCGCTTGATCAGGGAGACAAGGGATGAGCAAAACTAAAGAGCAAAAAAATCTGATCGTGGGGCTGGATATCGGCACCTCGAAAATCGTCGCCATCGTCGCGGAAATCCAGCCGGAAGGGCGGCTGGAGATTATCGGCATGGGACAGGCGCCGTCGCGCGGCTTGAAGAAGGGCGTGGTGGTGAATATCGAGTCCACCGTCAACGCCATCCAGCGCGCGCTGGAGGAGGCCGAGCTGATGGCCGACTGTAAGATCCGCGAGGTTTACACCGGTATCGCCGGCAGCCATATCCGGAGCATCAATTCGCATGGCATGGTGGCGATCAAGGACAAGGAAGTGAATCAAACCGACGTCGATCGAGTGATCGAAACGGCGCGAGCGGTGATCATTCCGACCGACCAGCAGGTGCTGCACATCCTTACCCAGGAATTCATCATCGATGGGCAGGAGGACGTGCGCGAGCCGCTCGGCATGAGCGGGGTAAAGCTGGAGGTCAAGGTACACATCGTCACCGGCGCGATCAGCGCCGCCCAGAACATCATCAAGTGCGTGCGCCGCTGCGGGCTGGAGGTGCGCGACTTGGTCCTGCAGCCGCTGGCATCCAGCATGGCGGTGCTGTCGGAAGATGAAAAAGACCTGGGCGTGTGCCTGGTGGACATCGGCGGCGGCACCACCGACATCGCGGTATTTACCGGCGGCGCGATCCGACACACCGCGGTGATCCCGATTGCCGGCGACCAGATTACCAACGATGTGGCCATGGCGCTCAGGACGCCGACGGCGGACGCCGAGGACCTGAAGGTCAAATATGGCTGCGCACTGCGCCAGTTGGCCGACGCAAAGGAAATGATCGAGGTGCTCGGCGTCGGCGACCGGCCTGCGCGCCAGCTGTCGCGCCAGACGCTGGCCGAGGTGATCGAGCCGCGGGTCGAGGAATTGTACAGCCTGGTGCAGGCGGAATTGCGCCGCAGCGGATTCGAGGAGCTGCTCTCCTCCGGCATCGTTATTACCGGCGGCAGCAGCGCCATGGAGGGGATGGCGGAGCTGGGCGAGGAGGTGTTCCACATGCCGGTGCGGCTGGGGATGCCGCAGTACGTGGGCGGGTTGGCCGAGGTGGTGCGCAATCCGCGCTTCGCCACCGCTGTCGGGTTGTTGCTCGCGGGCATGGATCAACACCAGCGGCATCACCTGTCAACGATGCAGAACGGCTCGATGACACAGATATTCAATCGGATGAAGAGTTGGTTTCAAGGGAATTTTTGAGCGTTGGTTTGGCTACGACTAACCTGCTCCGCAGGAAAGTCTGCACCGCAACAAGCCCTGCGGGCGTGTTGTCAAGGGAATTTTTAATTTTTGGTTTTTAAGCTTTGGGCATAACAACAAAGGAGACGGACATGTTTGAGATCATGGAAACACAAACACAGGAAGCGGTAATCAAGGTGATCGGCGTGGGCGGCTGCGGCGGTAATGCAGTGGATCACATGATCGCCAGCGGGCTGGGCGGCGTCGAGTTTATCTGCGCCAACACCGATGCGCAGGCGCTCAAGCGCAATCAGGCCGGTGTTACCGTGCAGCTCGGTTCGGCCATCACCAAGGGTTTGGGCGCGGGCGCCAATCCCGGAGTCGGGCGCGAAGCGGCGCTGGAGGACCGGGAACGCATCGCCGAGCTGATCGACGGGGCCGACATGCTGTTCATCACCGCCGGCATGGGTGGCGGCACCGGTACCGGCGCCGCGCCGGTGGTGGCCGAAGTCGCCAAGGAGCTGGGCATCCTGACCGTGGCGGTGGTGACCAAGCCGTTCGGCTTCGAGGGCAAGCGCATGAAAGTGGCGCTCGAGGGCATCGAGGCATTGACGCAGCATGTCGATTCGCTGATCGTGATCCCCAACGACAAGCTGATGGAAGTGTTGGGCGGCAAGATCGGCTTCCGCGATGCCTTCAAGGCAGCGGATGGCGTGCTGCATGGCGCGGTTGCAGGCATTGCCGAGTTGATCAAGTGCACCGGCCTGATCAACGTCGACTTTGCCGACGTGCGCACGGTGATGTCGGAGATGGGCATGGCGATGATGGGTTCGGCCCAGGCGACCGGCGCAGACCGCGCCCGCATGGCGGCGGAGCAGGCGGTAGCCAGTCCGCTGCTGGAAGACGTCAACCTGTCCGGCGCGCGCGGCGTGCTGGTCAATATCACCGCCAGCGAAGACATGAATCTCGAGGAAGTCTACGAAGTGATGAACACCATCCGCAGCTTCACCGCGGAAGATGCAACGGTCATTTTCGGTACGGTGTTCGACAGCGCCCTGCAGGACCAATTGCGCGTGACCGTGGTGGCTACCGGTCTGGGTTCGCCGGTCAACCGTCAACAGAGTAAGCCGTTAAGCATAGTGAAGACCGGTACCGATAATGAGCCGATGATGGTGGATTACACCGAACTGGAGCAGCCTGCAGTGATGCGGCGTCGGCGTGATGCCCAGGTCGAGGCGATGAAACAGTCCGGCGTGGAATTGCTCGATATTCCGGCATTCCTGCGCAAGCAAGCTGATTAACCCGCGCTGAAACGAGCTGAAGGGTTGTGCCCATTGGGCGTGCGGGGTGTCGGTTTCGGTGCGAGGGTTGGCCTGCCGCGCTCGCCGTGCTAAACTGCCGGCCTCTGACAACACCATGATGCTCATGGGAAAATTCGTGATTAGACAGCGGACACTGAAAAATATCATACGCGCCACCGGAGTGGGGCTGCATACCGGCGAGAAGGTGTATCTCACCTTGCGCCCGGCCGCGGTCGACACCGGCATCGTGTTTCGTCGCGTCGATCTGGCGGAGCCTGTGGACATCAAGGCGGAGCCGTACAGTGTTGGAGAAACCCGGTTGTCCTCGACGCTGGTGCGGGATGGCGTCAAAGTGTCCACCGTCGAGCACCTGATGTCGGCTTTTGCCGGCTTGGGTATCGACAATGCCTATGTCGATCTGTCCGCGCCGGAAGTGCCGATTATGGACGGCAGCGCCTCGCCTTTCGTGTTCCTGCTGCAGTCCGCCGGCATCGAAGAACAGCCGGCAGCGAAGAAATTCATCCGCGTCAAAAAAACGGTGGAGGTCAGGGATGGCGACAAATGGGTGCGCTTCGATCCGCATCCAGGCTTCCGTCTGAACCTCACTATCGCTTTCGATCATCCGGTATTGTCCAATTCCGGCCAGTCCGTCACGGTGGATTTTGCCGACACATCCTTCGTCAAGGAAATTGCGCGCGCCCGTACCTTTGGCTTCATGCATGAGGTGGAGGCGATGCGCTCGCAGGGACTGGCGCTAGGCGGCAGCCTCGACAATGCGATCGTGATGGACGAGTTTCGCGTTCTCAACAGCGATGGCCTGCGCTACGAAGATGAGTTCGTCAAGCACAAGGTGCTGGATGCCATCGGCGATCTCTATTTGCTCGGCCATCCGCTGATCGGTGCGTTTACCGGCTACAAATCCGGACATGCCATGAATAACCGCCTATTGCGCTGCCTGATGGCGGATGCGGAGGCGTGGGAATTCGTCAGTTTCGAGCGCCAGGAAGATGCGCCGGCCGCATTGCTGCGGCTGAACAGCCTGGCCGTTTGATCGCTTGTTAGTACTCAGGTTATTTGCCTATCTCGGCCTGATCGCCATCGTTGTTGCCGTGGCGATGTTCCTGTTCACCCGCGATGTCCGCTACCTTCGCTTCGCCTGGCAGATTTTCAAATTCTCCCTGGTCTTCCTGCTGGTTTTTGCGGCCCTGATGATGATGGGACGTTTAATCCTTTTTCGCGTCTGATATTACAACGGAATGCCGCTGGATCAGGGTGTGAAGGGCGTTTTTCAGCGGCGAATCCGCTAGGTCTCGCTCTAGTTTTCCAAGGCTGCTCAACGCGTTAAGACTCACCGCCAGGTCTTTCGGCTTTTTTTTCGGAGGCAATGTCTCGACTTGCACGTCCACTCGAATTGCAGTAACCTCAACCCCCTGCTTTTGAATTTTTTCCAGCAGGCTGGGCACGAGCTGCCGAAGTTTTCCGGCAATCGCGCCATTGTTCGCATAGATGATCAGTGTCTGTTGGCGGACAGCGCCGACCCTGGATGCAGAGGCTAGCGGTTTGGGCGCGATTTCGTTCCAGGCCTTCTGCACCGCCAGCAGCTTTTGCGCTTGCTGAAGGAGCGCCTGCAGGTTGGGCGCGGAGCTCAGGAATGAATGTGCTGGATGGGCGGGCATAGAAAACGAACAAACTAAAGGGAGAACTATGAATATTATTCTAGTTTCCGGTAAGTTGGCAAAGGGAAAGACCGTGGCGTTGAGTCATGCCCAAGTAATGACCCTGGGTACGGCGCTTCTGGTCTTCCCGCTGCTGCTGGCGATGGTCTTCACATATTTGCTGTTGTTTCATGCCGCGGATATCCCCCACCCTTACCTGCAGTCCCTGGTGTTGAGCGCGCAACGCACCGAGGCGGCGAAAAACCAGGTGTACCTGAGGGAAAATCTCAACGCCATGGCGGTAAAGCTTGGCCAGATGCAGGCGCATGTGTTGCGCCTCGACTCCTTGGGTGAGCGATTGGCGACACTGACGAGCATGGGCAAGCACGAGTTCAATTTTGACAAAAAACCGGGTCAGGGCGGCGCGGAGTCCAGCCGACCGGCTCACGACATGACCATGAGCGAGTTTGGCCAGCAGCTTGACGGGTTAATGAAAAAACTCGACGACCGGTCCGACCATCTCGGGTTGATGGAGGCGATGCTGGTTCAGCAGCAGGCAAAAAAGGTCGCTATTCCTTCCGCGAGACCGGTGGACACGGGTTGGTATTCCTCCAATTACGGTTGGCGCATCGACCCTTTTACCGGCCAGAAAGCCTTCCATGAGGGCGTGGATTTCATGGCCGCTTCAGGTGCGGCGATCCTTGCGGCAGGGGGCGGTATCGTGGTTTATGCCGATACTTATGCCGGCTATGGTAATATGATTGAGGTTGATCATGGCAACGGGTTGATCAGCCGTTATGCACATACTTCGAAAATACTGGCCAAAGTGGGCGACGTGGTGATGAAGGGGCAAAAAATCGGAGAGGTCGGCACCACGGGGCGCTCCACCGGGCCGCATTTGCACTTTGAGGTGCGCCACCGTGGCGCTCCGCAGAATCCGGAGCATTACCTTCATCTAAGTTGATCCGGTGCTTAATGGGGAGGCATCTGGCAATTCAGAGCTCGACAAGAGGCACTCTTTTGAAATTAACGGCCATCGCCCGGTTCGGCGCTGGCTTTTTGTTTATTACAGGGCTCGTTAGCTCTCACTTCCTGAAAACTCATGATATCCCGTCTGGTCAGAAAAATCTTTGGTAGCCGCAACGATCGGCTAATTAAGCAATACACGCAAACGGTACTAGCGATCAACGCGCTGGAACCGAAGATCGCGCCATTGTCCGATGCGGAATTGCGCGCCAAAACCGATGAATTCAGGCAGCGTTACCAGAATGGGGAGTCCCTGGATGCGCTGCTGCCGGAGGCTTTCGCGGTAGTGCGCGAAGCGGGCAAGCGCGTGCTTGAGATGCGCCACTTCGATGTGCAGCTGATCGGCGGTATGGTGCTGCATTACGGCAAGATTGCTGAAATGCGCACCGGCGAGGGCAAAACCCTGGTGTCCACCCTGCCTGCGTACCTCAATGCGCTTTCCGGCAAGGGCGTGCATGTGATTACGGTGAACGACTACCTGGCCAAGCGCGATGCCGAGTGGATGGGCCGCATCCATAATTTCCTCGGGTTAACCGTCGGCGTCAACCTGTCGCAGATGGGGCACGAGGAGAAGCAGGCTGCTTATGCCGCCGATATCACTTACGGAACCAACAACGAATTCGGCTTCGACTACTTGCGCGACAATATGGTGTACCAGCCCATGGAGCGGGTGCAGCGCAACCTGAATTACGCGGTCGTCGACGAGGTCGACTCGATCTTGATCGACGAGGCACGCACTCCGCTGATCATCTCCGGTCAGGCCGAGGACAACGTCGATCTGTACTACCGCATCAACGATCTGGCGCCGAAACTGGTCAAGCAGGAACAGGAAGATGGGCCGGGCGATTACAGTGTCGATGAAAAATCGCACCAGGTGCTGCTCAGCGAAGAGGGGCACGAACATGCCGAGCAAATGCTGGCCGATGCAGGCCTGCTGCTGCCCGGCACCAGCCTGTATGACGCCGCCAACATCAGCCTGGTCCATCACCTTTATGCGGCACTACGCGCCCATGCGCTTTACCACCTCGACCAGCACTACGTGGTGCAGGATGGCGAAGTGGTCATCGTCGACGAATTCACCGGTCGCCTGATGTCCGGACGGCGCTGGTCGGATGGCCTGCATCAGGCGGTGGAGGCGAAGGAAGGGGTGGCGATCCAGAAGGAAAACCAGACGCTGGCCTCGATCACCTTCCAGAACTATTTCCGCATGTATTTGAAGCTGTCCGGCATGACCGGCACGGCCGAAACCGAAGCTTACGAATTCCAGCAGATCTACGGGCTGGAAACCGTGGTGATTCCGCCCCATCGACCGATGGTTCGCGAGGACCGGATGGACCAGGTCTTTCGCACTGCCAAGGAAAAATACCAGGCGGTGATCAACGACATCAAGGATTGTCAGGAGCGCGGCCAGCCGGTGCTGGTCGGAACGACCTCGATCGAAACTTCGGAATATATTTCCAATCTGCTGGAAAAGGAAAAGCTTGCGCATCAGGTGCTCAATGCCAAGCAACACGCGCGCGAGGCCGAGATCGTGGCGCAGGCGGGCCGGCCGCAAGCGATTACCATCGCCACCAACATGGCGGGCCGCGGCACGGATATCGTGCTGGGCGGCAGCATCGAAGGCGAATTCGACAAGATTCGCCACGACGAGAGCCTGAGCGAAGAGGAAAAGGTCAAGCGCCACGACGCGGTCAAGAGCGCATGGCAGCCCGTGCATGACCAGGTTCTGGCTGCGGGCGGCCTGCACATCATCGGCACCGAGCGCCACGAGTCGCGTCGCGTCGACAACCAGTTGCGCGGCCGCGCAGGGCGCCAGGGCGATGCCGGATCAAGCCGCTTTTACCTGTCGCTGGAAGATCCGCTGCTGCGTATTTTTGCCTCCGACCGCGTGGCGGCGATCATGGATCGCCTGAAGATGCCGGAGGGCGAGGCGATCGAGCACCCCTGGGTGACTCGCGCGATCGAAAACGCCCAGCGCAAGGTGGAGGCGCGCAACTTCGATATCCGCAAGCAGCTTCTGGAGTACGACGATGTCTCCAACGACCAGCGCAAGGTGATCTACGCCCAGCGTAACGAGTTGCTGGAGGCAGCCGATATTTCCGAAACCATCCAGGCGATGCGCGAGGATGTGGTCAACGACCACATCAGCCAGTACATCATGCCGGAAAGCATGGAAGAGCAATGGGACGTGGCGGGGCTGGAGAAGTCGCTACATGCCGAATGGCAGCTGGTTCTGCCGCTACGCGAGTGGCTGGATCGGGAATCCGGCCTGGACGAACATGGCTTGCGCAAACGCATCATCGAGGCAGCCAACGCGCAGTACCAGCACAAGCTGGAGTCGGTCGGCGTCGAAACCATGCTCCACTTCGAGCGCGCGGTCATGCTGCAGAGCCTGGACACCCACTGGCGCGAGCATCTGGCGGCACTGGACCATTTGCGCCAAGGCATCCATCTGCGCGGTTATGCCCAGAAAAATCCGAAGCAGGAATACAAGCGCGAAGCATTCGAGCTGTTTTCCGACATGCTCGACCGCATCAAGCGTGAAGTCACCCAGATCGTACTGACCGTGCAGATCCGCAGCGAAGAGGATGTGGAAGCGGTGGAAGCCCAGCCGCAACCGTCCAATGTCCAATACCACCACGCCAATTACGACGAGGCGCTGGAAGGGGCTGACGAAGATGCCGAGGGTGAAGAGCATCAACCCTTCATCCGCGCCGGAGATAAGGTAGGCCGCAACGATCCCTGTCCGTGCGGTTCGGGCAAGAAGTACAAGCAGTGCCATGGCAAGCTCAGCTGATCATTGAGGTTGCGGCAAGACAGAAAGGCCGGCATCTAGCCGGCCTTTCTGTTTCTTCTGCGGACGCCGGCTGTTAAAATACCGCAATCGCAATGACCTTTCTGGAAGCGCCATGCCCGTCAATCTCACTCCTCCCAATCCCAATCAACTGCTGCCCGTCAAAGGCATCGCTCTCGGCATCGCCGAAGCCGGCATCAAGAAGGCCAATCGCAAGGATTTGCTGGTGATGCGACTGGGCGAGCAGGCACGGGTGGCGGGGGTGTTCACGCAGAACCGCTTCTGCGCCGCGCCGGTTACGCTGTGCAGGGCGCACCTAGCTGCGGGCAAGGGTATCCGCGCGTTGGTGGTGAACACCGGCAATGCCAACGCCGGTACGGGGGAAGAGGGGTTGGGTCACTCCCGGCGAACCTGCGCCGAGGTGGCGAAGCTGCTGGGTTGCGCGGAGGAGCAGGTGCTGCCTTTCTCCACCGGCGTGATCCTGGAGCCGCTGCCGGTGGAGAAGATCGTCGCCGGCCTGCCGGCAGCGATTGCCGATCTCAAGGAGAGCAACTGGTTCAACGCTGCGCAGGCGATCATGACCACCGACATCGTGTCCAAGGCGGTGTCGAAGCAGATCAGGTTGGGCGACGCGACGGTCACCATTACCGGCATCGCCAAGGGCTCTGGCATGATCCATCCCAACATGGCGACCATGCTCGGCTATGTCGCCACTGACGCGGTGCTGAGCCAGCCCCTGCTGGAGGCGCTGGTGCGCCATGCGGCAGATCGTTCCTTCAACTGCATCACGGTGGATGGCGATACCTCAACCAATGATTCCTTTATCCTGATCGCTACCGGCGAGTCTGGCGTGCCGGAAATCACCGATGCGGCAAGTGCTCACTACATCGCTTTGCGCGACGCGGTCACCGAGGTGTCGCAAATTCTGGCTCAGGCCATAGTCCGGGACGGCGAGGGAGCGACCAAGTTCATCACCGTCGCCGTCGAGGGTGGGGTCTCGGAAGCGGAATGCCGCCAGGTGGCCTATGCAATCGCACACTCGCCCCTGGTCAAGACCGCCTTCTTTGCCTCCGATCCCAATCTGGGGCGGATACTCGCTGCCATCGGCTATGCGGGCATTGCCGACCTGGATGTGGACAGGCTCAGGCTCTATCTGGGCGATGTTCTGGTCGCGGAAAATGGCGGCCGTGCGGCGAGCTATCGGGAGCAGGATGGCCAGCGGGTGATGAAGGAGCCCGAGATCACCGTGCGGGTTCAGCTCGGTCGCGGGTCGGCTGAAGCCAAGGTATGGACCTGCGATTTCTCTTATGATTACGTCAAGATCAATGCCGAGTACCGAAGCTAGGCCTGTCAATGGATAACCCGAATATGCTGGAGGTCGCCGCTGCCATCGTGCAGCGGCCCGACGGCGAGTTTTTATTGGCCGAGCGCCCGGCGGGTAAACCTTACGCCGGGTGGTGGGAGTTTCCCGGCGGCAAGGTCGAAGCGGGCGAAACGCCTTACCATGCTCTGGTTCGTGAACTGCACGAAGAGCTGGGAATAGAGGTCGATGTGGCACATCCCTGGCTGACCCGCGTTTATACGTATCCCCACGCCACAGTACGGCTGCATTTTTTTCGCGTGGTGAGTTGGCACGGCGAGCCTCACGGCAAGGAGAACCAGCGCCTTTCCTGGCAATTTCCCGATGTGGTGGCCGTAACGCCGCTATTGCCGGCCAATGGGCCGGTTCTGCGCTCGCTTGTGTTGCCCTCGGTGTGTGCGATTACTCATGCCGCCGAACTTGGTGTTGAGGTGTTTCTGGCGCGGCTACAGGTTGCGCTGCTGCACGGGGTGAAACTGATTCAGGTGCGAGAGAAGTCCATGGAGGCGGCAACATTGCGCGCTTTCGCCGCCGAGGTAGTGCGGCGGGCTCATGATCATGGTGCGCGCGTGGTGATCAACGGTGACGCAGATCTGGCCCAGAAGGTCGGGGCGGATGGGGTTCAGTTAAATTCGGCACAACTGATGGCGTTGACGACCCGGCCGGAAGTCGAGTTGGTGAGCGCTTCCTGCCATGACAGGCGCGAGTTGGACAGGGCCGCAGAGCTTGAGCTGGATTTTGCCTTGCTGTCCCCAGTTCTGCCGACCCTGAGCCATCCTGGCGCACCGGTTTTGGGCTGGGAGGGTTTTGCGCGTCTGGTAAAAGATTTGCCGATGCCGGTCTTTGCGCTGGGCGGAGTCTCCCGCGCCGATCTGAACGAAGCGTGGAGGCATGGCGCTCATGGAGTCGCCATGTTGCGCGGTGCATGGTAGACGATGATCGCTTGAATGGAATGAACATGAAAAAAAACTGGCCTTTTCTTCTATTGCTCCTGCCGTTGCTCCTGGCGTTGGGCTTGCCCCGTCTTATTGGCGGTGACGGCGGGCCGATATTAACGGCGCACTGCCAAGATCCGGTTCAAGGTTGCCAAGTGCCGTTCGGGGAGAAGCAGGTGGAAGTCAGGTTCCTTTCCGCCCCATCGCCCCTCAAGCGGTTCGATTTGGTGGTAAAGGCGCCCGAAGCCGGGCAGGTCGCCGCCGATTTCGCCATGCAGGGCATGGACATGGGGCCAAATCGTTATGTGTTGCAGCGTACCGCCGATGGGGCATGGCAGGGAAAGATCGTATTGCCTGTCTGTGTTAGCGGCACCAGCAATTGGACCATGACGCTGGAACTGGATGGCGTAAAGCGGCAAATCCCCTTTGTCGCGGTCAAGCAGTAGGGTTTGGTTGATCGGGCTAGTTGAGATTCTCTCCCTTTTCCGCATCTCCCTCGTCTAGCGGGATACGATAGTCTTCTTTTGCCCACTCTCCCAGGTCTATCAGTTTGCAGCGCTCCGAGCAGAACGGACGGAATGGGTTTTTCGGACTGAAGAGCGCGGGATTGCCGCAGGTCGGGCAGGGTACGGAGGGTGAGGGTTTCGCGGGGGTATTCATGTGCGGTAATGCCAGGTATGGATTCGCCTGGTTTAAAGGTTGCAAAGAGTCAGATTAAACTCGACATTGGTGTCGCATCCCCGTGGTTTCTGGGTGCCGCCCAGTGCGGTGAAGCGGATGTTGATCGCATATTTGTTGGCGCTGATTTCGGGGAAGCACGGCAAGTTGCGCGCGACTGAGATACGCAGCATCTGTGCCACTCTGCCGCTCAGCATCTGTTGAAATGCGCCTTGCTGTGCAGTGTGGCGGCTGGACTTGCCGCTGTCGCGCAGCATGCGCAGGATGATTCTCAATCCATCCCGGATCGGCAGCATCGGCGTCAGCCATTCCGTTAGATCCTGACGGCGCAGGCTTTCATCCTGGTTTAGCCAGAAATGATAGGAGGGCAGGTCGAATTCGCATACCCCGCCGGGGATGGAAGTGCGCTGCTTGATGCTCATCAACCATTCATTCTCGCGCAGGTGCTGGCCGACCTTGCCAGACAGGCTGTGCAGACGACTTGAAACGTTGTCGATGTCGCGCAGCACTTCATCCAGGGCTTCTTCCGAAATGGCGGGATTGTTGCGCAGGGCTTCCAGGGTTTGT
The DNA here is from genome assembly GCA_964559825.1 of uncultured Sulfuricella sp. Classification (GTDB taxonomy): domain Bacteria; phylum Pseudomonadota; class Gammaproteobacteria; order Burkholderiales; family Sulfuricellaceae; genus Sulfuricella. The sequence continues at coordinate 23,735 of CAZLJK010000007.1, read as the reverse complement.
TTCTGCCGCTCCAGCTCCTGGAGCAGGTCGGATTTTAGATCGGCACGGCAGGAAACTTCCAGAATTTCGAACACAACCAACAGCGCGGCGTGATGATCCATCTGATGCGACTGGGCGCAGAAGTAGTGCGCCTTGGCATAGAGATCCTCCAGTCGTAGGAGAGTGCGAATCCGCTCATTAAGAGGGTGGTCGTAGGTGATCACTGTCGGGTCTGGAGTCCGCAAAGTTCAATTCTGCCGAATTATAAGCGATCTGACAATAATTTGTATTAACATAATTACATGAAACCTTGAATTAATTTGGTTTTTAGTGGAAAGGCTTCAGGTCTGCCGCCGTAATGCCAGCGCCAAATAATGCCGATGCAGGTCCTCGCCATGTTTTTCGAGATCGGCTGGGTCGCCCCGATTGGACAGAATGTCATCGGCTTGTTTGATGCGTTCCTCGCGCGGAGCCTGCTGAGCAATGATGGTGCGCACCTCATCGGCGGAAAACCTGCTACGGGACATGGTTCGGGAGATTTGCTGATTTTCATCACAATCCACCACCAGTACCCTGTCAACCAGATCGCGGTATGCACCGGTCTCAAAAAACAGCGGGATCACCAGCACCAGATAGGGCCCCTGTGCCTCGGCCATTTCCGAGATCACCTGTTGCTTGATCAGAGGGTGGAGCAGCTTTTCCAGCTTTTCCTTGGACGCATGATCGGAAAACACCTGTTTGCGCAATCTGGCGCGGTCGAGGTTGCCATCCGGTAATAGGTAGCTGGAGCCGAACTGCTCGATGATGGTGGCAAGGGCTGGGGCGCCTTTTGCCGTCAGGCGATGCGCGATCTCATCGGTGTCGATGACGGCGGCGCCCAAGGCGGCAAAAACTCTGGCGACGCTGCTTTTGCCGCAGCCGATGCCGCCGGTGAGGCCGATCACCAGCATTCCCTAAAGTCCGAGATAAGCCTGGGTGATTTGCTTTCCCCACAGCAGGGCGATCAGGCCGCCACCTGCAAGGTAGGGGCCGAAGGGAATCGGAACCTGGCGGCCATGGCCGGCGAACAGGATCAGGGAAAGGCCCACCACCGCTCCGACCAGCGAAGAAAGCAGGATGACCAGCGGCAGCATCTGCCAGCCCAGCCACGCGCCGATCGCGGCAAGCAGCTTGAAATCACCATAGCCCATGCCTTCCTTTTTTGTCACCAGCTTGAACAGCCAGTACACGCTCCAGAGCGTCAGGTAGCCTGCCACCGCCCCGATCAGGGCGGAGTCCAGGCCGGTGAAGAAGCCATTGAGATTGAGCAACAGGCCGAGCCAGATCAGGGGCTGGGTGATGCTGTCCGGCAGCAGCTGGGTATCGAAGTCGATGAAGGTTAGTGCGAGCAGCGCCCAGGCGAATAGCAGGGCGGCCATGGCAGTCGGCCCAAAGCCGAAATGCCAGGCGATGTAACCGCTGATGATGCCGGTAAGGGCTTCGACAATGGGATAGCGCGGGCTGATCGGGGTCTTGCAGTGCGCGCAGCGACCGCGCAAGAGCAGCCAGGAAATCACCGGGATGTTTTCCCATGCCGAAATCATGTGTCCGCAGGACGGGCAGGCCGAGCGCGGAGCCACCAGATTGTACGGCGCAGCGGGCGGGGCGTCTTCTCCGTCCATGGCGCTGCATTGTTCGCGCCATTCGCTTTCCATCATCCTGGGCAGACGATGGATGACGACATTCAGGAAGCTGCCGATCATCAGGCCGAGGAGTGCTGCCACGCTAACATACAGCGCCGGAGAGGATTGCAGGGGGTCGAAGATCATTTGTTTTAAACGACCTGGCCCATCTTGAAGATCGGCAGATACATGGCGATAACCAGGCCGCCGATGATTACGCCCAGAACCGCCATGATGATCGGTTCCATCAGGCTGGCCAGTGCGTCCACAGAGTCGTCCACTTCGGCCTCGTAAAAATCGGCCACCTTGGAGAGCATGGCATCCAGGGCGCCGGACTCCTCGCCGATGGAAACCATTTGCAGCACCATATTGGGAAACAGATTGCTGTTCTGCATCGCCACCGTCAGGCTGGTGCCTGTGCTGACTTCGCTCTGGATTTTTTTCGTAGCGTCAAAATACAAGGCATTGCCGGCAGCGCCGCCGACCGAGTCCAGTGCTTCAACCAGGGGTACGCCAGCGGCAAACATGGTGGACAGGGTACGAGTCCAGCGCGCGATCGTGGCTTTCTCGATCACCGCGCCAAAAACTGGTAGATTGAGAGACAGGCGATCCATGAAGTACTGCATTTTTTTCGAGCGCTTCCAGGTGTAGAAAAAGAATTGGAGTGCGCCATAGATTGAGCCAAAAATCGCCCACCAGTAGGCAACAAAAAAGTCCGAGATGGCCATCACCACCAGTGTCGGGGCGGGCAAGTCGGCTCCGAAGCTGGTGAACAGTTCCTTGAACGCCGGCACCACGAAGATCATGATGATTGCCGTGATGACGAAAGCGACGACCAGAATGGAGATGGGGTAGAACAGCGCGGATTTGATCTTGCCTTTGATGGCGAGGATTTTTTCCTTGTAGGTGGCGAGGCGGTCCAGCACCGTGTCGATAATGCCCGCCTGCTCGCCAGCGTTGACCAGGTTGCAGTACAGCGCGTCGAAATACAAAGGGTATTTGCGAAATGCCTGGCTCATGCTGCTGCCGGTTTCGATATCGGCCTTGATGTTGCCAAGCAGCCGCGATACGGCTGGATTGCTGTGGCCCTTGCCGACAATATCGAAGGCCTGGAGCAGCGGCACGCCCGCCTTCATCATGACGGCCAGCTGCCGCGTGAATAGAGAGATATCCTTTTCGGTGACTTTCTTGCCTTTTTTGAAACCGCTTTGTTTTTTAACCTTGAGAACGGTAATGCCTTGACGCCGCAGCATGGTTTGCACTACTGCAGAGCCAGGTGCGCTCATCTCGCCCTTTACGGGTTTGCCTTTTTTGTCTGTACCCTCCCAAGCGAAGGGGATGTCTTTCACTGCTTTCTTATTTGCAACGGCCATGCTTGCCCCTTTACTCGTTGGTTATGGCTTCGATCTCTTCCAGCGTGGTCAGCCCGGCCTTTACCTTGCGCAAGCCGGATTGACGCAGATCGCGCACGCCTTCACGTTTCGCCTGGTCGGAGATGTCATGCGCGGTGCCGTTTTTCATGATGATGCGGCTCATTTCGTCGCTGATCGGCATGACCTGATAGACGCCGACCCGACCCTTGTAGCCAGTGCCCTTGCAGATTTCGCAACCGACATGTCCATAAGGCTGCCAGCTGTCGTCGAGATCTTCTTCGGTATAGCCGGCACGCAATAGCGCCTCCCGGGGAATGTCGATGGGTTGTTTGCACTTGCACAGGCGCCGCGCCAGCCGTTGCGCGGTAATCAGGATGACCGCGGAGGCGATGTTGAACGGGGCGACCCCCATGTTCATCAACCGGGTCAGGGTGCCGGGCGCATCGTTGGTGTGCAGGGTGGACAGCACCATGTGGCCGGTCTGCGCGGCCTTGATCGAGATGTCTGCCGTTTCCAGGTCGCGGATCTCGCCCACCATGATGACATCCGGGTCCTGGCGCAGGAAGGATTTGAGTGAAGCCGCGAAAGTCAGTCCGGTCTTGTCGTTGACGTTGACCTGGTTGACGCCGGGCAGGTTGATCTCGCAGGGATCTTCCGCCGTGGAAATATTAACACCTGGTTCGTTCAGGATGTTCAGGCAGGTATACAGCGATACGGTTTTGCCGCTGCCGGTTGGTCCGGTCACCAGCACCATGCCGTAGGGGCGGCGGACGGCGTTGAGCAGGAGTTCCTTCTGGTCCGGCTCGTAGCCCAGTGCATCAACACCCAGCGTGGCGATGGTCGGGTCGAGAATCCGCATCACGATTTTCTCACCATACAGGGTGGGCAGGGTGCTGACGCGGAAATCGATGGCGCGGTTCTTGGACAGCACCAGTTTCATGCGGCCGTCCTGGGGTACCCGTTTCTCCGAAATATCGAGCTTGGAGATCACCTTGATGCGGGAGGAGAGTTTATCCTTGATCGCCAGGGGAGGCTGTGCTGCTTCATAAAGTACGCCGTCGAGGCGGTAGCGGATGCGGTAGTATTTTTCGTAGGGCTCGAAGTGGATATCGGATACCCCGGCATTGATCGCGTCCAGCAGGATTTTCTGGAGAAAGCGGACGATGGGTGCATCATCGATTTCTGCGCTGGCGCCCTCATCTTTTTGCGCCAACGCGTCATCGTCGGTGAATTCGAGGTTGATGTCTTCGCCGGCCAGATTCTGTAGGGTAGTGTCAGTGGCCTCGGCAATTTTTTCTATCAGTGCGCCGAGCTTGTCGTCTTCCACCACCACCGGTTCGACCGTTAGGCTGGTTTTGAACCGCACATCATCCAGGGCGCGCAGGTTGGCCGGATCGGAGGTGGCGATGAACAGGCGATTGCCGCGCTTTTGCAGGGCGAGAACGCGCCGGCTCCTGATCAGCTTGGCGTCGAGTACGTCACTGGGCAGGTGATTTACATCGATGGCAGCCAGGTCCAGCAGAGGAAAGCCGAACGTCCGCGCAGCAAATTCCGCGACTTCCAGGGAGCTCATTTTTTTGCTTTGTACCAACTGGGCAACAAAACCGGTCTCATCGGCGCCGGATTGGGACTGAATGGCTTCGGCATCGGCCTCCAGCAGGCGCCCGCTTTGTACCAGTGCGTTGGCTAGTCCGCTGAGTTTGGTCGAAGTTGTTGCTGCTGCCATCTGGGGTTGTCCGCCTGGGGATTAAAAACAGCCCAATAATGCACTTGGCAAGTTTTTTTGTAAAGGCGGTGGAGTCTATTCCGAGGCGGTTAAGATTGGAAAAATACGCACGACTTTGACGATGCGGTCCTGCGTCTGGACGATTTCCAGCGTATGCCCGTTAATTTTGAAGCTGGTGCCGGCTTCCGGGATATCCTCGAAATGTTCGAGGACCAGCCCGTTCAGGGTTTTAGGGCCATCCAGCGGCAACTTGAGCTTGAGCTTGCGGTTCAGGTCGCGCAGCGAGCAGCCGCCATTGACCAGCCAGCTGCCGTCGTCCTGCGGATAAATGCCGCCGTGGGCGGTAGGGCCCGCGGCGAATTCGCCGACGATTTCTTCCAGGATGTCTTCCAGGCTCACCAGTCCGAGCAATTCGCCATACTCATCCACCACCAGGCCGATATGCTGGCGATTTTCCTGGAAGTGCTGCAGCTGGGAAAAAAGCGAGGTTCCCGCCGGGATGAAATAAGGTTCGCGGACGATCTCTTGCAGCATTTCGGTGTTGATTTCACTGTTGCGAACCTGGTGCAGCACGTGGCGGATATGGATCACGCCGACGATGTTGTCCAGCCTGCCCCGGTACACCGGCAGCCGGGTGTGGTGGCTGGTGGCGAGCTGTTCGAGGATGATGTCTTCGGGGACGCCGAGGTCGATTGCTTCGATCTGGTTGCGTGGGATCATGATGTCGTCGACACCGATGTTTTCCAGCTCGAACAGATTGAGGAAAATACTTTGGTGCTTGGGGGGAATGTAGTGGCCCGCTTCCAGCACCAGTGTGCGCAGTTCTTCCATATTGAGGCGGGTGTCGGCGGTGACCGGTTTGAGCCGCAGCAGCCACAGGAGCAGTTTGACGAACAGGTTGACGAACCACACCACCGGATAAAACAGCTTGAGCAACGGGGAGAGGATATAACTGGAAGGTATGGCAATGCGTTCCGGGTAGGAGGCCCCCATGACTTTCGGGGTGATTTCGCTGAATACCAGGATGGCGAAGGTAACGGACAGGGTGCCGATGGTGAGCGCGAATTCGCTCTCACCCAGCAGGCGAACCGTGATGACGGTAACCAGGGTGGCCGAGGCAGCGTTGAGCAGGTTGTTGCCGAGTAGGATTACGCCGAGCAGCTTATCGGTTTTATCGAGCAGTTGGGCGGTGAGCTTTGCACCGCGGTGCCCGCGTTTGACCAGATATTTCAGGCGATAACGGTTGAGCGCCATCATGCTGGTTTCGGCTATGGAGAAGAATCCGGAAACGAGCAGGATCAGCGCCAGTATTGCCAGCAGAACGCTTAATGGGATGTCATCCAAGAGCGGGAATCTTCATGCAGTGAGAGCGCTTGCTCAGCGTTGCAGTATCACTTCCAGCACGAACTTGCTGCCGATGTAGGCCAGTAGCAGCATGGCAAATCCAGCGAGCGTCCAGAGGATGGCGGTGCGTCCGCGCCAGCCGTAAATTTGCCGCCCCCCCAAGAGGGATGCGTAAATGCCCCAGGAAAGCAGCGCAAACAGCGACTTGTGGTTGAACTGCAGGGGTTTGTGGAAGAGTTCTTCGGAGAACATCACGCCGCTCAGGATGGACAGGGTGAGGAGGACGAATCCCACCGTGATGATGCGAAACAGCAACGCTTCCATCGTCAACAGGGGCGGCAATTTCCCCAGGATCTGCGACAGGACATGGCCGTGCAGGCGACGCTCGGCCAAAGCCATCAATACCGTGTGTACTGCCGCGATAGTAAACAAGCTGTAGGCGAGTAGCGAAATCAGCAGGTGAACCTTGAAAAGCGGCAGCTCGGTATGGGGGATGGCGTGCGCTTCCGGAAAAGCCAGCGGCAACAGCAGGCAGATCGCTGCGCCAGGCAATACCATGGTTTGCAGGCATTCCATATTGTAGCGGAAGCTGGCGAGCCAGTAGACCAGTACGGTGAGCCAGGAGATTGCCGATATCGTGTTGCCGACACCGAGATTCAGGCCTGCGCCGGGAAACAGGGATGGATAAAGCAGTGCGCCATGCAATGCGAGGGGCGCCAGTATGGCGAGACGCCCGGCCGCCGAGGCTTCGGTAGCGTGTTGCGCGATTTCTGTGCTCGCTGGGCGCCAGACCGAGCGCCAGAAAATGAGGCCGAGCGTGCTGTAAAGCAGGAAGGCGAGGAAATGGAGTGAACCGCTCATTGTGTTGTAAACTTGTCGGCGTATTGTTTCTCTAAACACCAAGTTTACACTATCCGAATTCGGATTAACATTCAGCAGGACAATTTGCCGCCATGTTCGACAATCTCACCCATCGCCTTTCCGGTGTAATCAAAACCCTGCGCGGCCAAGCCCGCCTGACCGAAGCCAACATCCAGGACGCCCTGCGCGAGGTGCGCATGGCTTTGCTCGAAGCGGACGTTGCTTTGCCGGTGGTGAAGGATTTCATCGCTCACGTCAAGGAGCGTGCACAGGGCCAGGAAGTACTGTCCAGCCTGACTCCGGGCCAAGCCGTGATCGGCATCGTCCATCAGGAAATGACCAAGCTGATGGGGGGGCAGAGCGCCGCGCTCAACTTCACCACGCAACCCCCCGCGGTGATCTTGATGGCGGGCCTGCAGGGCGCAGGAAAAACCACCACATCGGCCAAACTGGCCAAATACCTGCGCGAGCAGATGAAGAAAAAAGTGCTGCTGGCGAGTTGCGACGTTTACCGCCCGGCGGCGATGGAGCAGTTGCGTTCCCTGGCGCAGCAGATCGATACGGATTACTTCCCCGCCGGGGCGGGTCAGAGCCCGGAGCAGATCGCACTGGCGGCGCGGGATTACGCCGACAAGCATTTTCACGATGTGCTGATCATCGACACCGCGGGCCGTCTGGCGATAGACGAAGCCATGATGGCCGAGATCAGGCGTCTGCACGAAGTGCTCAAGCCGATCGAAACCCTGTTTGTGGTCGACGCCATGCAGGGCCAGGATGCGGTCAATACCGCCAAGGCTTTCAGCGAAGCGTTGCCGCTGACCGGCGTGGTGCTCACCAAGCTCGACGGCGACGCTCGCGGCGGTGCGGCGCTGTCGGTGCGCCAAGTCACCGGCAAGCCGATCAAGTTCGCGGGTGTCGGCGAGAAAGTGGGCGGCCTCGAAGCCTTCCATCCGGAGCGCATGGCTTCGCGCATCCTCGGCATGGGCGATGTGTTGTCCCTGATCGAGGATGCCCAGCGCGGCGTCGATCAGGATGAAGCGGTCAAGCTGGCAAAGAAGCTCAAGTCCGGTAAGAGTTTCGATCTTGAGGATTTCAAGGCGCAGCTGCAACAAATGAAAAAAATGGGCGGTGTCGCCGCCCTGATGGACAAGTTGCCGGCGCAGATGGGGCAGGCAGCGGCGGGCATGGCCGACGATAAATCGATCAATCGTATCGAGGGCATCATCAACTCGATGACGCCGGGAGAGCGCCGCAACCCGGACCTCCTCAAGGCGTCGCGCAAGCGCCGCATCGCCGCCGGCGCCGGGGTGCATGTGCAGGAGGTGAACCGCTTGCTGAAGCAGTTCGAGCAAACCCAGAAGATGATGAAGATGGTCGCCAAGGGCGGGATGGCGAAGATGATGAGGGGCATGAAGGGCATGCTGCCCGGCATGTGACAAAACTGAAAAGCGATTGAACCGCAAAGGGCGCAAAGGACGCGAGGTAAGGCAACAGATTATCGATACGGGCGGTTCACCCAGCGAGTGTAAATAAAAAGGAGTTATCTGCTTATTGGCTTTTCCTTGGCGTTCCTTTGCGCCCTTTGCGGTGAGTTGTTGTTTCTAGGTAAATAATGTTTCTTGCGTTTATTCCAAAACTTAGCGTAAAATTACCGGTTTTTTAGACCTAATTCTTTAAAGGGTAAACCTATGGTTGTGATTCGACTTGCCCGTGGCGGTGCCAAGAAGCGCCCGTATTTCAACGTAGTCGTAGCCGATTCCCGCAATCGTCGTGACGGCCGTTTCATCGAGCGCGTGGGTTTCTACAACCCGGTTGCGCGTGAAGGCCAGGAGGCCGTGCGCCTCGACAACGAGCGCATCAGCTACTGGCAGGGACACGGCGCGTTGCTGTCCGACGCAGTGGCCAAACTCGTCAAGCGTGCCGCAGTCTAAAGATTTGGTGGTAATGGGGCGCATCGCCGCCCCGTTCGGCATCCTCGGTTGGGTCAAGGTGCAGCCGTTTACCGAAGAAATCGATGGGCTACTGAGCTTTCCCGTCTGGAATATAGGACGAGGCGGACAGTGGCGTGAAGTCAAGGTTTTGGAGACGGAAGCCCATCACAAGACGCTGGTTGCCAGGCTGGACGGGTGCAATGACCGCGATGCCGCGGCGGCGCTGAAGGGCCTTGAGATCGCAGTGGCGCGCGCAGCACTGCCGGCAGCGGCGGATAATGAATATTACTGGTCCGATCTGATCGGGCTGGAAGTGATAAATGTCCAAGATGAAGTGCTGGGCAAGGTGACGGAACTTCTGGAAACCGGCGCGAACGATGTGCTGGTGGTCGAGGGGGAACGCGAAAGATTGCTCCCGTTTATCGCTCAGGTCATCCTCCAAGTCGACTTGGAAGCGGGACGGATCAACGTGGACTGGGGCACGGATTATTGAATTTCGACGTCATCCCCTTGTTCCCGCCGATGTTCGACGCGCTGGCCAAACACGGCATTACGCGGCGCGCGCTGGAACAGGAGCGATTCCAGTTGCAGTTGTGGAATCCGCGCGATTTTACCGAGGACAACTATCGTACGGTAGATGATCGCCCCTACGGAGGCGGGCCGGGCATGGTGATGCTGGCCGAGCCGCTGGAAAAGGCGATCCTGGCCGCGAAACAGCGGCAGCAGCAGGCCGGGGTGGCGAAGCCGCGGGTGATCCATCTTTCGCCCCAGGGCAAGGTGCTGACTCACCAGCGGGTGATGGAACTGACCTGCGAGCCCGGCTTGGTGCTGCTGGCGAGCCGTTACGAAGGCGTAGACGAGCGTTTGTTGCGCCATCAGGTGGATGAGGAAATCTCGCTCGGCGACTATGTGCTGTCTGGTGGGGAATTGGCGGCGATGGTGCTGATCGACGCCGTGGTCAGGCAGTTGCCGGGCGTACTCGGCGATGCCGAATCGGCTGTACAGGATTCATTCGTGGACGGGCTGCTGGATTGCCCCCACTACACCCGCCCCGAAGTTTATCAGGGCGAGGCGGTGCCGGAAGTGTTGATGTCCGGGCACCATGCAGAAATTCAACGCTGGCGGTTAAAGCAGGCGTTGGGCAGGACCTGGTTGAGGCGACCGGATTTATTGGCCGCCCGTCAGTTGACAAAAGAGGAATCCGGGCTGCTGGCTGTGTTTAAGGCAGAAAACCAGCAGGAACAGGAATCCAATAAATAACGAAGCAAGGAGTTTTAAATGGATATCATCAAGCAGCTGGAACTGGAAGAAATCGCTCGCCTGGGCAAAACCATCCCCGATTTCGCCCCGGGCGACACGGTGATCGTCGGCGTCAACGTCGTGGAAGGTACCCGCAAGCGGGTACAGGTTTTTGAAGGTGTGGTGATCGCCAAGCGCAACAGGGGTCTCAACTCCGCTTTCATCGTCCGCAAAATTTCCAACGGCGAAGGCGTGGAGCGCACCTTTCAGACCCACTCCCCGCTGATCGCCAGCATCGAGGTGAAGCGCCGCGGCGACGTGCGCCGCGCCAAGCTGTACTACCTGCGCGACCGTTCCGGCAAATCCGCGCGTATCAAGGAAAAACTGGTCGCCCGTGTCCAGCCGGCGAAGTCGGCATCGTAAGCTGATCCGCTGTAGTCCAAAGGCCACCAAGGCATTGCCTTCGTGGCCTTTGTCGTTTTGATCGGCTAAAATGTGGCTATGCGTAACTTGGTTCTGATACCCCTCTCCACAGCTAAAGGGACGCCCTCTCCTCAATCCTCTCCCGCTCGCGGGAGAGGAAGCAAACGAGAGAGGCGCTTGTTTTGAATCGGGCTTACCAGGCGAGACTCCCTGCGCCGTTTGCGGTGCTCGGCATCATGACCGACGGCACGGCCCTGACCGGACTTGATTTTCTGCCGCTGGGAACCCCCGTTCTGGAGCCGCAGGATGCTGTTTCCGGGCGGGTGTGCAGGCAGTTGCAGGCCTATTTTGCCGATCCCCTGTTTCGCTTCGACCTGCCCCTCGCGCTGCACGGTACCGTGTTCCAATCCAAGGTCTGGCTGGCGCTGCGCCAGATTCCGAGCGGCTCGACGCAAACCTATGGCGAGTTGGCCAAGCGGCTTCATTCCGCGCCGCGTGCGGTGGGTCAAGCCTGCGGCGCCAATCCCATTCCCGTGATTATTCCCTGCCACCGCGTGCTGGCGCGAGACGGCCTGGGCGGGTTCATGAACAGCGCCGGCGGCGATCCGCTGGCGATCAAACGTTGGCTGTTAGAGCATGAACGCAGACAGCCTGCTTGACGAATTCTGCGACGCGCTGTGGCTGGAGGACGGTCTGGCGCGCAGCACTCTGGAAAGCTACCGGCGCGATTTGCAGCAGTTCGCCGCCTGGCTGAAGGAAAAATGCGGCAAGGAACTGCCCGATGCCGGCCATGCCGAACTGGAGGGCTTTTTGTCGCATCAGTATACCGTTGCCAAGACCCGCGCCAGCACGGCCAGTCGCGAACTTTCCAGCCTGCGGCGGTTTTACCGTTATCTGTTGCGCCAGGGCAGGATAAGCGCCGACCCTACGCTCAATATCGCCTCGCCGAAACAGGTCAGGGCGCTGCCCAAAACCCTGACCGAAGCCGACGTCGGGGCGCTGCTGAATATCCCGGAAAGCCCAGACCCGCTCGGACTGCGCGACAAGGCCATGCTGGAAGCGCTCTATGCCACGGGCTTGCGGGTGTCCGAACTGGTGGCGATGAAGGTGACGGAAGCGAGCCTGGAGATGGGGGTGGTGCGCGTCATGGGCAAGGGCGGCAAGGAAAGGCTGGTGCCGCTGGGCGAGGAGGCGATTGCCTGGATCGGTCGCTACCTGGCCGAGGCGCGACCATTGCTGCTGGACGGCAGGCCGAGCGATGCGCTGTTCGTCACCGCGCGCGGCAAGGGCATGACGCGCCAGGGGTTCTGGCATTTGATCAAGCGCCGCGCTGTCGCGGGAGGGGTCGGCAAGCCCTTGTCGCCGCACACGCTACGCCATGCCTTCGCCACCCATCTGCTCAACCACGGCGCCGATTTGCGCGTGGTGCAGATGCTGCTCGGACACGCCGACATTTCCACTACCCAGATCTACACGCACGTGGCGCGCGAGCGGCTCAAGCAGTTGCACGCGGAGCATCATCCGCGGGGTTAAGGCAATGCTGTTTGCTTAATGAGGCGTTAGATGTAGGTTGGGTTAGGCGCGGTTTTTAGCGCCGTAACCCAACAAACCCAATCTTCCCTTTAAACACCGGCTTTGAAGGTTTGGGTCTGTTGGGTTACGCGATAAGGCCGCTAACCCAACCTACATGTCTGCACGCCATGCATCATCCGCGCGGGTAAAACGGCGCCATTTCTTCCAGCGGTCGGGGTTTGGCAATGCCGTAACCCTGGGCATAGTCCACGCCGATGGCGCGGAGCTTGTCCAGGATCGCCGGGTTTTCGACGAATTCGGCGATGGTCTTGATTTCCATTACATGGCCGATGTGGTTGATGGATTCGACCATGGCGCAGTCGATCGGGTTGTTGGTCATGTCCCGGACGAAGCTGCCGTCGATCTTCAGGTAATCCACCGGCAAGTTTTTCAGGTAGGAGAAGGACGACATGCCGCTGCCGAAATCGTCGAGCGAGAAGCTGCAGCCGAGCGATTGGATGGTCTTGATGAAGTTGCTTGCCTTGGCGAGATTGGAGATCGCCGAGGTTTCGGTAATCTCGAAGCAGACCTTGTGCGGCGGCACCCCCGTACCCTTGATCTGGTCGATGAGGAAGCGGAGGAAGCGGTCGTCGTTGACCGACTGGCCGGAAAGGTTGATGGCGCAGATCACCGGCCGCTCGGCGTTGGCGATCAGCCAGTTGAAAGAGTTGCTGACTACCCAGCGGTCGATCTCGACCATCAGGTTGTAACGTTCCGCAGCAGGGATGAAGAAGCCGGGCGGCACCAGGTTATTGTCCTCGTCCAGCATGCGCAGCAATATCTCGAAATGCTGTTCCTGGTCGGGGGCGCCGTCTTGAACCGGAACGATGGGCTGGTAGTACAGCCGGAAGCGCTCCTCCTCGAAAGCCTTGGCGATGCGCGCCACCCAGTGCATTTCGCCATGACGTTCGGCCATCTCGATATCGTCCGGTGAATACACCTGTACCCGGTTGCGCCCCTTGTCCTTCGCCGCGTAGCAGGCGGTGTCTGCGGCGGCAAGCACGTTGGCTGAATTGCCGCTGGCATCGGTGATCGCCACCAAGCCGATGCTGGCGCCGACCGCGAAGGTCTTGTCGAGCCAGACGAAGCGGAAGGCCCCCATCTCGTCGAGCAGGACGTTTGCCAGGCGAACCGCCTGATCCAGCGGACAGTTTTCCAGCAGGATGCCGAACTCGTCGCCACCCAGCCGCGCGAAGGTGTCCGATTCGCGAACCCTGGCCTGGATCTGCGCGGTTAATTGGCGCAGCAATTCATCGCCGGCGCTGTGGCCGCAGGTGTCGTTGACCACCTTGAACTGGTCGAGGTCGAGATAAAGCAGCGCGTGTTCTCCGTGCCGGTTGGCCGTGCTGTCGAGCAGCTCTTTCAGTCGGAGCTCGAATTCGCTCCGGTTGATCAGGCCGGTGAGGGCGTCATGCCGGGCTTGATGGGAAAGCTGGTGGGTCAGCTTGTGCTTTTCGCTGACGTCGTGGAACACCAGTACGACGCCGAGGATATGGCCGTTGTTGTCGCGGATCGGCGCGGCGGTGTCCTCGATGGAATATTCCTGCCCATTGCGGGCGATCAGTATGGTGTGATTGCCCAGCCCGACGACGATCCCGGACCGCATCACCTTGTCCACCGGGTTTTCCACCGGTTCGCGCGTGAATTCGTTGATGATGTTGAATACCTGCTGCAGCGGCTGGCCGCAGGCCGCCTCCGTTGTCCAGCCGGTAAGCTTTTCCGCCACCGGATTGAGAAAAGCGACCCGATTCTGGTTGTCGGTGGTGATCACCGCATCGCCGATGGATTGAAGGGTAACCAGGGCCAACTCTTTCTCATGACTGATCTGGGCGAGCAGGGCCTGAACCTTGTCCGCCATGTCGTTGAAGGCGGAAATGACACTCCGTATTTCCCTGCTGCCCTGAATCGGAATGCGCACAGCCAGGTTGCCTGCCCCGAGTTTTCCCGCGCCCTCATTCAGGGCTTCGAGAGGCCGCAAACCAAACTTGAGGATCAGCAGGATGCCGAGAAAATCCAGCCCCACCGCCAGCACCAGAATCAGGATTCGATTGCGGAAACCTTCCCAGGTTCGATTGATGGCCGACGTGGGTGTCATCCGGATGGACAGCTCCCCATAACGCGTCCCGCCCACGGCAAGATCGGTGACGGACTCTTCCTCATGGAGGCCGGAAAGGCGCGTGAACCAGGCCGGGGCGCGGGCCGCGGGGGCGTTTTTTGAATCCGCCCGCAGTAGATTGCCCCTGAGGTCGACGAAACGCAGGCTGTCAATGTTGTCTCGTCGGACCCGGGCCTCCAGCATTTGCGTCATGGTCGAGAAATCGCCGACTATCGCTTGTTCTGCCAGGGCAGGGGTCAGGAACTCCAGCTCGCTTTCCGCCTGGCTGGCCAACTGCTCCTGGTGCCAGGCGGAATCGGTCTTGATCGAGCTGTACAGCATGACGGCGCCCGCGATGATCAGGGCAAGCCCGGCGCTGATGCCAAGTCGGGAGATGAAGGAAAGGCGCTCCCACAAGGGCGCACGCGGTGGGGTGCTCACTTGTTCTCAGTACTTTGTTTGCCGGGGCATCCGTCGCAATCCCTGACCAAGGTGGTTTTGAAATAACGAAGGTAGTTCTGGTAATCCCGGTCATCCGCCGCAGCGAAACCATAAGGGGGCTGCTGCTTGATTACCTCGGCGCTCGCCTGCAGCACCTTCAGCCCTTCGGGGTCGCCGGCCATGCCGAGGAAAGCGTCCCGCACCGCAGCGACTTCTTGCGTCGGCACGCGGGGGTGGGCGGAAATCGGCAGGTTAAAATAATCCTCGGAGGTCCATAGGACGCGATAGCGATAATTCTCCCTCCGGCCATAGTCCCGCATTACCGTGGAATTGACGCCGGCAGCCATAATTCGCCCGGCTTTCATCTGACCCATGATGCCTTCCTGATTGCCGGCGAATACAGGCGTGACGGTGACGCCGGCATGGAGCAAGCCGTTCATCGGTACCGCATAACCGACGAACGCGGCGGTGGAGGGGAAGCCGATTTCCTTGCCGTCCAGGTCGTTGAGCGTTTTGATGGGCGAGTATTCCGGCACCACGACCTGGCCCTGGATGGCGGGTTCGATGGGGCGGGTGAATACCTTATAGCCGGCGGGGGCGTTGAGCGGAGTGAAAATGGTGTTGGAGTAGACGAAATCGAATTCGCCGCGGCCGGTCATGGCCGAGGTTTCCGGGGCGGTCTTGCCCATCTTCAATTCCAGGGTTATCCCGGTCTTATTGCTCACATAGTGAAGGATGGGATTCCAGTACCTTGCGGTGAGTACCGCGCTACGCTGGTTCAGGACCCCGAAGGTGCGCGCCTCGCCCGCCATCGCCTGTTCTGTCCCAAAGGCCAGCAGCGCCATGACAAAGCCCAGCATTTTTATTTTGCGAGTCGGGAGACTTGTCAGCCATCCCTGCGAACCCCATTTCACTGAATTCCCCTGTACAAAATTAAAGCCTTCGAACCCTGCTGCCGCCAGCGATCTTTCATGCCTATGGCATGGAAAGTCGGCGTTTCTTAGTGGTGCGAGCAGCCTATCACAAAAACAGGAAAGGATGTGACGGTGTGCGGTTATGAAATGGAGGAAGGAAGCATTATCCCCATGCTTTCCAGATGAGCGAGGCGCCGCTACCGATGAGCAGTGCGCCGATGAGCTTGAGCATCTGCCGGCTGGAAATGCCGAGGTGGACGCGGTGGCCGAGATATAGGCCGAGCGCCATGATGGGCAGGGCGGCGAGAAGTGCGGTGAGCATCCCGCCTTGCAGCAGCAGGCCGGTGGCGAGAAAGGTGACGACGCGCAGTCCGCCCTCCAGGGTGAACAGGCCGGAGAAGGTGGCGCGCAATTTTGTCTTGTCCTTCAAGCGGTGAGACAGATAGATGATGTAGGGCGGGCCGCCGGTGCCGAACAGGGCGCCCACGGTACCGCCGGCCAGTCCGGCGGGAACGGCCCAGAGCCGCGAGATCGGCTTCTCGCCGTGGATGTTGAGCAGGGTGCGCGCGCCGAAAATCAGGACAAAAATTCCCAGCCCGATCAGCAGGGGCTCGCGCGGCATCCGGATGAGCAGCGTCGCGCCCAGCAGCACGCCCGCAGCACCGAAGGGCAGCAAGGGTTTCAGCTCATTCCAGTCGATCTGATCGCGGATTTTGCCGCCGAGCGCAATGGAAGCAGTGAAGTCGAGCACCAGCACGAACGGCACGACGAACTGTAGGGGCAGGAAGTGCGCCAGGAGCGGTACCGCAATCAATCCGGAGCCGAAGCCGGTGATGCCGCGGATGAAGTAGGCGAGAAGGAGAATCAGCAGTGCGGCCGCTAATGCTTCTAGGCTGATGGCCGTTCCCCGCGTTCAATCACGATTCCCAGCCGCTTGACGCCGCGCAACATGCCTAGTTTGGCGACGGAGACTTTCACCCAGGGCGCGCCGAATTCGGTGCGGATCAGGGCGGCAATGTGCTCGGCCAAGGCTTCCACCAGGGAAAAGTGCCGTTCGGCAGCGGTTTGGCGAATTCGCGCCATCACCGCGCCGTAGTCGATGGTGTCCGCTATGCTGTCGGATTCGCCGGCGCGGCTGTGAGGCAGGCCGATGTCGATGTCGATACGGATAGTCTGCGGGACTTTGCGCTCCCACTCATAGATGCCGATGATGATGTCGAGCTTGATTTCTTCCAGGAAAACGATGTCCATCGGGTGTTCAGGCGGGCAATTTGCCGTAAAATCTAAAAGTGGCCATTTTAATCGCTTATTGACGTAATGATGTTAAAAATACGACAAGAATTTGGGGTTGAAATGAGCCATACGGTGTTGGGTAATGAGGAATGGGTGATGAAAACCTTTGTCCATCACTCATCCCCCATTACCCATCACTCCATTTTTATCCCGGTTCATCCGGTTTTGGTGCTACAGATATGAATACGGTAATTTTCATCCTCGCCGCTTACCTGATCGGTTCGGTTTCCTTTGCCGTAGTTACCAGCAAGGCGTTCGGTTTGCCCGATCCGCGCACCTTCGGGTCGAAAAATCCAGGCGCGACCAATGTCTTGCGTACCGGCAAAAAGCTGGCCGCCGCGGTGACCCTGCTGGGCGACGGCGTCAAGGGCTGGCTGGCGATTTTTCTCGCATTGCGCCTGGCCCCTGCCTATGGCTTGGACGAGACGGTCGTCGCCGCATCGGCCATTGCGGTGTTCCTCGGCCATGTCTATCCGATTTTTTTCGGCTTTCAAGGCGGCAAGGGCGTAGCCACGGTGCTGGGCGTCCTGCTGGCGCTTAATCCCTGGTTGGGTCTCGCTGCCCTGGCAACCTGGCTGCTGGCGGCCTACATGTTTCGAATTTCTTCTTTGTCCGCCTTGATCGCGGCACTGTTCACGCCGTTTTACGGTTGGTTGTGGTTGAAATCCGGGGTGCTGGTTGCGGCGGTGGCGGTGTTGTCGCTGCTCTTGATGTGGCGGCACAAGAGCAATATCCAGAACCTGCTTTCCGGCAAGGAACGTGCGATCGGCAAGACCCAGCCCGGTGATTCGCCGCCGGAGTAAGTCCTATACTAAAGTTACGGGAGGTGTGGCTGTGGCCTGGTTCGAAAAGGAAATGGATTACGCACGGGAAAGTCTGGAACAGGTTTCCCGCACGGCCATCGAGCAGGCCGCGGAGAAGTTGAATGGCGTGGTCCAGGATGGGGTGAAGGAGGCGAGCGGCGAATTGCGTGAAGCGGTATTGGGCGCGAGCCGGGAAGTGGACAACAAGCTGGACAAGATCTCCGCCGAGTTGCACAGCCAGCGCCAGTTCACCAAAGACGACGTGGTCGAGCTGGTGGACTACGCCGCAGAGAAGCTCGGTGCCACCATCGACGCCCGGGTGGGCGTGATGAAGGCGGAAATCACCGGATTGGTGCAGGACCGCGTCGAGTATCTGAAGCGCGAGGTGGACAGCTTCTTCGTTCAGCGCCAGCAGGACCTGGCTCGCGAACGGCGGCGCCTGATCGCCAACATCCTGATTGCGGTGGTTGCTTCGGTCGTCATGGGGGGGCTGTCGCTGATGTATCACCGCGCCCTGCTCGGCGGCATGGACATGTATAGCCTGTTCCGCGTGGTGTTCCTGTCACTTAGCGGCGGCTATGCCGTCTACCTGCTGGTCAAGCTGGTGCTGAAATACCGCAGCATGGCGGAGCACAAGAAGGATCTGGTGTTCCTCGCCATGAAATACTGGGGGGTGTTGCGCCCCGAAAGTGTGTTCGGCCACGTGCTGTTGATTCTGGTCCTGATCGTATTCTATGCGGTGCTGTTTTTTCCGCTGGAGGTAACGCAGATGCTCGGCAATGAATCCTTGATCCGTTGGGTGAGCGGGCTGCGCGGAATCAAATAGCCGCCAGATCCCAGCGCGGCCTCACGTTGAATTTCCAGCCCTTGGCGGACGAGAGCTTGATCCGCATCGCGCCGGCAAAGGCGATCATGGCCCCGTTGTCGGTACAGAATTCAAGTTTCGGATAAAACACCTCAAAGCCCCGGCAGGCGGAAAGTGCGGAGAGCTGATCGCGTAGCTGTCGGTTGGCACCCACCCCGCCGGCCACCACCAGCCGGTCCAGGCCGCTCCGGCTCAGCGCGGCCAGCGATTTGGCGGCGAGCACCTCGACGATGGCATCCTGAAAGGCGCGGGCGATGTCGTTTACGGTCTGGTCGTCCAGGGTCTGCTGCCTGGACAGGGTCAGCGCCGCCGTCTTCAGGCCGCTGAAGCTGAAATTGAGGTCACCGCTGTTGATCATCGGTCGCGGCAGCTTGAAACGTCCCGGCACGCCCAGTTCGGCCCGCATGGATAGGGCCGGTCCGCCCGGATAGCCCAGCCCGAGCAGCTTGGCAGTCTTGTCGAAGGCTTCGCCGGCGGCGTCGTCCAGGGTTTCCCCCAGCGTTTCGTAGGCGCCGATGCCGGAGACTTTCATCAGCTGGCTGTGGCCGCCGGAAACCAGCAGGGCGACGAACGGGAAGGCGGGTGGATTGGGTTCGAGCAATGGCGCGAGCAGGTGGCCTTCGAGGTGGTGGATGCCGATGACCGGCACCTTGAGCGCGAAGCCCAGCGCGGCGGCAATGCTGGCGCCGACCAGCAGTGCCCCGGCCAGCCCCGGCCCTTCGGTGTAGGCGATGGCCTCGATATCGCCCAGGGTGCAGCCGGCTTCTTGCAGGATTTTCCGGGTCAGCGGCAGTACGCGCCGGATGTGATCACGCGAAGCGAGTTCCGGCACCACCCCGCCGTATTCGGCATGCATCGCTACCTGCGAGTGCAGCGCATGGGCGAGCAAGCCTCGCTCCGTATGGTACAGAGCAACACCTGTTTCATCGCAGGAGGTTTCGATTCCGAGGACAAGCATAAGCCCGCCATCATAGCGGTTTTGCGGGCAACGGTAAATTTGGCTATGAAAAAGACGATTTAGCCGATATAATTATCGATTTACTCCAAAACTCATTACTAATTTAGAAGGTGATTTGCTCATGCCGAGTGTACGCGTCAAGGAAAACGAACCGTTCGATGTAGCCCTGCGCCGCTTTAAGCGCGCCGTGGAAAAAACCGGTCTGCTGACCGAACTCCGCGCCCGCGAGTTCTACGAGAAGCCCACTGCCGAGCGCAAGCGCAAGATGGCTGCGGCCGTCAAGCGCCACTTCAAGCGCCTGCGCAGCCAGATGCTCCCCCCCAAGCTCTATTAAGCAATGAGTCTTAGGCTTCAAATCGCCGAGGATATGAAATCGGCGATGCGCGCCAAGGATGTGCCACGCCTGTCCGCGATCCGGCTGCTCATGGCCGCGATCAAGCAGCGCGAGGTGGATGAACGCATCGAGCTCTTCGATGATCAGGTGATCGCAGCAATCGAGAAAATGCTCAAGCAGCGGCGCGACTCCATTTCCCAGTTCGAATCCGCCGGGCGGCAGGATCTGGCCGATACCGAGAAGTTCGAGGTGTCGGTGCTGCAGGGCTATATGCCTCAGCCCCTGACGGATGCCGAGGCCGAGGCGCTGGTCGTTGCCGCGATTGCTTCCTCCGCGGCGGCTGGCGTGAAGGACATGGGCAAAGTCATGGCGATCGTTAGGCCGCAAATGGCCGGACGTGCCGACATGGGCAAGGTGTCCGCCCTGATCAAAGCCAAGCTGGGCGGCTAAGCGTTTCATCTCCAAGGTTTCACCCGTCCGACTGTCGTCTCCGATTCCCGTATCAATGACGGGCGGTGACGTTTTGATGTTATGCAGTTAGCAGGGGGTTCATGATTCCGCAGTCCTTCGTCCAGGATCTTCTCAATCGCCTGGATATCGTCGACGTGGTGGACCGCTACGTCCCGCTCAAGAAGGCGGGCGCGAATTATGTCGCCTGCTGCCCGTTCCACAGCGAAAAATCCCCTTCTTTTTCGGTTAGCCCCACCAAGCAGTTTTATCATTGCTTCGGTTGCGGCGCGCATGGCAGCGCCATCGGTTTTGTCATGGAGCATCAGGGTCTGGGATTCGTCGAGGCGGTGGAGGATTTGGCCAGAAGCGCCGGCCTGACGGTGCCGAAGGAGGAGTCCGGGCGTTACGAGCACAAGGCAGAGGGCGGTTTGGACGCCCTGACTGAGGCGCTGCAGCATGCGACCCATTATTACCGCGATGAGTTGAAGCGCTCGGAAGGGGCGATCGCGTACCTGAAAAAACGCGGCCTTTCCGGCGAGATCGCAGCGCGCTTCGGTGTCGGTTATGCGCCGGGAGGCTGGCAAAACCTTGCCGCCGTTGTTCCCGATTATCAGGAAAAATCCCTGGTGCAGGCGGGGCTGGTGATCGAGGGCGGTGATGAGGGCAATCGCAAGCGCTACGACCGTTTCCGCGACCGTATCATGTTCCCTATCCTCAATCAGAAGGGGGCGGTGATCGGCTTCGGTGGGCGGGTGCTGGAAACTGGGGAGCCCAAGTATCTGAATTCTCCTGAAACGCCGCTGTTCGAGAAAGGCCGGGAGTTGTACGGCCTGTTTCAGGCGCGCCAGGCAATTCGCTCTGCCGGCAAGGTGATTGTGGTGGAAGGCTACATGGACGTGGTGGCGCTGGCGCAGCATGGCGTCGAATATGCGGTGGCAACGCTGGGTACCGCGACCACGCCGGTGCACGTGCAGAAACTGCTGCGCCAGACCGATAACGTGGTGTTCTGTTTCGACGGCGACACGGCGGGGCGCAAGGCGGCGTGGCGCGCCCTGGAAAACAGCCTGGCGCTGGTGGGCGACGGAAAAAGCATCAAGTTCCTGTTTCTGCCCCAGGGCGAGGATCCTGACAGCTACGTGCGCAAGGAAGGAAAGGCGGCATTCGAGGCGTTGCTGGAAAGCGCGATGCCGATGTCAGAATTTCTCCTGCGTGAATTGGCCGCTGGGGTGGACATGCAAACCATGGAAGGGCGGGCGCACTTTCTCAAGCTGGCGCAGCCCCTGGCACAGCAGGTGGCTGCGCCGGCGCTGCGCCTGATGCTGCAGCAGCGTCTGGCGGAATTGGCGGGTGTTTCACGGAATGAACTAGAGGGACTGATCCCGGTCAAATCGACGGTAAAACCCGCCGCAACGCGTGCGCGACCCAAGCCTACACGCAGGCCGCCCTCGCTGGCCAGAAAGCTGCTGCAGCTGCTGCTTGTCCGGCCCGAGTTGGGGGTGGGCTTCGATATGGATCTGTTGGGGGACGGGTCGGAAGAGTTGAAGACTTTGTCGGCATTGCTTGGCCTTGCCGCCGGAGATCGTTCGCAGCCAACGACGACGGTCGCCGTGTTGGAACATTTTCGCGGCACCTCTCATGAGGCTTTGTTGAGCGAGGTGTCGGGCGAGATTCTCCAGTGGGACGAGGAATTCGAAGTGGCGGAGGAGTTCGCCGGCGCGCTGGAGCAGTTGAAAAGGTCGGCCCGTCAGCTGCGGATCGAATCGCTGCTTGCGCTTTCCCGCATACAGGGGCTGTCCCCGGAAGAGAAGCAGGAGTTGCAGCGCTTGCTGCAGGGGGGCTCCACTTCGACAAAAAGTGGCCAATCCACCCAAAAATAGTATATAATTTAGCACTTTTTTGCAACGAAATTCTTTGCTGGAACAGAATGTTATGGCGACTGAAAACGACAAACCCGAATCACGCGTGAGCGACGTCGATGCGCGACGGATGCGCCTGAAGACCCTGATCGTGCTGGGCAAAGAGCGGGGTTACCTGACTTATGCCGAGATAAACGACCACTTGCCGGACGACATGCTCGATGCCGAGCAGATCGAGGGCATCATCAGCATGATCGGCGACATGGGAATTTCCGTGTGCGACGAGGCGCCGGATGCGGAAACCCTGCTCATGTCCGATGCTCCGGCGGCAGTGACCGATGAGGATGTCGTGGAAGAGGCCGAGGCGGCGCTTTCCACCGTGGACTCCGATTTCGGACGCACCACCGATCCGGTGCGCATGTACATGCGCGAGATGGGGTCTGTGGAACTGCTGACCCGTGAGGGCGAGATCGAAATCGCCAAGCGGATCGAGGACGGTCTGAAGCACATGGTGCAGGCGATTTCCGCCTGCCCGACCACAATCACCGAGATTCTTGCGCTGGTGGACAAGGTCGAGCGCGACGAAATGCGCGTGGACGAGCTGGTCGACGGCCTGATGAACGCGGATGGAGAGCTGGCCGAGGATTTGGCGGATGCTGTCGTGGAAGCGGCAGAAGAAGAGGAAGAGGAACTTTCGGAAGAAGAGGAAGAGGAAGCCGGCGCCGCAGTGGCTGCGGCCAATCTGGCCCAACTCAAGGCGGATGCGCTGGAGCGCTTCGCCGTGATCCGCAAGGCGTTCGGCAAGATGCAGCAGGCGCTGGCGAATAAAGGACCCAAGACCAAAGGCTACAAGGAATGGCAGGAACAGGTTTCAAGCGAGCTTCTGTCCATCCGTTTTTCAGCTAAGCAGGTGGAGTTTCTCTGTGCAAGCCTGCGCTCTCTGGTGGAAGAAGTGCGCAGCTACGAGCGCGAGATCATGGAATTGTGCGTGACCAAATCCGGCATGCCGCGCCCTCACTTCATCAAGACCTTCCCCGGCAACGAAAACAACCTGGACTGGGTGTTGACGGAAATCGCCTCCAAGAAGCCCTACTGCGAGAAGCTGTCGCGTTTCCAGCACGCCGTTGTCGACCAGCAGCAGCGCCTGCTGGATTTGCAGGAGCGGGTGCGGATTCCCATCAAGGATCTGAAGGAAATCAATCGCCAGATGTCCACCGGCGAAGCCAAGGCACGTCGCGCCAAGCGCGAAATGATCGAGGCCAACCTGCGTCTGGTGATTTCCATCGCCAAGAAATACACCAACCGCGGCCTGCAGTTCCTCGACCTGATTCAGGAAGGTAACATCGGCCTGATGAAAGCCGTGGACAAGTTCGAATACCGCCGTGGCTACAAGTTTTCGACCTACGCCACCTGGTGGATCCGCCAGGCGATCACGCGTTCCATCGCCGATCAGGCACGTACCATCCGCATCCCGGTGCACATGATCGAAACCATCAACAAGATGAATCGCATCTCGCGCCAGATTCTGCAGGAAACCGGGCAGGAGCCTGATCCGGCTGAGCTGGCGGAAAAAATGGAAATGCCCGAGGAAAAGATCCGCAAAATCCTCAAGATTTC
>CAZLJK010000006.1:0-72960 GCA_964559825.1 uncultured Sulfuricella sp. | reverse complement strand
GGAAGAAGAAGATGCCCAGGATGACCATGCCGACCAGCACGTCGAGGGCGATGCCGAGTTCCACCACTAGCGGCATGCCGTAGGTGGCGCTGGTGGCAGCGAAGAACAGGCCGTTTTCCATGGCAAGGAAGCCGATCACCTGCGGCACCGCCTTGCTGCGCGTGATCATCATCAGGAACGAGAGCAGCACGCTGGCCATGGCGATCCCCAGTGTGCCCTTGGTGATGGTGCCGGCCATTTCCGAAATCGGCGCCGCCAGGTTGAAGGCGAACACCACCAGGGCGATGCCGACCAGCATGGTGGTGGGGATGTTGAACAGCGTCTCGATGTCCCATTTGACGTTCAGTTTGCGGATCAGGCGATGCAGAATCCACGGCAGGATGATCACTTTCAGCACCAGCGTCAGCGCCGCCGAATAGTAGAGGTGATGCTGGTGCGAGGAATAGGCCACGATCGCGGTGCTGATGGCGAGCAGCAACCCCTGCAGCGCAAACAGGTTGATTAGCGACAGCACCCGGCGCTGCGACAGCATGGCGAACGAGACCAGCAGCAGCAGTGCCGCAAGCAGGTTGATGAATTGACTGGAATAGTTTGCCATTTCAGCTCCCCAGCAGGAAATGGATAAGCATGCCCAGCACCGCCAGCAGGAAGGCGGTGCCCATGAATTCTGGCACGCGGAAAATACGCATCTTGGCGGAAACGGTCTCGAGCAGCGCGAGGCCGGCGCCTGCTGCCATCAGCTTCAGGAACAAGGCGCCCAGCGCCAGCGGCATCGCTTTCCAGTTGCCGGCCTCGGCGATGCCCCAGGGCAGGAACAGGGCGAAGCCGATGGTGGTGTAGGCCAGCAGTTTGAGCGCGCTGGCCCATTCGATCAGGGCGAGGTGACGGGCCGAGTATTCCAGGATCATGGCCTCGTGGATCATGGTCAGTTCGAGGTGGGTGGAGGGGTTGTCCACCGGGATGCGGGCATTCTCGGCCAGCAGCACCATGACGAAGGCGACGGCGGCAAAGGCCAGGCTGGGATAAATCATGAACTGCTTGTGCGCCAGCGTTTCGACAATGGTGACCAGCGAGGTGGAGTGGCTGATCGTGGCGGCAGTGAAGAACACCATCAGCAGTGCCGGTTCGGCGAGAAAGCCGACCAGCATTTCGCGCCGGGCGCCGAGGGTGCCGAAGGACGTGCCGATGTCCATCGCCGCGAGCGAGATGAATACCCGCGCCAGGGCGAAAATGCCGACAAGGGCGATCACGTCCACCGCCGGGGAAAGCGGCAAATCCGTCGCGATGACCGGCACCAGCGCCGCCGCCAGCCACATGCTGGCGAACAGGATGTAGGGCGTGGAACGGAACAGCGGCGAGGCGTTGTTCGCCAGCACTGCGTCCTTGTGGAACAGCTTGATCAGGTTCCGGTAGGGCTGCAGGACACCGGCGCCACTACGGTTTTGCAGCCAGGCGCGGCACTGGTTGACCCAGCCCAGCAGTAAAGGGGCAATCAGCACCACCAGCGTGTCTTGAAAGAGTTGTAGAAGTATGCCGCTCATCGGATAAACGCCAGTAACGCAAGCAGGGTAACAAAGCTGTACAGCAGGTAAACATGGATGCGGCCATGTTGCAGCTTGCCGATCAGCGCGGAAAGATATTCGGTGAACCGTGCGATCGGCAGATAGCACCACTCCCACAGCAGATCCCTGGTTTCACCGCGGTAATGGGGTTTCTTGTCGAACGGGCTGGGTAGTTCCCGGGTGATGCCGAAGAACAGTTCGAAAATCTGCCGGATCGGTTGGCCGAAACCCTCGGCGGTATCCTGCATGCGCGCAGTCTGCTCGGGATAGCCGCAATCCCAGGCCGGGCCGCGGCGCAGGCGGCCGTGATAGAACTTCTTCACCACAACCATGGTGAAGAGCACGCCGGTGACGATGATCACGAACAGGAACAGCGGGCTGTAGCTGGCGCGTTCCGGCTGGATCGGGGTGAGCCACATCCAGCCGGTCTGGGCGGCGCTGACGCCCAGCGTGTGTCCGACCAGCATCTGGGTAACAAAATCGATGTGCAGGATGAAGAACACCGGAAACACGCCCAGCAGGATGCAGCCCAGGGCGAGCCAGATCAGGCCGGCCCGCTCCCAAGTGCCGATATCATGCGCTTGCTCGACCACTTTGGCCTCTCGCGGCTGGCCGAGAAAAATAATGCCGTAGAACTTGACCATGACGTAGCCGGCGAGCGCCGCTGCCAGCGCGAGGGCGGCCGCGGCAATCGGAATCAGCATGTTGAGGTAGGAGTGGGGTAGCCCCGGGGATAGCAGGAATGCCTGCAACAGCAGCCATTCGGAAACGAAGCCGTTGAGGGGCGGCAAGCCGGCGAGCGCGAGGGTGCCGACCAGCACCAGCAGCGCCAGTTTCGGCATGCGGTGGATGAGCCCGCCCAGCTTGCCCAGATTGCGCTCGCCGGTGGCGTGCAGCACCGAGCCGGTGCCGAGGAACAGCAGCCCCTTCATGAAGGCGTGGTTGAGCGCGTGGTACAGCGCGGCGGTGAGTGCCAGCGCCGCCAGCGCCTCTTTTTGGAAAGAGTGGAAGATGATGGCCAAGCCGATGCCGGCCAGAATGATGCCGATGTTCTCGATCGAGGAATAGGCGAGCAGTCGCTTCATGTCGGTCTGGACGGCGGCGAATAGCACGCCGAATAGCGCGGTGACGAGCCCCAGGGTCAATGCCAGCGCGCCCCACCACCATAACTGCGTGCCGAGCAGGTCGAAGCTGACGCGCAGGATGCCGTAAATCGCGGTTTTCAGCATGATGCCGCTCATCATCGCGGAAACCGGCGAGGGCGCGGCGGGATGAGCTTCAGGCAGCCAGGCATGGAGCGGCAGAATGCCGGCCTTGGCGCCGAAGCCGAACAGCGCCAGCAGGAAAGTGGCGCTGGCCCAGAAGGCGTCCAGATGCGCCTCGCGCATGGTGGCGAAGGTGTAGTCGCCCTGTCCGCCCTGCATCACGCCGAAGGACATCAGGATGGCGATTGCGCCGACGTGGGCGACGAGCAGGTAAAGGAAACCGGCGCGACGGGTTTCGGGGATGTTGTGATCGGTGGTGACCAGGAAATAGGAAGAAAGCGCCATGGTTTCCCAGGCCACCATGAACAGGTAGGCGTCATCGGCGAGAAACACCAGCGCCATGCCGGCGAGGAAGATGTGGTACTCGAAGCACAGCAGACCGAGGGTATTGCCCGGCATGTCGCGGAAATACCCTGCCGAGTAAAGAGAAATACCGATGCTGGCAGCGCCGAGCAGCAACAGGAAAAATGCGGAGAGGGAGTCCAGGCGCAGATGGAAAGGCAGATCGGGCAGGCCGAGCGGCAGCACCGCAACGTTGGTGGCACCGCCCAGGCTGCCCAGTGCGGCGGCGGCCAGAACCAGTGCACCCAGTGCACCGGCAGGAAAAATAACCTGCGTGATGACGCGGGCGTTTTTTTGCAGCAGCAGGCCCGCTGTGGCGAGCAACAGCCAGAACACGATCACGCCCATGGCGATGTCGATGGGCAGCGTGGTAGTTATTATTGGCACGACCGGTGTTACTCCCTGAGTTCCTGTTGCTGATTATAGCGCTGTTTTTTGCCCGGATTCAGTTCAAGGCCCTGTTGTTTATAGCTGTTTCATTTGATCCTGGCCATTTTTCGTTGCTCTGACCGTTTGCGGGTTGGATGCGCTACGCTTATTCACCCGCTGCCCGCTTTAGTTTGGGCATCGCTCCGCTATCCTATGCGCTCTTTAGCAGGCAGAAATCGCCTGAAACATCTTTTTCTTCTCCACCCAGGCGCTTGTAGATGTCGTCCAGCGCCATGTCCTCGTTGGCGAAGATGTTGCCTTGGCCGATCAGGTCGAATAGCCCTGTGTGGCGCATCACGTCGAGCACCTGCTTCTTCAGGCCGCTGAACACGATGGTGACGCCGCTGTCGCGCAGGCGTTGCACGATGTGGTGGATTACTTCCTCGCCGGAGGCGTCGAGCTGGTTGATGCCGTCGCCCACCACCAGCAGGAATCTGGCCTTGGGGCTGTTGGCCACGGCTTCGAGGATGGTGTCCTCGAAGTAGGGCACGTTGGCGAAATACAGCGAGCCGTCGTAGCGCATCGCGATGATGTTCTCGCTGGTGGGCAGGTTGTGCACCTTGACGTCGCGCAGGGTGCCGTCGCTGTAGCGGCCGAGGATCGCTACCCTGGGCTTCATGGTGCGGTACAGGTAGAGGATAATGGCGAGGCCGGCGCCCACCATGATGCCGTTGTCGAGATGGGGGGCGAAGCCCAGAGTGGCGACGAAGGTCACTACCGAGGCGGCGCCGTCGTGCTTGTGGGCATGCCAGGCGTGTTTGATCGCCTTGAAATTGACCAGGCCGATCACCGCCATCATGATCACCGCCGCCAGCACTGCCTGGGGCAGATGGTAGAGCAGCGGGGTCAGGAACAGCAGGGTGACCAGCACGATCAGGCCGGCGAACACCGAGGACAGCCCGGTTTTGGCGCCGGCATTGAGGTTTACCGCGGAGCGCGAGAACGAGCCGCTGATCGGGAAGGACTGGCTGAAGCTGCCGATGATGTTGGCAAGGCCCTGGCCGAGTAGTTCCTGGTTCGGGTCGATGCGCTGCTTGGTCTTGGCGGCCATCGCCTTGGCGATGGAAATCGCTTCCATGAAGCCGACCAGGGAGATCACCAGAGCGCTGGAAAGCAAGGCCATTATGGTGTCCCAGTTCATTTTCGGCAGATCCAGGCTGGGCAGGCCGGAGGGGATGTTGCCGATTACTTCGCCACCGCCGACCAGCTTCAGTTCGTCCTTGCTCGCTTGCTTGATGCGCCAGCGGTGGCCGTCGGATTTCTCGCCCTGCGGCACTTGGCCGACCAGGTAAAGCTTGGCGGGTTGATCGCCCGTGGCGGGCACCTGCTCGAAAACGAATTTGCGCAGGGTGCGGTTGCGGTTGCGGTTTTCATTCTCGGCGTCATGGAATTCGAGCCTGAGCAGTTCGATCTCGTAATTCAGCGCTATGGTGTGCGGCGTGCCTTCAGCGTGGCCTTTCTGCTGCTGCTTCAGCTCGGCGGATTTGGCGCTGATGCGCTTGCCGATTTCTTCGATTTTGGCTTCGGTCCGGGAAAGTTCATTGGCCAATGATTTGATTTCGACATCCGCGATGTTGTCGATCCTGCCTTTGCTGTTGTGTTCAAAGCCGATGGCAAAGCTGGCGACGGTGGTGATGGTCACGGCGATCAGAACCCCCGGCATCTTCGGGGTATATTTTTTCAGGCTCCACATGATGGCAAAGGCGGAAACGCCCATGATCAGGGTGGGGATATGGGTGTCGCCGATTTGTAGCAGCACCCCCCAGATATCCTGGATGAAGTGCTCGCTGCGCCCCATCGAAACGCCGAACAGCTTGTTGAGCTGGGACAGGCCGATAATGATCGCGGCGGCATTGGTAAAGCCGACGATGACGGGATGGGAGAGAAAGTTGACTACCACGCCGAGCTTGAAGATGCCCAGGCCAAGCTGGATCAGGCCGACCAGCAGGGCCAGCAGAATCGCCAGGCCGATGAATTGCTCCGAGCCGCTAGCGGCCAGCGGGGCCAGGGCGGAGGCGGTCAGCAGCGAGGCAACCGCCACCGGTCCGGTGGCGAGCTGGGCCGAGGAGCCCCACAGCGCGGCGATCATGCCCGGCAGGAAAGCGGCATACAGGCCGTAATAGGCGGGCAGGCCGGCAAGCTGGGCGTAGGCCATGGACTGGGGAATCAGCACCAGGGCGACGGTGATGCCGGCGATGAAGTCGGCCTTGACATTGCCCGCGCGCAGCGGGAACCAGCTTAAAAAGGGCAGGAAGCGTTTAATGGGCATTATGGTTCGGTTTCAGTAGGTCATTCATTAAGCAATTTCATTCAATCCGGTATCGCCACCACCAGGGGGCAGTCCAGTTTTCTCCAGGGGTCGCTGCCCTTTTCGTCTTCCGGCGCGGTCCAGGTGCCCAGGGAATCGATCATCACCGTCGAAATGCACTCATGCGTGTTGGCATACCGGACAATTTCCCTGCCGTGCAGCAGGGCTTGCTGGGTCAGGCGGCAATAGATGCCTTCCTGCTGCAATCCCCGCATGAAGTCTTCCAGTTGGGCCGGCGGCTTTCCTTCGCTGTAAGACAGCATGATGTCGAGCCCCGCGTCCATTCTCTTGCACAGGCTGGATGCGGATGACAGCAGGCGCGGCTCGATATGCTCTCCCTTGAGGGCAAGCAGGACGAATCTTCTCGGTTTGCCAGGCATCACGCAGTCCGCTACGCCGAAGGATGTTCCTGCAGCTTCCGAGTCGTTAGACCGGGAACTTGCGGGCGGCCGGATTTGCGTGCTTTGGCCTGATTTGCAAGCCGCGCTTGAATTCGCAGCCATCGACCAGAGTCATGGCAAGAAAAAAAGCTTCCAGTTTGGCGATCAATTGTTTCATGGTGCAATACACAAGGATTAACGATGTAGTGTTGGTTAGCACTTTCTGTGCCACATTGTGTTTATATTCGTAATGTGTTGTATATAAAATGCAATTTTATGTATTGCCGGGTGGACGCAGGATTCTTTCGCGTTGCGAAATGCATCTTCCCGGATTTTTGTGTTCTTGTTTATTTGAATTTGTTTGTTTCATAAGGAATTTCTTTAATGTTTTCAATTGTTGCAATATGCAACTTGAGGCGTTAAAATGTAACGATGAATTCGTTGCGTCAGAAAATCACTTTCGGCTATTACGCGATCGGCGCTCTGATCGTCGGCCTTTCCCTGTTTGCTTTTGTCGAGCTGCGCCTGATCGAGGCAAAGGTGCTTGCCGGCGAAAGGATTTCCGAATTTTTCGACGCGACCCTGGAGGTTCGTCGTTTCGAGAAGAATTATTTTCTCTATCACCAGTCTGCCGATGCCGCGGAAAACGCCGCTTACATCGCCAGGGCGCAGCGCCTGCTCAAGGATAATTTCGCCAATTTTTCTTCGTTGACCGAGGCGGCGCGCGTTGCCGTTCTGCGGAACACGCTGGGGGAGTATTCCCGCCTGATGAGCGAGTACGTGCGGATGTCGGTTTCCGGCGCGGCCCAGAACGAAGCGCTGGAAGGCCTGATCCGCAAGGCCGGCAAGGAGGTGGTCACGATTGCCGAAGAGATTGCCGGCGTGGAAAGGAAAAGGCTGCAGTCCTCGCTGGAACGGCATCGCTACAGCTTGATTGCATCCATCGTCGTCCTGATCCTGCTGGTGATTGCGATCGGCCAGGTGCTGTCGCGGATGGTGGCGCGGCCGCTGAAGCACATGGAGGAAAGCATGGAGGCCGTGGCCAATGGCCGGCGGGATCAGATCGACATTCCCTCGGATGATCGCGAAATCGTTTCGCTGACCCATGCCTTCAACCATGTGCTGCAGGAACTGGAGTTGCGGCAGAAGCATCTGGTGCGTTCGGAAAAGCTGGCTTCACTGGGCACCTTGCTGTCCGGCGTAGCCCACGAACTCAACAATCCGCTGTCGAATATCTCCACTTCGTGCCAGATACTGATCGAGGAACTGGAAAGCGCCGATCCCGAATTCAAGCGCGAATTGCTGTCTCAGATCGACGAGCAGACCGGACGGGCGCGCAACATCGTGCGCTCCCTGCTGGATTTTGCCCGTGACCGCGAGTTCAAGCGGGAAACCCTGCCTCTGGCCGGACTGGTCGCCGAGACCTTGCGCTTTATCAAGGGCCAGGTGCCGTCCAGGGTCACCGTGGTCACCGACATTCCTGCTGATATCGAGATTCAGGGCGACAAACAAAGGTTGCAGCAGGTGTTCCTGAACCTGATCAAAAATGCGCTCGAAGCCCTGGAGGGTGCCGGCGAAATCGTCATCCGCGCGGTGCGATGCGGCGGGGTGCAAGCCGAGGAGGCGCCCGGCCATTTCAAGTTCCTGGCCCAGTGCAATCCGGCCGAAGAAGCGGTGGAGATCGAGATTCGCGACAATGGCCATGGCATTCCGCCGGAAGTCTTGCCACGGATTTTCGATCCTTTCTTCACCACCAAGGACGTGGGCAAGGGCTCGGGGCTGGGGCTGTTCGTCGTTTACGAAATTATCGAAGAGCACGGCGGCTGCATCGCGGCGGAAAGCGAGCCGGGGAAAGGCACTGCTTTTCATATTCGCCTGCCGCTGAACAAAGCGGAAACCGGGTCAATTCAATAGGACAAGTGTGGAACCATGGCAAACCAGGGAAAATTGCTGATCGTCGACGACGAAAAAATCGCGCTGAAGAATCTCGAACATGTTTTGAAGAAGGAAGGCTACGAGGTGGCGGCCACGCAAAGCGGCGCCAATGCGCTGGCTTTGCTGGAAAAGCAGTCGTTCGATGTGGTGCTGACCGATCTGCGCATGGAGAAGGTGGACGGCATGCAGGTGCTGAGAAAGTGCCGCGAGTCCTGGCCGGATAGCGAGGTCATCATGATCACCGGCTTCGCCACGCTGGAGTCGGCGGTGGAGGCCATGAAGCACGGCGCCTTCTATTATATCGCCAAGCCGTTCCGCCTCGAGGAGGTGCGCAAGGTGGTGGCCGAGGCGCTGGAGAAAATTCGCCTGAAGCGGGAAAACCGCGAATTGCGCGCCCAGATCGAAAGCTACCAGGGCAAGGTCAAGATCATCACCCAGGATGCGGCCATGCAGCGCTTGCTGGAAATGGCGCGGCAAGTGGCGCCGACCGACTGCAACGTGCTGATTACCGGAGAATCCGGCACCGGCAAGGAACTGTTTGCACGCTACCTGCACGGCCATAGCGGCCGCGTGTCGGGGCCGTTTCTGGCGGTGAACTGCGGCGCATTCAACGAAGAGCTGCTTTCCAACGAACTGTTCGGCCATGAAAAAGGCGCGTTCACCGGTGCGGCCAGCGACAAGAAAGGGCTGGTAGAAACCGCCTCGGGCGGCACGCTGTTCCTCGACGAGATCACCGAAATGTCCCCCGCCATGCAGGTGAAACTGCTGCGGGTGATCCAGGAGCGCGAGGTGTTGCGTCTGGGCGGCACCACTCCGCTGAAGGTGGATGTGCGCTTTATCGCCGCCACCAATCGCGACCTTCAGGAAAGCGTGAAAAACGGCAGCTTCCGCCAAGATCTCTATTTCCGGCTCAATGTGGTGAATCTCCATATTCCGCCGTTGTCGCAGCGCAGGGAGGATATCCCCTTGCTGGCCTATTACTGCCTCAAGAAATTCTCCGTCCTGATGAAGAAGGGCGTGGTGGAAATCTCCCCGGATGCCATGTCGCTGCTGAAAGTCTACGATTTCCCCGGCAATGTGCGCGAGCTGGAAAATATTGTCGAGCGGGGCGTGGCTATCGCCACCGGTCCGGTCATCGAGGCCATCCATTTGCCGGACGATTTGAGGGAGTTGAGCATCCGCACCTTCCGCAAGAAAGACGGCAAGATTCCGTCGCTGGAAGAACAGGAAAAGGACTATATCCGCTGGGTGCTCCAGGAGGCCAACGGCAACCAGACCCTGGCCGCCCAGATCCTGGGCATCGATCGGGTTTCGCTGTGGCGCAAGCTCAAGCGCTACGAGCTGGAAATGCAGTGAGGCCCGTCCGCAGAACGGCAGTAGCGGAAATTAGAACTCGTTCTGTAATTTCTTGTAGCCCTTGACCAGCTCCATATTGGCGCGCGCGACAGATTCCGAGAAATCCGCCGTCTGGGCTGAAACCTGCTCGATCCGGCTCAAGTCTGAACTGGAGTGGATGTTGGTGGTCGAGGGGATATAAAACCCTTCCGGAATCTCGCAGCCTTCCACCACCGAGTTGTGGCGCACCACCGATCGGCTGCCGACCACGCAATTGAACAGCACCGAATTGAACCCGATGAAGACATGGTCGCCCACCACGCACGGCCCATGCACGATGGAGCGGTGGGCGATCGAGGTGTGCTCGCCGATCTTTACCAGGCCTCCCGCCTTGGAGTGGATCACCACGCCGTCCTGAATGTTCGAATGGGCGCCGATGATGATTGGCTCCATGTCATTTCCCTCGTTGACTTCGTCGGCCCGGATTACCGCATAGGGGCCGATGAACACGTTCTCGTGAACGATCACCTTGCCGCAGATGATGGCGGTCTTGTCGACATAGGCGGATTCGTGGATGACCGGCAGGTCGCCGTTCGGATTTTTCCTGATCATGTGATTTCCCTCGGTTGGCGCGGACGAGCGCTGTCGCCATTACCTTCTTCTATTGAAGCATTCGAAGCGCTTATTTGTATAAGACTGATTGCTTTGCTAAAATGTTGCATTTTCCAATATAACAGATGCATTTTGCAACATCTTACAGGCGGATCGCATAATGAACAACCCTTGGCTACTTCGTTTATTTCCCTTTCTGTCCTGGTTCCCGATCAATTCCATCATCCTGCGCAGCGACATGATCGCTGCCGTTACCGGCGCGCTGGTGCTGGTGCCCAAGGCCATGGCCTACGCGCAGTTATCCGGCCTGCCGATCTATTACGGTCTCTACGTCGCCCTCGTGCCGGCTGTCCTGGGCGCCCTGTGGGGTTCGTCGCGCCAGTTGGCTACCGGTCCGGTGGCCATTGTTTCCCTGATGACTGCCGCCGCCATTACGCCGTTCGCGGTTCCGTTCAGCGAGGAATTCATCGGCCTGGCCCTGTTGCTGGCCCTGATGGTGGGCATCATCCAGTTGGCCCTGGGGCTCTTCAAGCTGGGCACCATCGTTAATTTTGTCTCGCACCCGGTGATTCTGGGTTTCATGAACGCAGCGGCGATCATCATCGCGTTGTCCCAGC
The DNA here is from genome assembly GCA_964559825.1 of uncultured Sulfuricella sp. Taxonomy (GTDB): domain Bacteria; phylum Pseudomonadota; class Gammaproteobacteria; order Burkholderiales; family Sulfuricellaceae; genus Sulfuricella. The sequence continues at coordinate 62,175 of CAZLJK010000006.1, read as the reverse complement.
TCGACATGCTGCTGGGCATCCCCAAAGGGCGCAGCGATTCATTCCTGGTCGATATCTGGGAGATGTTCGGCTACCTGTCGCAAACCCATCTGCCCACTTTGGCCATGTCGGTCTTCGCTCTGGCCCTGATGCTGGGGTTGAAGAAGGTCGAGGCGCTATCCAAGCCCAGCGTGCTGATCGCCGTGGTGGTAACCATACTGGTCAGCACTCTGGTCGATTACGAGCACAAGACCAAGGGCAAGCCCGAGCATATCTCGGCTCCCCCGGCCCAGGCGCTGGTCATCGAGTACGCCCGGGCCGACGAGAAGATCGACATCCTCGCGGCCAATATCACCAGCCTGTCCGGCGAGCTGCGCCAGATGGAAAAAGCCCATGACGCCCGTGCCGTGGCCGACCTGAGGCATCAGATCGAGTTGCTGAAACTGGATGTTGCCGGCTTGTCGGCGGCCAACAAGCAGCGCATGAACCACATTCGCAAGATGCATTTCGCCCGCGCCAAGGCGGACGAAAAGGAAAGCGCCATGCTGTACCCGGAAGACGCCGTCCCGGCCGGTGTCGAAACCGATGGCCGCAGCTGGCATATCAAGAAGATCGAGAAGGGCGAGGTGAAGCTGGTCGGCGGCGGCGACGTGGTCGGCACCATTCCCTCCGGCCTTCCTTCCTTCCGCATTCCTCCCATCGGCTTGGATGCCATCCTGCAACTGTTGTCGGCTGCGCTGATCATTGCCTTGGTGGCCTTCATGGAATCGATTTCCATGGCCAAGGCGCTGGCGGCTAAAACCAAGCAACGTCTCGACCCGAACCAGGAGTTGATCGGCCAGGGGCTTGCCAACATCGGCGGCTCATTCTTCCAGTCCTATCCGGCCTGCGGTTCCTTTACCGGCTCTGCCATTAACCTCCAGGCTGGCGCCAAGACGGGTTTCGCCATGGTCTTCAACGGCCTGTTCGTGGGCGTCACCCTGCTGTTCCTGACGCCTTACCTGTACAACCTGCCCAAGGCCACCCTGGCGGTGATCATTCTGCTGGCGGTGACCGGCCTGGTCACGCCCAAGGCGCTCAAGCACACCTGGCAGGCCAGTCGGTCCGACGGCATTGTCGCCCTGACTACCTTCGCCGTCACCCTGCTGGCCGCGCCTCACTTGGACAAAGGCATCATGATCGGTGCCGCGCTGGCCATCCTGCTCTATCTGTACCGCACCATGAAGCCGCGTGTCGCCATCCTGGGTCGCTACGGCGACGGTACTCTGCGCGACATCAAGATGAATCCCAACCTGGCCACCAGCAAGCACGTGATCGCCATGCGCTTCGACGGCTCGCTTTACTTCGCCAACATCTCTCACTTCGAAGATGCCGTGCTGGAGGCTGTTGCCAATCACAAGGAGGCCAAATACCTGCTGGTGGTCGGGGATGCCATCAACCAGCTCGATGCCTCGGGCGAAGAGGTGGTGCATCACTTGGTGGAACGGCTGCGCGAAGTCGGCGTGGAGATCATCTTCTCCGGCCTGAAGAAGCAGGTGCTTGACGTGATGCGCGCTACCGGACTGTTCGAGCTGATCGGTCAGCAGAGCATCTTTGCCACCGAGAACCGGGCGCTGGCAACTATCTATGAGCGTCTGGGTGAGGATGCTGCGGATGACATGCTTTGTCCGGTGCCGCAACAGCACCGGGGCTAAGGAAATGCTGAATTATTCGCTCCTTTCGGACTGAGTTTGCGCACATTCTGAGGTCCTGCCCTTCGACGGACTCAGGGCGAAATGCAGCTCACCCCCGGCGAATTTTTCCGTCAAGGCATGCCGATGAGTATTATACTGCTGGCTGTGCTCGGCCTCGCCGTGGTCACTATCTGGCCGCTGCCTAGTATGCCCGCACTGGTCAAGCCATAATCCGGGGAAATCTCATGAGCTGCAAAATCCTGCTTCCCGTCGATGGCTCCGAAGGTTCGTTAAATGCCGCCCGGCATGTTGCGCGCATCGCTGCCATGGCGCCGGGTGTTGAGGTGCATCTGCTCAACGTTCAGCCCACCGGCGACGACTGGATGGTGCGGCGCATGATCAAGGCGGAGGAACTGGCCGCGCTGGAAAAAGACTGGGGCGAGGCGGCCATCTCGCCGGCGCGCAGCCTCCTGGAGGCTGCCGGAGTTTCTTGCCAAAGCCACATGGTGCAGGGCGAAGTGGCCGCTACCATCGCGCGTATCGCCGGGGAACTGGGCTGCGACCAGATCATGATGGGCACGCATGGCCGCTCCGCGCTGGGCGATCTGTTCCTGGGCTCTGTCGCCATCAAGGTGCTGCATCTTTCAGGCGTCCCGGTGACCCTGGTCAAATAATTATAACAAGAGACTCTACAGTGAAAAAACGCTGGATCTGGACGTTGTTCGGCTTGCTGGCCAGCTTGTCCGCCCACGCCGCCGAAGGCCCCGCCGTGCTCGGCATTCCGCTGGATTTCATCCTGTTCGCCCTCACCCTGCTCGGCGTCGCCCTGTTCCACCACTACACGCTGCGCGTGGCCCTCACCGGCCTCGTTGTGATTTCCTTGTACAAAATCGGTTTTACCGGTTTCCACGAGGGCGCGGGGGTGCCGGGTTGGCTGGCGCACCTGCAACACGAGTGGGTGGTGCTGGCCAACCTGCTCGGCTTGCTGCTGGGATTTGCGCTGCTGGCCCGTCATTTCGAGGACAGCGGCGTACCGCACGTCCTGCCGCGCTTCCTGCCCGACGACTGGAAAGGCGCCTTCGTGCTGCTGGTGATGGTGTTCGTGATGTCCGGATTCCTCGACAACATCGCCGCCGCGCTGATCGGCGGAACCGTCGCCGCCAGCGTGTTCAAGCGCCGCGTGCACATCGGCTACCTCGCCGCCATCGTCGCCGCCTCCAATGCCGGCGGCGCGGGCAGCGTGGTGGGGGACACCACCACCACCATGATGTGGATCGACGGCGTTGCCCCCGCCGACGTCTTTCATGCCTATGTGGGCGCCGCGGTTGCCCTGGTCATATTCGGCCTGTTCGCCGCGCGCCAGCAACATGCCTATCAACCCATCCAGAAGAATGCCGGCGCCGGCGCGCGGGTGGACTGGCCCCGCGTGGGCATCATCGCCTGGATACTGCTGGCTGCCGTCGGCACCAACATCACCGTGAATACCTTGTTTCCCGACGTGTCCGACGCCTTTCCCTTCCTCGGTGCCGCCGTCTGGGTGGCCATCCTGCTGGCGGTGCCGCTGAGAAAGCCGGAATGGAGCCTGTTGCCGGATGCTGCAAAGGGCAGCGTTTTTTTGTTGTCGCTGGTGGTCTGCGCCTCCATGATGCCGGTGGAAAAGCTTCCTGTTGCCTCATGGGAAACGACATTCGGGCTGGGGTTCATCTCCGCGGTGTTCGACAATATTCCGCTCACCGCGCTGGCGCTGGCCCAAGGCGGCTACGACTGGGGCATGCTGGCCTATGCGGTGGGTTTCGGGGGGTCGATGATCTGGTTTGGCTCGTCGGCCGGCGTTGCCCTGTCCAATTTGTTCCCCGAGGCCAAGTCGGTGGGCGCCTGGCTGAAGAACAGCTGGCACGTGCCGCTGGGTTACGTCATCGGCTTCCTCGTCATGCTCGCCGTGGTGGGCTGGCATCCGCACGAACCGCACAAGGTGCCCGTGCCCGCCGTTCAGGGCAACCTGCAGGCGCATTAACGCCGGGCAGTCCTGCCGGACTGAGTGCTCCGAATTCCCCGGGTTCGACAGGCGGCTAGCTCGCTCTCGGTTCCCCATCGGGTAGATGGGTGCGGCATTCGTTAAAAATACGCGTCTTGCAAGTGCGGCAAATTTCCGGATCCAGGGTGCCGTACACCGACCTGATCCAGTTGGACTGCGCCGGGAAGAATCCACCTTCACCAATATCATTGAGCTTGTCGCCCTTGCGCAGGAATTTGTATACCGAGTCCTTGAGACGGTAGAAGTACAGGCCGCCGCCCAGCCTCCTGCGCCGCTTTGCTTCCTGCGCCAGCATTTCGGCCCCTGCTACGTCCACGAAATTGATGCCTCCGCCGACGATCAGCACGGTTTTTTGCTGCGGGTTGTTCTCGTCGATCTGCAGCAGGCCGCTCTGCACGTGATCCACCGCGCCGAAGAAGATCGAGCCGTTGATGCGCAGCATCCGTACCTGCGGGCATTCCTCGTGCCCCTTGGCATCCACGAAGTGATAGGCGCCTTCCTCGGGCGCCAGCACCACCGGCACGATGGCGGGGCGGGAGGTGCGGTAGAGGTACAGCGCCAGCGACAGGATGATGCCGACGAAGATGCCCTTTTCCAGGTTGATCAGGGTGCCGACCAGGGTTACCCACAGCACCACGGTTTCGGCGCGGCTGGTGCGGGTGATCGAGGCGATGTGGTGGAAGTCGATCAAACCCCAGGCCACCAGGAACAGGATGCCGGCCATCGCGGCGGTGGGCAGGTAGGAGGCGAGCGGGGCGACCAGCAGTACGATCAGCACCAGGAACACCGAGGCGAAAACGGTGGCAAGTGGCGTTTTGGCGCCGGAAGCGAAGTTCACGCCGCTGCGGTTGAAGGAGCCGCTCGATGCATAGCCGGAAAAGAAGCTGCCGATCAGGTTGGACAGGCCCTGTCCGATGAATTCCTGGTTGCCGTCGATGCGCTGCTCGGACTTGATGGCGATGGAGCGGGAGATGGAGACCGCCTCGGTCAACGCCAGCATGGTCACCACCAGCGCCGGGAAGAAAATGTGATGCAGGGCGTTGAGCGAGAGATCGGGGTAGGACAGCGGTGGCAGGTGGGCCGGCAACGCTCCGACGGTCTTGATGTGGGTGGTGTCCAGGCCTTCCAGCGTGTTGAGGAAGAAGGCCGCCAGGCTGCCGACGATCATGGCGCCGATCATGTAGGGGAGTTTAGGCAGGAAGTGTTTGAAAAACATGCCCGTGCCCAGGGTGACGATGCCGATCGACAGCACCCAGGGGTTGATGTCGCCGGCTTGCACGAACAACTGGTGGATGATTTCGTAGAATGGCGTGCCGCGCGGGATATTGATACCGAAAAAGTTCTTGATCTGGCTGCCGGCGATGAGCAGCGCTGCGCCGGCGGTAAAACCGATGACCACGGTGTGTGAGATGAAGTTGACCAGCACCCCCATGCGCGCCAGCCCGAGGATCAGCTGGAACACGCCGGTCAGGAAGGTCAGGCTCAGCACCATGCTGATGAACTGGGGCGAGCCGGGTTCGGCGATGTGCGACATCGAGGCGAACACCGCGATCGAGATCGCGGTGGTGGGGCCGGAAACCAGGTGCCAGCTGGAGCCGAACAGGGCGGCGACGATGGCCGGCACCATCGCGGCATAGAGGCCGTATTCCGGCGGCAGGCCGGCGATGGTGGCGAAGGCTACACCCTGCGGCAGCACGATCATGGCGCCGGTGATGGCGGCGAGTGTGTCGGCGCGCAAGGTCTCCTTGGTGACCATCGGCCACCAGCGCAGGAAGGGGAAGACGCGATACAGCCAGAGCTTGCAGGAGGGGCAGTTTTGCAGGGTATTTTTCATAAATTAGAATTTATCTAGATTAATAATGATTTCTAGTGGATTTTTTATCATCGTGCCAAGCATTGATTTTACGCAAGTTGTATGGCGTTTGTTAAGTGATATCTAATATGATTGGTTCAATTTGTGACAAAAGTATGTCACACTTATCAAGTTAATTAAATTTGGTGTTGCATTTTGAAACCTGCCTTCAGTACCGACAAATGGCTTGCCCTGGTGGTCAGCCTGCCCGCCGCCAATGCCACCCTGCGCATGCGCGTGTGGCGCGCCATGAAGGGGCTGGGTTGCGCAGCGTTGCGCGACGGCGTCTATCTGCTGCCGGCAGGAAGGGGCTTGCGCCAGGCGCTGCGCATGCATGCCGAGGACATCAAGCAGGGTGGCGGCAACGCCTATCTGTTGAACGTCGCCAACCCCTCCACCGAGGAAAAGACCGACTTTCAGGCGCTGTTCGACCGCAGCGAGGATTATCTCCAGCTGATCGGGCGGGTGGACGAGTTCAAGGCCGGTATCGGCAGTTTCGATGCCGCCGCCGGGCGGCGCCAGCTCAAGGCGCTGTGGCGGGATTTCGAGGCGCTGGTGGCGCTGGATTATTTTCCCAGCCGGGGCAAGGTGGAGGCGGATGCCCAGCTGGCGGAAGCGGAAACCCTGTTTCTGTTCAGCCTGTCCGCCGGCGAGCCCCAAGCCGCGCCGGGCGACGTCGCCCGGCGCGATGCGGCGGATTATCAGGGCCGCCAGTGGGCAACCCGGCGCCATCTGTGGGTGGACCGCATGGCCAGCGCTTGGCTGATCCGCCGCTTTATCGATCCGGGAGCGCGCTTTTTGTGGCTGGAAAAGCCGGAAGACTGCCCGGATAAGGCACTGGGTTTCGATTTCGACGGTGCCGAGTTCACCCATGTCGGCCAGCGGGTGACGTTCGAGGTTTTGCTGACGAGTTTCGGGCTGGAATCTGACCCCGCCCTGATGAAACTGGCGGCGCTGGTGCATTGCCTCGATGTGGGCGGCATGCCGGTGGCGGAAGCGGCCGGGTTGGAGATGGTGCTGGGTGGGCTGCGCGCAAGTCAGCCGGATGATGATGCACTGCTGGTGGCGGCAGGTGGCGTTTTCGACGGGATATACATGGGTTTCAAAACAGGAGAATCAATATGAGCGAGACCAACGATCTGGCGCGCCCCGCGCAACCTACTTTCTGGGAAGCATTCCGCTACTGGCTCAAGCTGGGCTTCATCAGCTTCGGCGGCCCCGCCGGGCAGATTTCCATGATGCACCAGGATCTGGTGGAGAAACGCCGCTGGATTTCCGAGCGCCGCTTCCTGCACGCCCTCAACTACGCCATGGTGCTGCCGGGGCCGGAGGCTCAACAACTCGCCATCTACATCGGCTGGCTGATGCACCGCACCTGGGGCGGAATCGTCGCCGGCACGCTGTTTCTGCTGCCTTCACTGTTCATCCTTTCGGCGCTGACTTATGTCTATCTGGCTTACGGCGATCTGCAATTCGTCCAGGGCATTTTTGCCGGCATCAAGCCGGCGGTGGTGGCGATTGTCGTTTTCGCCGCCTGGCGCATCGGCTCGCGGGCTTTGAAAAACAAGGTGTTGTGGGGCTTCGCCGCCGCCTCTTTTTTCGCCATTTTTGCGCTAAATATCCCTTTCCCGGCTATCGTGCTGGCTGCGGGTGTGCTCGGATTCGTCGGCGGCAAGATCGCGCCTGACACGTTCAAGGTCGGTGGCGGTCACGGCGCGTCCAGCAAGCAATATGGGCCGGCCCTGATCGACGACGACACGCCGACGCCGGATCATGCAAAATTCAAACTGTCGCATCTGATCATCATGACGTTCGTTTTTCTCGCCATCTGGGCGGCGGCGATGTGGCTGCTGATGGGAAGCCCGGTGCTGCAGGACATGGGCGAATTCTTCACCAAGGCCGCGCTGGTCACCTTCGGCGGCGCTTATGCCGTGTTGCCTTACGTCTATCAGGGCGGCGTCGAGCACTACCAGTGGCTCACCGGCCCGCAGATGATCGATGGCCTGGCTCTGGGCGAGACCACGCCAGGTCCGCTCATCATGGTGGTGGCTTTCGTCGGCTTCATCGGCGGCTGGACCAAGGAAATATTCGGCCCCGAAAGCCTGCTGCTGGCGGGGTTCGCCGGTGCCTGCGTCGCCACCTTCTTCACCTTCCTGCCCGGCTATCTGTTCATCCTGGCCGGCGGTCCGCTGGTGGAAGCAACGCACGGCGACCTCAAGTTCACCGCGCCGCTGACCGGCATCACCGCGGCGGTGGTGGGCGTGGTGCTCAACCTGGCCCTGTTTTTTGGCTATCACGTGCTGTGGCCGAAAGGCTTCGATGGACCGTTCGAGTGGTTCTTTGCCCTCGTGTCTGTGGCCGCCTTCTTCGCCCTGTGGAAGTACAAGCAGGACATCATGCGCGTGATCGGCGCCTGCGCGGCGCTGGGATTGATTTACACTTGGGCCGTCGCTTAATTAAAGGAGTCTGAAAATGGATCGCACGATTTCCCCCAACGAACTCAAGAAACTGAGGGATTCATCGCCCTTCGCATTACTCGACGTGCGCCGGAAAAGCGATCTCGATGCCTCCCGTGAAAAAATCCTGGGCGCGACCTGGTGCGACCCGGACGCGATGGACGAATGGCTGGACAAGATACCCAAGCACCGCGAAGTGGTGCTCTACTGCGTGCGCGGCGGCTCGGTCAGCAATACGGTAGTGGATGCCTTGCAGGCTAAAGGCGTTCAGGCGCGTTTCATCGAGGGCGGCCTCGAAGGCTGGAAAGCGGCGGGTGGGGATACGGTGGGCAAATAGGAGCGGCAGCCGTCCGAGGGGAGTGGGCTTGCAATGCATCAGTTTTCGTGGCTGAATTTGGACTAGACTGATCTGAGGGCAATGCGCGATTTCAGTATATCGTCGCTCAACGAGTCGCCGCGAAGGAGAGCGCCATGCAACATCTCACCCCCATCGTCGCCGCCACCGATTTTTCCGCTGCTGCCGGACGGGCGGTGCGCCGCGCCGCGCTGATCGCGAAACAACTCGGCGCGGAAGTGCACCTGCTGCACGTGGTGCACCCGCTGGATCTGTATCCGGGGCCGGACCCCGCCGCCGATTTCCGGCTGGACCATGAGCAGGCATTGCAGGCGGCAGGCAAGAGCCGGCTCGATATTCTGGCCGCCAGTTTGCGCAAGGATTTCGCCATTCCGGTTGAGGTCGCCACGCGTATCGGCCGCGTTCACACGGAGATTGCCGACTATGCCGCGGCCAAAGCCGCCGGTCTGGTGGTGGCCGGCGCGCGCGGAGAGAGCACCCTGCTGGACCTGCTGATTGGCTCCACTGCCTCGCGCCTGTTGCGGCTGGCGACCTGCCCGGTGCTGATCGTCAAGAATGCGGAGGTGGAACCCTATCGAAGCGCCATCGCCGCAGTGGATTTCTCGCCGGGATCGATCCATGCTCTTGAGCTCGCCCACGCCGTCGCATCGGGCGCGCGGATCGAGGTGCTGCATGTTTACGATATCGAGCATGACGAACGGATGCGCCAGGCGGGGATGGACGAGGCGTTCATCCTGGATCGTCAGGCACGCGTCCTGCAGGATGCGGAAAACCGGCTGGATATCGAGCTGGCGGGAGTGAGCGACGGGAATGTCACGCGCCACGTCATGGCGGCCTATCCCGCCGCCGCCATCAGCGAACGCGCCAGGGCAATGCGCGCCGACCTGATCGTCCTTGGCCGCCACGGCAAGAGCGGCATGCAGGAATTGCTGCTGGGCAGCGTCAGCAAGGATATGGCCAGTGCGGCGGATTGCGACGTGCTGATATGCTACTGAACCCGCGCCGCCGGGCACACAGACAGCAGCTTGCACATGTTCTCCATCTACGACGTATCTGGCCAGGTTTTTCGCGGCACAGCTGGAGGCCATTTCTCCAGGCGACGCCATGAACGCCAAGGGAATCATCTTGTTGGGTAACTGCTCAGGTGCAGCCATCTTTCTCCCCCTTGCGGGGTGAAGGATGGGGTGGGGGTAGGAAGGCAGGCCATCGTTTTCAGCATTCCCCCACCGCTCCAAATGGCCGAAACTTCATCATCAACTACCGCTCGGATGCAGGATGAAACAGGCGCCACTCGGCAAGAAAACAGACGCCGCCATAAAACAGTTCGTGAAATGTCTGTCACCTGTCACGGATTATGCCCGCAGCCAGCGCTGGCTGACTTCTGCACTGGCCTTGGCACTCGCCATGACCTCCGCTCTGGGCTGTGAACCAGCTCAGGCGCAGCAGGTCACTGATGCCAGCGACCGTCCCTCTGTCGTTCTGATCGCGCCCGAGACAGTGCGAGACATGCTGAAAATCCACTTCGAGCTGTCCGCCGCCCTGCCGGACGAAACCGCGCGTGCGGCCTTTCTGCGCCGGGCGCAGCGGGAAATTGGCGAGCTCTTGGCGAGCGAGGGTTATTTCACGCCTAAGGTAACGCTGCGCCCCGCCGGGGATGGCGAGGCTCCAGCGCTGGAAGTGGTCCCCGGCCAGCGCACCCTGGTAAGCGCGGTAAACATCGAATTCCGCGGCGCAATTGCCGCCGATACACCCGAGCAGCGCGCCCTGATAGAGCGCTTGCGAGCCTCGTGGCGCCTGCGTGCGGGCGAAGCTTTCCGCTCTCCTGACTGGGAAGAGGCCAAGACCGTTCTGCTGGCCAGAGTGGCGCGCAGGGACTATGCCGCGGCACGCATTGAGGAAAGCCGGGCAGACGTGGACCCGCTGGCCGCCAGTGCCAGGCTGTCGCTGGTGCTGGATTCGGGGCCCGCCTTCCGCTTTGGCGATCTGGCAATAAGCGGCCTTGAACGCTATGACAAAATGCTGGTAACACGCCACGCGCCGTTCCATGCCGGCGACCCTTACCGTCAGGATCAACTGCTCGAGTTCCAGGCGCGGTTGCAGAACCTGCCAAACTTCAATTCGGTCATTGTCAGTATCGAGCCAGACCCGGCTCAGCACGAAGCAGTGCCAGTGCAGGTGATGCTAAGCGAGGCAAAATCACGTCACCTGGCGCTCGGCGCCGGTTACAGTTCCAACAACGGCGCCCGCAGCGAAATCACTTACCGCGACTACAAGTTGCTCGACCACGCCTGGAACCTGGGTAGCGGGCTGCGCCTGGAACAGAAGCGCCAGACGCTTTTCGCCACCATAGCCACGCTGCCCGATGCCTTGGGATACCGCCTCGCCTGGGGCGCACATGTCGAAGCAACCGACATTCAGGGACTGGAAACCACGAACCACAAGCTGAGCGTGACACGCGGCCGCATCCAGGGCCAGATCGAGACACGGCTCGGAGTCAACTGGCAGCGAGAACAGCGGCGCCCGGCAGACGCCCTCGCGGAATCCAACCAGGCCCTGGTGCTGGACTGGCACTGGATTCGCCGCACGGTGAACAACCCGCTCTACCCGCGGCGCGGCGACGTGACCGAAGTGCTCATCGGCGGCGGCAGCCGGCAGCTCCTGTCGGACCAGGATTTCCTCCGTACCCTGTTGCGTTACCAGGTCTGGTGGCCGATGGGCGCACGCGACACCTTGTCGCTGCGCGGCGAGGCGGGGTTCACCACGGCCCCATCTCGCTTCGACATTCCGCAGGAATACCTGTTTCGCGCCGGCGGCTCGCAGTCCGTGCGCGGCTACGCCCACCAGAGTCTGGGCGTGCATGAAGGCTCGGCAGTGGTAGGCGGACGCACGCTGGCCGGTGGCAGCCTCGAATACACCCACTGGTTCAGTCGTGACTGGGGCGCGGCCGTATTCGCCGATATAGGCGGCGCTGCCGACAACTGGGGCGACTTGCGCCTGTCCGCTGGCTATGGCGCCGGGGCGCGCTGGCGCAGCCCGGCCGGCCCGCTTGCGCTGGATGTCGCCTGGGGACAGGATAGTGAAGACTTGCGGCTGCATTTTTCGATTGCAGTGGCCTTCTGATGATGCCCGACCAGACAAGCGCAACGCCGCCTCCACCCCCCTCGGCAAGATCCCGGCGAGGGTGGCTGTTTGCCCTGCTGTTTTCCATCCTGAGTCTGTCGGCGGTTGCTGGCTGGCTGCTGGCCACTTCATCGGGGCTGCAGTGGCTGGTGTCCCTTGGCAGTGGCGGCGCCGTAAACCTGCAGGGCGCGAATGGCACACTGCTGGGGCCGCTAGGCGCAAGGACACTGAGCTTCACCAGCGGCAATACGCGCGTCACCGTTCGCGATATCCATCTGGAGTGGCGTCCCGCCGCGCTGCTGGCGGGCCGACTGGAAATCGCCACGCTGACGGCTCAAAGCGTCGAAATACTGTCACCCCCATCCGATGAACCGCTGACACTGCCGCAGGACTTGCGCCTGCCACTGTCCTTATCCCTGAGCAAAGTTGACATCGGCGCGTTGCGGGTCATCCGGCAGGCTGGCGGCACGCCGGATTTTGCCGCGACCAGGCTGGCGGCGCGACTGGAAAGCGATGGCCGCAAACACAGCCTGCACGACTTGCGCGCCAGTCTTGAATTCGGCGAGTTGAGCGCATCCGCGCGGATGGATGGCGCCCGGCCCTTCGCTCTGCAAGCCCAAGCCGCTCTCGCCGGACACGGCTCGCCGCAAGCGCGCATTGCCGCCAGCGCCAGCGGCAAGCTGGAATATTTCACCCTGAAAGCGCAGGGCAGCGGCGCGGGGCTGAGCGGGCAGGGCGAGGCGCAGTTGCAGCCATTCGCCGCTTTTCCGCTCGCCGCGCTGGCCCTCTCGGTGAAAGGCCTCGATCCGCATGCCTTCTCGCCCGATGCGCCGCAGGCCAGCCTCGCCCTGCAAGCGGAACTGCGCCAGAATGCCGCCGGCAAGCTTGAAGGAAACGTGACCGTGAAAAATAGCGCGCCCGCGCCCCTCGATCGCGATGGACTGCCCCTGCTTGAAGCCCACGCTCGCGCGACGATCTCCGCCGACAATGTCCAGTTCGATGCGATGAACCTGATCCTGGCCGGTGGTGGCCGTATCGCCGGGCACTTTGCCTGGCAATTTAAACCGGCAACCGGCGCGGCTAACCTGACCATCAGCCGCCTCGATCCGGCGGCGCTGGATACGCGGCTGCGCCAGGCCCGCCTCGATGGCAAGGCAACGCTGAGCGGCGATGTTAAAGCTCAGCAGGGCGTGATCTCTCTCGCTGCCGGCACGCTGCTTCTGGACGCTCGCCTGACGCGGGCGGACGATATCCTGACCCTGGACAGCCTGCGCCTTGCTCGCGGCCGGGCGGTGCTCACCGGCCAGGGTCGGCTGGGACTCGACGCAGGGCGGGCCTTTGCCTTCAAGGGCGAACTCCAGCATTTCGATCTTTCCGCTTTCCTGCAGGCGCCACGATCGGATTTGAATGCCAGGCTCGAATTCGCTGGCGCGCTGGCACCACAAACCAGCGGCACGCTGCGTTACACCATCGGCAACAGCCAGCTGGCTGGGCGGCCCGTGAGTGGCAGTGGCCGGATCGGCTTCAGCGGCATGCGCCAGGTCAGGGGCGAAGCCGGCCTGCTGCTGGGCGACAACCGACTTGATGCGCGGGGCGCTTTCGGCTTCCCGGGAGAACGGCTTGAGTTGGAAATCGCCGCGCCGGTGCTGGCGCAGTTCGGGTCCGGATTCGCTGGCGCATTCAACGCCCACGCCACGCTGGCGGGCAGCCTGTCAAAACCGGATATGGTTTTCGAGATGAAAGGAAATCACCTCGCACTGCCCGGCGGCCATCGTCTGGCCAGCCTCAATGCCGGCGGCAGCCTGCATGGCGAAGCGCTGAATTTCAAAGTGGCGGCGGCCGGCTACCGAAAAAAATCGGAACTGCTGGTGCAAAGCCTGGCGCTTGCCGTCCAGGGCAGTCGCTCGCGCCATGAATTGAGTGTACAAGCCCGTCTCGGCAACGACATGAGCTTGGCTTTACATGCCTCCGGAGGGCTCACTGATCCGGCGCAGGGCTGGCGTAATGTTGAATGGCGTGGCGTACTGGCGGATATCTCGGCCAGCGGTCAGATTCCCTTCCGCATGCTCGCCGCTACGCCTGTCGCGCTGGGTCGGGAACGGATCTCGCTGGGAAAGGCCGAATTTGCCGTAGCAGGTGGCCGGGCACAACTCGCCAGCACCGAATGGACGCCCAGGAACTGGAACAGCCGGGGCAGTTTCAGCGGCATCGGCCTGCGCCCCGGCGGTGTCGCAGGCGAAGCGCAGGATGCCCTGCGCCTGGCCGGGGAATGGGATATTTCTGCCGCCCCAAGCCTGGCAGGCGAGCTCCGGATAAGGCGCGAAAGCGGAGACTGGATATTGCCTGGCGACCAACCGATCCCCTTGGGCTTGCAGGATTTGCAGCTTGACGCTCACGCCACCGATAGCCGCTTGACCGCCGAACTGACGGCACGCGGCACACGCCTCGGCGGCTGGCGCGCCAGCATCGCCCTGCCCCTGAATCGAAGCGGCGCAGGCTGGAACGTGCTGCCTGAAGCGCCCCTCAGCGGGAAGATTCGCATCGATGTGGCCGACCTCTCCTGGATCGGGCCTGCCTGGGATGACAATATCAAGAGCAGCGGCCGATTGGCCCTGGCGGCGGACGTGACGGGCACCTTCGGCGAACCTCATCTGCGCGGGCAGTTAAGCGGCGACGATCTGGCGCTGGCCTTGCTGGATCAGGGGGTTCGGCTGCAGCAGGGACGGCTGGCGGCACGCCTCGACCAGACACGCCTCTACATCGACCAGCTGAGTTTTGTTGCCCCGCACGATGCCCCGCCCCGGGACCGTTTGCTGGCCGGGTTGAAACTTGCACGGGAGCCGGGCAGCATTACGCTATCCGGCATGATTGATCCGCGCGGCAAACGCGGCAACCTGGAACTGAGCGCCCGCCGCCTGCCCCTGGCGCAGCGTACGGATCGCTGGATTATCGCCTCCGGGCAAGGCCGCATCAGCTTCGATCAGGACACGCTCACTCTGGGCGGCAAAATCACCGCTGACGCGGGCCTGTTGTCTCAGCCTGCTGCGGGCCGGCCGCGTTTGGCCGACGACGTGGTGATCGCCGGGCGGCAAACCTCCGCCCGCCAGGTTTTGCGCATCGCCGTAGATGCCGTCCTGGATCTGGGCGAACAGTTTTACCTGCGCGCTTCCGGCCTGGAAGCGCGTCTGGCCGGGCAGCTCCGCCTGCTTGGAGCACCCGCACAGCCCCTTCGTGCTACTGGCAGCATCGCCACCCGCGACGCCACTTTCCGGGCTTACGGCCAGAATCTGGCGGTGGAACGCGGCATCGTGAACTTCCAGGGCTCGCTCGACAATCCGGGGCTGAACGTGCTGGCCCTGCGCAAGAACCTGCCGGTAGAGGCTGGCGTGATGGTGACGGGCACCGTGCGCCGGCCAGTGGTGCGGTTGGTATCCACGCCCAACGTACCGGACTCGGAAAAACTCTCCTGGATCGTGCTCGGACGAGCGCCCGATGCGGACGGTACCGACACCTCGCTATTGCTCACGGCAGCCGGTAGCATCCTGGGCGGGCAATCGGGCAGCATCACCGGCCAGCTTGCCCAAGCACTTGGAGTGGACGAGCTATCCCTGAGCCAGACACAGAATGGCGACCCCCTGACCAGCCAGATCATCACCGCCGGCAAGCGCCTATCGTCGCGGGCCTTTCTCAGCTATGAACAAGGGCTGACGGCAGTGGCAGGCACCATCAAACTGACCTACTCCCTGACGCCCAACGTATCTATCGTCACCCGGGCGGGTTATGATAACGCCCTGGACGTGCTCTATACTTTTCATTTCGATTGAGTCCCCCAAACATCGAGCGGGGCACCCTTGCGGCAACCTCATGAATCTTCCAACAGATCAACAATAGGAGTAAACCATGCAGCTCATGCTGATCTTCGGGATTATTTTTGCCATTGGCTCGGTCACGTTTGCTCTGCAGAACAACGTGCCGGTGACGGTGACCTTCGCCGTCTGGAGTTTCGACAGTTCCCTCGCCATGGTATTGCTGCTTGCCCTTGGCCTGGGCGCCATCATCGCGGCCTTGTTCTCGTCGCCTACCGTGATCAGGGGCCAATGGAACGCATCCCGCCTGCGCCGTCAGCTTGCTGGCCTGGAAGAAGAAAAGGCCGTACTTGAACGGCGCGTCAGCGAACTGGAAATTGAACTGGCTCGGCTAAGCCCTGCCCCCGTTCCGGAATTGGAGGAAGAGAAACCCTACGTCGGACTCAAAGCCCTGTTAACCGACGCAACAAGCAGCAAATCTGAAGGCGAATAACCACAGCCCACAACCCCCGGCAGCAACGTGTTTTCATGGCGCCGTAACCGCCGGGCGGCCGACAACCAGCACATCGCTGGCAGATTCCGACAGAACGTGCTTGGTCACGCTGCCCAGCAGTAATTCCTCCAGCACCCCTTGCCCGTGCTTTCCCATGACGATGAGATCGCAGTCCTGTTCCTGTTCCTGGGTCAGGATGATGCGCGAGGCGTTGCCGTGGTGCACGCTCAGGCTCACCTCCCCGGGCTTCAAGCCGGCTTCGGCGACGAGCAATTGCAACTGGCTCAGCGCTTCCTGCCTGGCGGATATCCGGTAAAGCCCGATGGTTTCTTCATCGACGCCGGCGAATTGCAGTTTGGACTCGAAAGGCGCCTCGAAGGCGTGCAACAGGACCAGTTCGGCCTTTGGCGCCATCGCACGCACCAGTCTGAGCGCGGCATGCGACCAGGGAGAAAAGTCCACCGGCACCAGCGCACGGCGATAGGTTTCATGGGGGGTCTGCTTGACCACCAGCATCGGGCGCAAGGTGCGGCGCAGCAGGCGCTCCGAAGTGGTGCCCAGCAGCATGGGACGCAGGTAGTCCTCGCCGCGTGCGCCCAGCACCAGGAGGCTGGCATCGATGGCGTCGGCCTGGTCCAGGATTTCGCGCAATACCGTCCCGGTAGCCAGGGTTATATTAGAAGAGATGCCGTATATCCGGCTGTAATCCGACACCAATCGCGAAAGTTCGTCGCGCGCCGCATCCAGGATGCGTTGTTCCACGGGAACGGCCTGGGTGCCGAACAATCGGGCCAGGTTGTCCAGGGCGCTCTGGCTGACCACGTGGGTCAGGGTCAGATCGGCACCGGTCTCGGCCGCCACGCGGAAGGCGCGGCCCACGGCATGGCGAGCCGGTGCGGAGAGGTCGGTGGCGACGAGTATGCGGGTCAGGGGTTTCATGCAGAGTCCTTTCTTATCAGTGAGGATAGGTGTTCCACGGTGAATTCCACGGCATCGCGCAGCGGGTACAGCACGGTGGGCGCGCCCGCCCGCTTGAGTGCGGCGCCCTGCGCTTCGTCGCGCGCCACGATGGCGATCCCGCCGGCGAAACGACGTTCCTTCAGAGCATGCAACAGAACGCAATTTGACTCCAGGTCAGGCAGGGTGCTCACCGCCCAAGGTACCCCCTCCAGCGGCAGGCCATCGACAAAATCGGGGTCCTGGCCGTCGCCGAAACGCACTGCCATGCCCTGGCGGCGCAAATGCCGCACCACCTCCGGATCGAAATCCACGCCCAGCACCGAGAATCCCGCCTCTTTCAGGCGCCTGGCCAGGTGTTCGCCATAGCGGCCTACGCCGAACACCACGACATTGGGCCGTTCCACCGGGGATGGATGCCGCTCCACCGCCAGTTCGCGGTGGGGGTGCAGGCGTTCGAATGGACTTAGCCAGGGGGCCAGCCGTTCATACAAGGCTTGGGAATACAGGATCATGTAGGTGGACAGGGTGATGGTGACCACGCCCACCAAAGTGGTCAGCCCCAGTGCCTGGACGCCTACATGGCCCAGTGAAATGCCCATGGCTACGAAAACAATGGAAAACTCGCTGATCTGGGCCACGGTGAGTCCCGCCAGCAGGCCGGTGCGCTTGCGGTAGCCCATGTATCCCATGATGGCCATGACGATAAGGGGATTGCCGATGAGCACGAAGGCCGAGAGCACCGCCGCCGGCCACAGTTCTTCCCCCAGGGTGGTGAAATCCAGCTTCGACCCCAGGTCGATGAAGAAGAACAGCAGCAGGAAATCGCGGATGCCGGTCAGTCGTGCGCCAATCGCCTCGCGGTAGGAAGTGGAAGCCAGGGAGAAGCCCGCCAGAAAAGCGCCCGCTTCCTTGGAGAATCCGGCCCATTCCCCCAGCGCCGCCAGCCCCGTGCCCCAGGCGATGGCGAAGATCAGCAGCAACTCCTGGGAGCGCGCCATGGCACGTACCACCGGCGGCAGAATGTAGCGCATCAACAGGAACAGCAGCACTGCCGCAGCCGAGACTCGCGCCAGCAGGGAAACCGCCACCTCCCAGGCCGCCGCGTCGCCGGCTCCGCGCAGGGCGCTCATGGCCATCATGGCCAGCACCACGGCGATGTCCTGCACGATCAGGAAGCCCACGGCGATGCGTCCGTGCAGGGAGTCGAGCTCGCGCTTGTCGGAGAGCAGCTTGACGATGATGATGGTGCTGGAAAAGGTGAGCGCTACCGCCACGTAGATGGCTTCGACGATCTCCTTGCCCAGGGCGAGGATGATCAGGAATCCGAGGATGATGGTGAA
Source organism: uncultured Sulfuricella sp. (assembly GCA_964559825.1). Classification (GTDB taxonomy): domain Bacteria; phylum Pseudomonadota; class Gammaproteobacteria; order Burkholderiales; family Sulfuricellaceae; genus Sulfuricella. Next base: position 44,106 of record CAZLJK010000006.1, on the reverse strand, counting down.
GCCGAGCTGGCCCAGTCCGGTGGCCAGGGCCACCGGGCCGATATGGCGCACATGGGTAATGTCCAGCTTCAGCCCCACCACGAACAACAGCACTGCCACGCCGATCTGGGCCAGCAGGTCGATCTGGTCGTGCGAGCGCACCAGTTCGAAGCCCGCCGGTCCCACCAGGATTCCCACCACGATGTAGGCGATCAGCACCGGCTGGCGCAGGCGCACCGCCAGTGCGCCGGCAATGGCGGCGATGCCGAGCAGCAGGGCCATTTCTGCGAAGGAGGTGGCGTGCAGGATTTCGGTCATGGCCGCGCCTTCTGATCGAAATCACGCAGCGGCTCGTCGTCGTGCGTCTCTTCCCCTGTGGTAGGGCTGGCAGAGACAGGAAGCGTCCCCGCTGAAAGCATTTGCGCCGCTTTTGCCGCCTGTTGCAGGGCGCGGCGCAACGCACTCGCAGCACGCAGCCGCGCGTCCATGTCGGCCACCGGCAGGCGGCCTTGCGTGCCAGCCTCCAGCAATTCCGCCTTCAGCATCTGGTAGTCTCTTTCCATGCTTTGCAAGCAGGGTTGGATGTCGGCAACCTGTTCCAATTTCCCCTCCGGGTCAACACGGGAAATCAGCCTCGTTGCCTGATCGAGAAAGCTGCCGCCCGCTTCGATCAGCGCCGGCAGGGGCGATTCACGTGCTGCGGCGGCGGTTTCCACCGCCAGTTCCGCCACCGCCTCATAGTAGCGTGCCACGCGCAGAATATGCGGCAGGCGTTGGGCGCTGTCATGCGACATGCTGGCCTGGCTCATGCGTGAAATGAAGTCGGCCACCGCTTGATTCAGTCGCGCCACAATCCGCTGGCCCGCCGCCAAGTTGCTTGCGGGGGCGCCCGCCACGGCTTCGCGCATCATGCGCAGGGCGATGCCGCCCATGCGCCGCACTTCACGCTCCAGGGCGTCCAGCGCCAGCGCCGGTACCGCTGCGACGTTGCTGTCCAGATAGCGTGGACTGGCCTCGTCTTCCTCGGCGGCGCGGAAACGTTTTTCAAGAAACCGGGCCATGCGGTCGGCGACGGGCCAGATCAGCACCACGCCGAGCAGGTTGAAGGCGGTGTGGAACAGGGCCAGCTTGGCAGCCGGCGCCGAGCCCAGTTCCAGCGCTGCGCCTGCCGCGCCGATGGCTGATACCAGCCAGGGCAGCAGTGCCAGCGCCACGGCACCGGTCAGGAGATTGAACAGGATATGGGCGGCGGCGGCGCGCTTTGCATTGGACGTGGCGCCGATGGAGGCGATTAGCGCGGTGACCGTGGTGCCGATATTGGCACCGATCACTACGGCGGCTGCGCCTTGAGCCGTGAGCAGCCCGCCCTGAGCGGCGGTCAGCGCGATGGTCAGGGAGGCGCTGGAGGATTGCATCAGCACGGTGAGCGCAATGCCGATGAGCACCTGCACCAGGGTTTCCTTGACGCCCTCTCCTTTCGGCAGCGTGAAATCCGTCGACAAACCGGAAAAGGATTCCTTGAGCATGTCGATACCCAGGAAAAGCACGCCGAAGCCCGCCAGCGCCTGCCCCAGTGCGCCGCGCTGTTTGCCTTCGCCGGAAAGGCGTAGCGCCATGCCGATGCCGATCAGCGGCAGCGCCAGCACTTCGATCTTGAACTTCAGCCCGACCAGCGCCACCAGCCAGCCGGTCATGGTGGTGCCGATGTTGGCGCCGAACAGCACCCACATCGACTGCCCGAGCGTGAGCAGTCCGGCATTGACGAAGCCGATGGCGGCCATCGTCACGGCGCTGGAAGACTGCACCAGGGCCGTCACCATCACGCCAGAAGCCAGCCCGCGCAAGCGGGTTTTGGTGGAATGGGCGAGGATGCGTTCCAGCGCCGGTCCGGCGGCGAGCTTGAGGCCATCGGTCATCAGTCCCATGCCGAGCAGGAACAGGCCGATCCCGCCCGCCAGTCCGCCAAGGATGACCAGTCCGCTCAATTCGGCTCCTTGCTGAGTTCTTTTTGCAGGATGCGATCCCTGCCATTTTCCTTGACTTCGTACATCAGTTTGTCAGCTTCGGTCAGCAGCCGGTCGAGATCGTCCGGTGCCTGCCGGCAGTTGGCAACGCCGATGCTGAAGGTGACCGGCCAGCCGTGAACACGCATCGCTCCGAGCAGGCGCTGGCGCAACTCCTCGATATAGATTTTGGACGCCGTGGCATCCATGCCGGGAAGGAGTAGCGCAAACTCGTCGCCGCCGAGCCGTCCGGCGATATCGCTGGCGCGGATATGCTTGCGCATTCCTTCTGCGATGCAAACCAGCAGCGCGTCGCCGGTTTCATGGCCGAGTTCGTCGTTTACCTGCTTGAATTTGTCGAGGTCGATGAATACGGCGGTAAAGGGCGATTGCTGGCGAAACGCCTGTGCCAGTGCGCGGCGTCCCTGCTCGTAAAACTCGCGGCGGTTGGGCAGGCCGGTCAGAGCATCTTCCCGTGCCATGCGGGATTCGCGATCGAGCACGCGCCGCATTTGCACCAGCAACCACGCTTCTCCCACGAAAATAGTCAGGCGCGTCAACGTGTTGAATATCAGTGGCAAGATATCCTGCTGGCCGCCGCCCAGCGCCCGGTCGGCAAGGAACCACGCCGCAGCCGACAGTAGCGCGCCACCCAGAGCAGGGCGGAGCCCCAGAAACCAAGCTGCCAGCAGTACAGGCAGGCTGAAGAAGACGTGGAAATCGTAGGCCAGTCCGGACTGGTAGTGGATAAATCCCAGCAGCAGGATCAAGCCGACGCTCACGGCGAAAATCATGCCACGCATGGCGGCACGGGGCTTCCAGAGAACCAGTTGTCTCACGTTCATGGGGAAAGTCTAGCCGATTTAGTACCCATGCGTCGCCCCACCCATGACCGGTTCCAGTGAATTGGAGCAAGGTTCAGCGCAACCACGCTGCCGCGTGCTTGCGCCATGCCGTTTTTTCCGCCTTCACGGCGAATTTCAATGACTTTTCGATATCTTGAGTCCGACCGAGCTGACCTGATTGCCCGCCACGGCGCGCACCGTCAGTTCCAGATTGCCCAGTCCGATACGGTCGCCCACCACCGGGCGGTGGCCGAGCCGTTTGCTCAACAGTTCGCCGATGGAGCTGCCGATTTCGTCCGCATCAAGCGTCAGATCATAGGTGGCGGCAAGCGCCGCCGCCGACGAATCGGCGTCGAGAACGAACTCGCCGAAGAAATTGCGCACCGCGAGATGGCCGCTTTGCTCCTGACGCCCGAACAGTGGGGTCAGATATTCAACCTGGTCCGGCGAGGCCAGCAGCCAGACCTCGTCTCCCTCCTCCAGCGTCGTGGTGCTCGGCGCCGGCAACGGGCGGTGATGGCGCACCAGCGCGGCGCAGCGTACCGGCCGGCCGCGCAGATCGGTAAGCGAACCGGGCAGCATGCCGATGCTGAGCGACTGCGTCTCGACGCGGAAGGCGACCAGCGCCAGCACGGTTTCGCGGCCGATCCAGACTTCCTTCGATTCGAGCGGCTCGGCAGTTTTGGGGACTTCCACCTTTAGCAGGCGCGCCGCCCACGGCACGGTGGCACCTTGCACCAGCAGCGAGAACAGCACGACGACAAAGGTGACGTCGAACAGCAGTCGCGAGTCGGGAATGCCCGCCATCACCGGGAAGACGGCCAGCACGATGGGCACTGCGCCGCGCAGGCCCACCCAGGAGATGTAGGCGATTTCACGACCGGGAAAGCGCAGGGGCTTGAGCGTGACGGCGACCACCAATGGGCGAGCGACGAAGGTCAGGAACAGCGCGACGGCGAGCGCCTCCCAGAAATGTTTGACCAGGTGCGAGGGCGTCACCAGCAGGCCCAACATAAGGAACATGCCGGCTTGCGCCAGCCAGGCGATGCCGTCCATCACCCGCAGCACGTGCGAGGTGGCGCGCGTGTGCTGGTTGCCGACGATCACGCCGGCAAGATAGATGGCGAGAAAGCCGCTGCCGCCAAGCTTGTTGGCGGCAGCGAACACCGCCAAGCCGCCGGAAGCGATCAACAATGCGTAGAGCCCCTCGGCGAGGCGCAGGCGCCGCAACAACTCGGCGAGCAGCCGCCCGGCGCCGATGCCGAGCGCGGTGCCGATGCCGAACTGCATGACGAGCTGCCCGAGGATGCCCCCGGGCGTAGCTGTCCCGGTGCCGGCCAGGATGCCCACCAGCACGGTGACAAGCAGGATCGCCATCGGATCGTTGGCGCCTGATTCGATTTCCAGCGTCGCGCCGACCCGCTCGTTGAGGCGCACGCCGCTGTGGCGCAGCAGGTTGAACACGGCGGCAGCGTCGGTGGAGCCGACGATGGAGCCCATCAGCATCCCGTAGCGCCAATCCACGCCAAGCAGCCAGGAGCAGAAGGCGCCGAGCAGCGCGGCGGTGCCGATTACGCCCCAGGTCGCCAGCGCGGTCGCCGGCCAGAGCGCGACGCGGAAAGTGGAAATGCGTGTGCGCAGGCCGCCGTCGAGCAGGATGATCGCCAGCGCCAGGTTGCTGACGAAAAAGGCCGCACCGAAATCGTCGAAGTGGATGCCACCGGGACCGTCCTCGCCTGCCAGCATGCCAACGACGAGAAAGATCAACAGGAAAGGCAGCCCGAGCCGCGCGGAAAGCGTGCTGGCCAGCACGCCGAGGAAAAGCAGGGCGCCCGACAGGAGGAGCAGTGTATTGACTTGATCCAAGTTAACGCTCAATCAGTTTGGCTGCGGACCACAAACCGGTGTCTGGCCAGATATGAAACTTTACCCGGCTTTTTGCGCCGAAATCCTTTCGGGCTGCGGAAAAAACTCGCGCAGCCGATGCGACCAGTGTACACCATGGGTACCGAGCCACCCAGCGACCCTCCGATGGTCGCCCAATCTCTCATTGCGGTTGTTCATCCTTGCTGGAGCAGATGGGGCGCAGACTACTTTCGTTATCCTCTGTATTGTATTCCGTGCCTTGCCGGTGCAGCGCCGCCTTGGCCAGCAGGTGCGCCGAGACCGGTGATGAACAGGAAGGGTTGCATGGGGTGCGCCTGCACGAGACCACCCAGGTCGAATTGCTGAGCCGACCGGCGCCGTTCATCTTGCTGACACCTTTGTTCCATAAACAGGGGTTGTTAACACTACTTTGCCAGCAAAATGTGATGGTCACTCCCCTGCTCTCCTCCGTCCTCGCTAACGCTGACCCGTGCGCCAGCGCCAAAACAGATCGATGAGTGCATAGGTCGCCAGCCCGCACAGACTGGCCATGATCAGCAATCCGACCAAAAGTGGCTTCCCTAGCGAAGTAACGCGTTGCCAGAGCGTCTTGTCCGGCTCCGGCATCCGTGCCGTTTCAGCATCTTCCTGCGGCAGGCTGGTTTCACCCGTCACCCAGCTTCCCAGCCGGTAGGCCGCATAGTAAAGCGGTCCAAACGTTACGGGATTGCTGATCAGGGTGCTGGCGGCCGCAGCGGGCAGGTTGGCCCGTAGCACGATGGCTGCGGTGGCCGTCAAGGGAATCTGGGCCACCGGGATCAGCAGGCCGAAGAACACGCCGAGTGCGACGCCTAAAGCGACCCCTCGTCTCGACCAATGCCAAAGCTTTGGGTGCCCCAGCCAGGGGGCGAGCCAACGCAGCCAGCGACTGGCTTCGAGTTTTTCTCGGGTAGGAATCCAGGATTGCAATCGGTCGAGCCAAGCCATGGCCGCCGCTCAATACTCGCGAAGCAGAACGCGATCGCGACTGCCGCGCTTGACTTCGTACATCAAGATGTCAGCCTTCATGTTCGGCAGCAGCAAGGCCTTATTCAGTTTCATGGGGTATTTTTCCGTGCAGTGATGACAAGAAACTTGCGCAGGTATTGCAGCCCGCGTTCCACGAACAGCAGGATGTCCCCGGGCGGTAGCGCGGGCGCACGCTTGACGTTGCGCGCGACGAGCGCGGCAATCACCACGGCAAACAGGATCGGCCCTAGTCCGCCGGGCCAGGTGGCGATGTCGGCGGAAGGCTGAACCCAGGGCAACAGTGCGCCCAATACGACGAGCACCCCCCAAGGCGCAGCCATCCCGCTGCCTTCGTGCGGCTGCGCGCGCGCCAGTAGCAGAAACAGCAGCCGCGCCATCAGCAGGGCGGTGCCTAGCGCTGCCAGCGGCAGCAGCACGGGTAACAGGCCTTCCCACGGCGCAGGCAAACCTGCCAGGCCGGCTTTCAATGCGGTCTTGGCCAACAGCCCGCTGGTCAGTGGCGCGCCAGCCAGTGCCAACGCCGGCAAGGCCATACCGGCCAGCACCCAACGGCGGGCAGCGCCGGTCTGGATTACGCCGACACCGAGGAACAGCGCGCTCTTGGCCAGGGCGTGGTGCAGGGCATACAGCCCGACCGCAGGCAACAGCACCGGCCACAGTTGCGGCGCCAGCAGCCCCGCCCCCACGCCCAGCGTCATGAAGCCCATCTGGCTGATGCTGGAATAGGCTAACAGTACTTTTGGCTCGCGCTGGCACAGGCCGGCCGCGACGCCGAGGAACATCGCCAGCAGACCCGCCGTCAGCAGCAGCGTGCCGGCTTCCGGCAAGGCGGCAGCGCCAAGCGGCAGGAAGCGCAGCCAGCCAAGCAGGCCGGCCTTCAGCATCACGCCGGACAATACCGCGCTGGCCGGCACCGGCGCCACCGGGTGCGCGAGCGGCAGCCACATATGCAGCATCGGCATCCCCACCTTGATGCCGAAGCCGAGCAGCAGCAGCGGAATTGCCGCCGCGGGCGGCGCGACGGCGGAAAGGTCGGACAGGTAATGGGAGGACGCCGCATGCACGGCCAGCAGCATGCCCGCCACCAGTGCCGCCTCACCCAGTACAGCCATGATCAGATATACCCGCCCGGCGCGGCGCGCCTCGGCGCTGCCGCTGTGGATCACCAGGCCGTAAGCGGCAAAAGTCATCAGCGCGAACAGCAGGTAGAAACTCGCCGCATCGCCCGCCATACAGACGCCGAGATTGCCCGCCGCCGTGGCCAGATAGAAGCACCAGAACACATGGCGGCGCGGGTCGTGCGCCAGATAGCCGCGCGCGTACCAGCCCGCCAACAACCAGACCACGGCGGTGAAACCGAGGAACAGGCGCCCGGTCTCGTCCAGCATGAATCGGCTGCCCAGCAGCAGCCAGGGCAGATCCGCCACGAGACCGTCGCGCGCGGCCAGCGCCAGCAGCAGCGCGGGCAGGGGCGACAGCGGTGCCAGCCATTCGGCATGGCGGCGGCTGGCCGGCCACATCACCAGCAGCGCCAGCAACAAGGGCAAGGCCAGCGCCGGGAGCATCAGGGCGTCCATGTCAGGTACTCCCGGTCGGCGATGAGTTTGGCCCATTCCAGTGGACTCACGCTGCTCGCCGCGAACAGGCCGAGGGCGAAGGTGAGGGCGGCGGTGGCCAGCGGCGGCCACAGCAGCAGGCGCGCGGTCTCACGACCTTCGCGCACGGGGATGTGTTCCTCCGGCCAGGCGGCAGTCTGGGGCAGGAACCAGGCGCGATAGAGGATGGGCAGGAAATAGGCGGCATTGAGCAGACTGGAGACCGCCAGCACCGCTAGCACCCACGGCATGCCCGCCTCCAGCGCACCCAGACCGAGATACCATTTGCTGATGAAGCCGGCCAGCGGCGGGATGCCGATCATGCCCAGGGCAGCCATGCTGAAGGCGACGGTGGTCCAGGGCATGCGTTTCCCCACGCCGTCCATCTCACTCACCTTGTGCACGCCCAGGGTCTCGGCGTAATTGCCAGCGCAGAAGAACAGGGTGATCTTCATCACGCCCTGATGCACCAGATGGACCAGGCCGCCGATGGTGCCAATGGGGCCGAACAGGGCGACGCCGAGCGCGATGTAGGACACCTGGCTGATCGTGGAATAGGCCAGCCGCTTCTTCAGGTCGTCCTGGAACAGCGCGCGGAAACTGCCCCAGACGATGGTGATCGCGGCGGCGACGGCCAGCGGCATCAGGAGATCGAGCGTCTGTGCAAACTCGACGCCATAGATTTCATACACGATGCGCACGATACCGAAAGCACCGGCCTTGACCACCGCCACAGCATGCAGCAACGCCGACACCGGCGCGGGTGCCACCATCGCCTGCGGCAGCCAGCCGTGCAGCGGCACCAGCGCGGCTTTGACGCCGACGCCGGCGATCAGCAGCAGGAAGATGGCCTGCAATTGCCAGTGTGCCGAGCTGTCGAGTGCCGCCAGCACGCCGCCGTGAGCGAAGTCGGTGTGTCCCAGCAGGCTGTGCAGCCAGACGGTGCCGCCCAGCAGCAGCGCGCCGCCGCCCAGCGTGTAGGCGAGGTAGATGGTGCCGCCGCGCATCGCCTGCGGCGTGCCGCGATGCACCACCAGCGGGAAGGTGGCCAGCGTCAGCAGTTCGTAGAAGACGAAGAAGGTAAACAGGTTGCCCGCCATGGCGATGCCCATGGTGGCGGTCACGCACAGACTGAAGAAACCGAAGAAGCGGCTGCGGTGAGGCGATCCTTCCAGATAGCCGATGGCGTAGAACGTGGTGAACAGCCACAGCACTGCCGACAGCGTGATGAACAGCAGTCCCAGCGCATCCACTTTGAAAGCGAAATCGAGCCCCGGCAGCACCGCATAGGAAAAGCCGTATTCCTCGCCCGCCCGCACGCCGGCGAGCAGGATGCCGACCAGTGCCAGCTTGGTCAGGGCGGCCAGCAGATTGAGCGTAGTGCGGGCACCGTGCCAGGCTTCCGGCAGGGCGAAGATCACCAGCCCCGGCAACAGCGAGGAGGCGATGACCGCCATCGGCAACAGCTCGTTCTGCGTCATTTCGATCGGTCCGTGCCCGATGAATCATGCGCCGGCAGCCGCAGGCTTTGCAGATAGGCGATCAGGGCGTCGAGCTCGGCGGGCGACAGTTCGCGATAGTCCTCCTTCATGACCCTGGCTCGCGTCGAGAGCGCTGACTCGGCGCTTCCGGAGGCGAGCGTCCAGTCGCGCAACGTCGCCGTGTCGTGCCGGGCGCCAACGCCATCGAGAGGGGAGCGCGGATTGCCCTTGCCGGCGACGGCAGCGCGATTCCAACGCCGCCGGCAATGAAGCCGAAGCCTGCTGCGCGCGGGTGGCGGTCGGTGGTGAACACGCCGTAGGGGCCGTCCAGATACGCCATCTCGCCCGGCTGCACGGTCTTGATGGTGCTGGTGAAGTCGCCCAGCGCCTTGATGGTGAACTCGACGCGCCCGCTGTCGGCGCTTGAGGAAAACGAGAACGGATGTTCCCGGACATGGAACGGCGAGTCGCGCAGGGTCAGCCAGGCGAACTGTCCGGGGGCGAAGCGCAGGCCGGCGTGAGCTTCCGGCGCCAGCGCCAGCGTCCAGGCATTGCCGCGTTCCGGGCGTAGCTCGGTTACCCGCCAAGGGCTGCGTTGCATGCGCCACGGCTTGACCAGGCGCACGTAGACGATGAGACCGAGCCAGGACAGCGTGTAAATGCTCCACAGTGCGCGCTTCCAGGGCGCGCTGGTGTAATAGCCGACGCCTTCGATGTGCGCCACTGCGGCGAGGAAGGCGATCGTGGCGAGCAGAGCGTGCCACAGGCGCCAGCGCTCATACTCGATGCGCAGCGGCTTGCGCCACAGGGAGGTGACGATGATCAGCGCGAACAGCACCAGCGCCCCGCGCCCGGCTGTCATGTACCACGGCGCCACGCGCGGATCGATGGCACCCAGGGCCTCCACGTGATTGATGCGCAGGATCAGGAAGTGGACCAGCACCAGGGCGAAGGCGATCAGCGCGGCATAGCGGTGGAAGAGGTAAATGATGTCGAGGCCGAATGGCGCGGCGGCGCGGCGGAAGCGTGCGGTGAGCGCGAATTGCACACCGAGCATGGCCATCCCGGCGAAGCCCAGCGCCATGGAGAAGTCCCACCAGAAACCCGCTCCCGCCGGTATCGGCCCGCTGAGCAGGACCAGCAGCGGCGCCGTCACCAGCAGCAGATAGGCGAGCACCCACGCGACGGGGACGGCGAGGGACGGCAAGGCATTGCGGTTCATCTGCCGGCTCCCGCGACGCCGACGCCGAGCAGTTCGACCAGTTCCACGCCGCGCAGGCCGACGGCCACGCTGGCCGCGGCGAGGGCGAAGGTCGTCCATTCCAGGGTGCGCGGCACCGCCGCGATTGCGGAGGCCGCCGGTGCCAGCAAGAAAGCCTGGTGCAGCACGCGGAACACATACACCGCCGCCAGCAGGCCGCCGGCCAGCGCCACCAGCGCGATGAACCAGTAGCCCTGCGCCAGCGCCGCCTCGATCAGCAACCACTTGGCGAGGAATCCGGCCGACGGCGGCAGGCCCATCAGCGTCACGCCGGCCAGCCCGAAGGAGGACAGGGTCAGCGGCAGACGCTGCGCCACCCCGGCCAGTCCGGCTACCGCATCCTGCCCGGTCGCCTTGATCAGCACCCCGGCCGCCAGGAACATCGCGGCCTTGGCCAGCCCGTGCGCGAACGCCTGCATCACCCCGGCCTGTAACGCGCCGGTCGTCGCGAGCAGCGGGAAGATCAGGAACAGGTAACCCAGTTGCGCCACGGTTGACCAGGCGACTAGCATCTTCAGGTGCGGCGTGCGGATCGCCTGCCATGAGCCCCAGAAAATCGCGCCCGCGCCGAGCAGCATGGGCAGCCAGGCAAGCGCTCCCGCCAGCGGCGCAAACGGTCCCAGCCACAGGCGCAGGATCAGATAGAACGAGCCCTTCACCACCAGCGCCGAAAGCAATGCCGACACCGGCGCTGGGGCACCGCCGTGGGCGGGCGGCAGCCAGTAATGGAAAGGGAATAGCGCGGTCTTGAGCAGCAGTCCGGCCAGCATCAGGCCGCCCGCCATCCACACGATGCGCGGCGCGTCGGCGCTGAGCAGCGGTTCGAGGGTGGCCAGTGATACCGTGCCGTAGGCACCGTAAATCAGCGCCACACCGAGCAGATACATGCCCGAGCCGAGCAGCGTGGCAAACAGATAACGCAGCGCGGCCGCCACTTGCGGCGCGCCGCCGCCCGCCGCCACCAGCCCCACCGCCGCCAGTCCGACCAATTCCAGTGTGACGTAGAGATTGAACAGGTCGGCGGAGAGAAACAGCGCATTGAGTCCGGCCAGCAGGAATCCGGCGAGCGGCCAGAAATAGCGCGCTTCCGCCTTGTCCGGCGCAAAGTAGGCGCGCGCGTACAGCGCCAGCGGCAGGGCGACACACTGTGCCAGCAACAGCATCACTGCGGACAGCCCGTCTGCCGCGAGATCGATGCCCAGTGGCGCACCCCAGCCGCCGACGGCATGGCTGCGCGCGCCGTGGTCGAGCAGCCCGCGCGCCAGCAACAGCGCGCACGACAATTGCAGTGCGATGCCTGCAATGGCCAGGCGCGCGCCGCGCCCCGGCCCGATCAGAAAGGCCAGCGCGGCCCAGGTCAGCGGCAGCAGGATCAGCCAGATCAGCGGATCAATCATCTTCGCCCTGGGGCAATTCGGTGCGGCCGTTCAGCGCATGCAGTTTGCGCAGCAGTGCCAGCGCCAGCGCGGTCGCGGCGACGGCGACGACGATGCCGGTGAGCACCATCGCCTGCGGCACCGGGTCGGGCGTGCCGCCGCGCTGGGCCAGGCCGACGAGGATGAGAAACGCGCCGCTGCCCATCAGGTTGAAGGCGAGGATGCGGCGCAGCAGGTGCGCGATGAGCAGCACGCCGGCACTCCCCATGGCAAACAGCACGGCGCCGGTGACGGCGAAGATCAGCCCGCTATTCACGAATCGCTCTCCTCGCCGCCGGATAGAAACAGGAACAGGCCGGCGAGGATCAGACCCAGCGAGAGGGTCAGGGCGGACTCGATCAGCAGGATTAGTGTACCGGCATGTTGCGGCGGGTAACGCAGCAGCGCACCCTGCGCCAGCAGCGCGGCGGCGACAGCCAGAAACACGACGAAGCCGGCGGCCAGCCCGCCGCGCAGAAGCGCGCTCGGCGCGCGCCATGCAGGCAACAGCCCGGCCAGATGCAGCAACACGGCGGCGGCGGCCAGCACTGCGCCGGCCTGGAAGGCGCCGCCGGGCTGGTGCGCACCGGCCCACAGCAGATATACGGCGACCAGCACCATCAGCGGCGCGGCAAGGCGGGCGAGGGTGGGCAGCATGGGGTCGGCCGCTGAGATTGCGCCCGCGCCGTCGCGCGTGCTTAGCGCCAGCACGACCAGCAGCGCCAGTAACAGCACGCCGATTTCGAGCAGGGTGTCGTAGCCGCGAAAGTTGAGCAGCACGGCGGTGACCGGATGCGCGACCCCGCTGGCGGGCAGGTTGGCGTCAACGAGGGCCGGCAGATGGATGACTGGGGGCGGCAGGTCGAGCAGCGCCGCGATCAGGGCAGCGGCGAACAAAACGGCGCCGATGACGATGGCGGTCGCCTTCATCCCAAATAATCCATTAGACCAAAAGCCGTCATACCGGCGAAGGCCGGTATCCAGATGATTAAAACATCCCACGCAAGTGGGACAACACCAAGGTTTGGCCGTCCCTCGAAACTCGCCGCAAGCGGCTCGTTTTGTCCGCTACGCGGAGTATTTTTCTTGACTGGATTCCGGCCTTCGACGGAATGACGGCCCAATGGATTATCTGGGTTCATGATTGTCGGCCTTTCCCGCGCAGCGCGCCGATTGCGTCGAGCAGCAGCGCGCCGGTAAGCCCGGCGCCGATGGCCGCCTCGGCCAGTGCGATGTCGGGCGCGTCCAGACGCGCCCAGGCCAGCGTCAGCAACAGGCCGAAAACAATGAACAGGATCACGGCGCGGAAAATGTCCGGGGTGGCGAGCGCGCGCCAAGCGCTCCACAGCAACGCGGCGGCGAGCAGCAGATCAAAGGCCAGCGCAACCGTCATTGCTTGTCCTTACGCCACGGCGCGATGCCGAGCGCATCGGCGCGCATCGCGATGACGTAACTCACCGTCGCGCTCGCCGCCAGTGCGAAGAGCCAGATCAGCAGCAGTTTCAGCGCGGCTGCCAGACTGTCGGCCTGCAAAGCCAGCCCCAGCGCGACGCAGCCAAGACCCAGGTTGTCTGCCTTGGTCAGGGCGTGCAAGCGTGTATAAACATCCGGAAAGCGCAAAATACCCAGCGTCCCCGCCAGGTAGAAAACGGCGCCGGCCAGCAACAATACGGCGCTGATGATTTCACTCAGCGTGGTCATGCCGTCCTCCGACCGCCGTCCATGCCCGCCGCGCAAAGGCCACGCCCGCGATGGCGGCGAGCAAGGCCAGGGTGAGCGCCGCATCTACCAGGGCGGGCTTGCCTTCCGCATAGCCCAGCAGCAGCAGGACACCAACGCCGGTCGCACCGAACAGCAGCGCCGCCAGCATGCGATCTGCCGCCGTGGGGCCGCGCGTTGCGCGCACCAGCGCCGCCAGCAGATTCGCCAGCAGGAACAGGGCGAGCGGCCACTCCAGTCCGGTCATGTCGCGATCTCCAGCATGCGCGCGATGCGTGACTCGACGGTGCGCACCTCCTGTGCCACCGGCCAGTGTTCATTCAATGTGTGCAGGTGCAAAGTGTCCCGCTCGATGCGCAGGCAGACGGTGCCGGGCAGCAGGTTCAGGGTGTTGACCAGCACCACGCGCGCCAGTCCGGGCGGCAGGGTCAGCGGCAATTGCAGCAGTGCCGGGGCGAGCGTCAGGCGCGGATGCAGCGCGATGCGCGCGACCTGCACGCCGCCCTTGACCGACTGGACGAGGAAGAATGCGGCAAAGGCCAGCAGACCGGCGAGAGAGAAACGGGTCTGTCCCGGCGGCCACAGCAACAGGCTGGCCGTCACGGCGAGGGCGACACCCGCCACCCCCACTCCCCACTGATCGCCGCGACCCTCCGCCAGCACCCACCAGAGCAGGGAAAACAGCAGGCCGCGTTGCAGGGCGGCGTGAGCTGTGCGGCGAAATTTTCGGTCGTGGCCAGGGTTCATTGCGGGTGCTTCTTTGCCCCTTGGATTAGCGTCCGGATTAGCGCCGGCACGATGATCGCGATATGGATGTAACGCATGACAAACCTCCGCTTATAAAAAAGCACGTACCGATTGTGTGTACAGACCGGCGGTGCGTCAATCGCTGTTTGTATCGTCCGTCTGTGTGTGCGGGTGCAGCGGATGCTGTCCGGCGCGTTGGTGCCGCCGGTCATGACAAAACTCATCGCCTCTTCCATCGTCCAGTCGGTCTGCACCACGTCTTCGAGCGGGACGATCTCGATATAGCCGGAAGTCGGGTTGGGTGAGGTCGGCACATACACTGCGGCGAGTTCGCGCCCGCTGGTTTCGTCGCGCATCACCTTGGTGACAAAGCCCACCGCCTTCATTTCCGGCGAGGGGAAACTGATCAGCACCACGCGCTGGCCGGACACCGGCGGCTGGCGCAAGGTGGCGAGAAAGCGTTTGGTGCCGCCGTAAATGGTTTGCACCAGCGGCAGCCGCTCAAGCATCGCCTCGAACTTTGCGAGCAATTTCTTGCCCAGCACCAGCGAAGCGAACAGGCCGATGGCGTACAGCGCGCCCAGCGTGAGCAGGATGGCGATCAATTTCTGGAAGACGGAATCGAGCAACCAGCCGGACAGCGTTTCCGAAAACGGATGCATGGCACGGCCAGCCGCCCGCAACAGCGGCGTGCCCACGTCGGCAAGGATACCGAGCAGGAAATCGAACACCAGCCAGGTGACCCACAGCGGCGCGACGGTAAAGAAGCCGATCAGCACATAGCGGGCGGCATGGGCACCCCGGCCAGCCGCGCTGTCCGGCGCTGGCGGTACAGAGGCGGTTTTCATGCTGTCATGTTCAGGTTCCATTCCGCGCCTCCTCATCCAGCGTCAGTTCGGCGCTTACCCAGCATTCGTATCGCCAGTTTTTCCAGTTCGACCGCGACGAACAGCAGCACGCCGAAGCCGAGGACCAAGCTCCAGGCCGTCGCATCCAAGGCGGCCACACCGAACAGCTTCTGCATGAACGGCAGGCAGGTAAAACCTGTCTGGAGCACGACCAACACCGCGATGCTGAGCAGCACGTAGGGATTGCCGGTGAAGTCCTGCCAGTTACGCACCGGCGCGAGCAGGTAGCGGCAATTGAATAGATAGAATATCTCGCCCATCACCAGCGCGTTCACCGCCACGGTGCGCGCAGCATCGAGGCTATCGGTACGCGCCATTTCCCACTGAAACAGCGCAATCGACCCGAGCGCGAGCAACACCGAGACAAAGCCGATGCGCCAGATCATGAAACCGGACAAGATGGGCTCGTTCGCGGCGCGCGGCGCGCGGCGCATCACGTCCGGCTCGGCTTTTTCGAATGACAGCGCCAGCGCCAGCGTGACGGCGCTGACCATGTTCACCCACAGTATCTGCACCGGCGTCATCGGCAGCACCATGCCGAACAGGATCGCGATCAGCACGATGCCGGCCTGTCCACCGTTGGTCGGCATGATGAACACGATGGCTTTCTTGATGTTGTCGTAGATGGTGCGGCCTTCCTCGACCGCGTGCGCGATGGTGGCGAAGTTGTCGTCGGCCAGCACCATTTCCGCCGCCTCCTTCGCGACTTCGGTGCCTTTCATGCCCATCGCCACGCCGATGTCGGCGCGCTTCAGCGCGGGCGCGTCGTTCACGCCGTCGCCGGTCATCGCGACGATCTCGCCGTTGGCCTGCAACGCGGTGACCAATCTCAATTTATGCTCGGGGCTGGCGCGTGCGAACACGTCCACCTCGCGCACCGCATTGCGCAACGCCTCGTCGTCCATTTCATCCAGCTCGCTGCCGGTGAGCGCATGGCCGTTGCCGATGCCCAGTTGCACGGCGATCGCGCTCGCCGTGTCGGCATGATCACCGGTAATCATCTTGACGCGGATGCCCGCAGCAACGCAGTCGCGCACGGCGGCGATGGCTTCCTCGCGTGGCGGGTCGCTGATGCCGACCATGCCGAGCAGCGTATAACCGCCCTCCATGTCGGCGAAATTCAGTTCGCGCTGGCCGTGATCGACCGCCTTCATCGCCAGCGCCAGCACGCGCTGACCGAGCGCACCGGTCTCTTCCATCATTCCGTGCCAGTAAGGCAGATCCAACGCCACGTCTTCGCCCACGCCGCGCTGCTGATGGCACATCGCCAGCACCTGCTCGACCGCGCCTTTAACGAAGATGAAAGCGTGTCCGGCATGGTCATGATGCAGCGTCGCCATGAAACGATGCTCCGACTCGAACGGGATGTGATCGGTGCGCGGCAGTTCGCCATGCTCAAATTCCGCGTCCATCCCGGCCTTCAAAGCCAGCGGAATCAGTGCGCCTTCAGTCGGGTCACCCGCGATGTGCCATTGCCCTTCGCTCTCATGCAGTGCGGCATCGTTGCACAGCAGGCCGGCGCGGAACAAGTCGAGCACATCTGCATGTTCAGCAAGGTCCGCCTCCTTACCAGCGATGGCAAATCCGCCGTGCGGCGCATAGCCGCTGCCGCTGACTTCGAACACCTGCGCGGCGGTGATGACACGCTGCACCGTCATCTCATTTTTGGTCAGCGTGCCGGTCTTGTCGGAGCAGATGGTGGTAACCGAACCCAGCGACTCCACTGCGGGCAGGCGTCGCACGATGGCGCTGCGCTTCGCCATGCGCTGCACGCCGAGCGCCAGCGTGATGGTCATCACGGCGGGCAGTCCTTCCGGGATCGCTGCCACCGCCATGCTCACCGCGGCGAGGAACATGTCGCCGAGGCCGAAGTTGTGCACCAGCCAGCCGAACAGGAAGGTGAGCGCGGCCAGAGCCATGATGGCGACGGTCAGCCAGCGCCCGAAGGTTTCCATCTGGCGCAACAGCGGCGTGGTCAATGTCTGTACCTCTTGCAGCATCGCGCTGATGCGCCCGATCTCGGTGTCGTCGGCGGTCGCCACCACCACGCCGCTACCCTGTCCGTATACCACCAGCGTGCTGGAATAGGCCATGCAGGTGCGGTCGCCGAGCACGGCATGTTTTTCCACGGCTGCAACATTCTTTTCGACGGCAGTGGATTCGCCGGTCAGCGCGGCTTCCTCGATGCGCAGGTTCTTCACTTTCAGCAGGCGCAGGTCGGCAGGCACCTTGTCGCCGGATTGCAGCAACACGATGTCGCCGGGTACCAGCGACTCTGCCTCCACCACCACGCGCTTGCCGTCGCGCAGCACGGTGGCCTCGGGTGACAGCATGCGGCGGATCGCCTCCATCGCCTGTTCCGCCTTACCTTCCTGGATGAAGCCGATGAGGGCGTTGATGACCACCACGCCGACGATCACCGCCGTATCCACCCAATGCGCGAGCAAGGCGGTAACGACTGCGGCGGCCAGCAGCACATATATCAGCACGTTGTGGAATTGCAGCAGGAAGCGCAGCAGCGGCCCGCGCCGCGAAGGTGGCGTCAGCCGGTTGGGGCCGTGATCGGCGAGGCGGCGTGCGGCCTCTTCGGCAGTCAGCCCGTCGGGCGTTGTTTTCTGTGCGGCAAGTGCTTCGTCCGCCGGGAGTTGGTGCCAGGGTTGCTGGGTCATGCTTGCCTCTGCATTATAAAAAAAACTTCAGTCCGAGCCACATGTCTTGGCCGGGTTCACGCAGACGATTGGATGCCATTAAGCCTTCCCTTTGTGCTCCTGCGGCCATTGCCACCCGATGATTTCCGGCATGTCCTGCCCATGCGCGCGGATGTAATGCCAATGCTCGGTGAGCTTGTCGCGCACCAATTGCTTGAGATGCGCGGCCTTGTAGCCAAGCGCGGTCACGCGGTCAATCACGTCCGAGACCAGATGGAAACGGTCAATGTCGTTGAGCACCGCCATGTCGAACGGCGTGGTGGTCGTGCCTTCCTCCTTGTAGCCGCGCACGTGCAGGTTTTTGTGGTTGGTGCGCCGGTAGGTGAGGCGGTGGATCAGCCACGGATAGCCGTGGTAGGCGAAAATGACCGGCTTGTCGGTGGTGAACCGCGTGTCGAAGTCGCGGTCGGAGAGCCCGTGCGGGTGCTCTTCCTTATGTTGCAGCGTCATCAGATCCACGACGTTGACCACCCGCACCTTGAGCTCCGGCAGATGCTGGCGCAGCAAGCCCACGGCAGCGAGCGTTTCGAGTGTCGGCACATCGCCGGCGCAGGCCATCACTACGTCCGGTTCGCCGTCCTGATCGCTGCTCGCCCATTCGAAGATGCCGATGCCTGCGGCGCAGTGCTTGATGGCGGCATCCATGTCGAGCCACTGCGCCTGCATCTGTTTGCCTGCGACGATCACGTTGACGAGGTTGTGCGAGCGCAGGCAGCGGTCGGTGACGACCAGCAGCGTGTTCGCATCCGGCGGCAGATACACGCGGATGACGTCGGCCTTCTTGTTCACCACGTGGTCGATGAAGCCCGGGTCCTGATGCGAGAAGCCGTTGTGGTCCTGGCGCCAGACATGCGAGGTGAGCAGGTAATTGAGCGAGGCGATCGGGCGCCGCCACGGGATGTCGTTGCACACCTTGAGCCATTTGGCGTGCTGGTTGAACATCGAGTCCACGATGTGGATGAACGCCTCGTAGCAGGAGAACAGGCCGTGCCGGCCGGTGAGCAGATAGCCCTCGAGCCAGCCCTGGCAGGTGTGTTCGGAGAGGATTTCCATCACCCGTCCGTCCGGCGCCAGATGATCGTCCTCCGGCAAGCGCCCGGCAAGCCAGGTGCGCCCGGTCACCTCGAACAGTGCGCCGAGGCGGTTCGAGGCGGTCTCGTCCGGGCCGACGATGCGGAAGTTGCGCGAGTCCATATTGAGCCTCATCACATCGCGCAACAGCCCGCCCATCACCCGCGTCGCCTCGGCGGCCACAGCGCCCGGCTGCGCCACATCGACAGCGTAGGCGCGGAAATCCGGCATGCGCAAATCCCGCAGCAGCGCGCCGCCGTTGGCGTGCGGATTGGAGCCCATGCGGCGCGCGCCGTGCGGCGCGAGTGCCGCGATTTCCGGGCGCGGCGCGCCGTGCGCGTCGAACAATTCGTCTGGCCGGTAACTCTTCAGCCATTGTTCGAGCAGCTTCAGGTGTTCCGGGTTGCCGGTATCCGCGAACGGCACCTGGTGCGAGCGCCAGTAGTCCTCGGTCTTTTTGCCGTCGACTTCCTTCGGCCCGGTCCAGCCCTTGGGGCTGCGCAGCACGATCATCGGCCAGCGTGCGCGTTCGCCGTTGCTGCGCGCCGCGCGCTGGATCGCGTGTATTTCATCGATAACTGTATCCAAAATTTCCGCCATCCGGCGATGCATGGCTTCGGGTTCCGAGCCCTCGACGAAGTATGGCTTGTAACCATAGCCCACCAGCAGCGCTTCGAGTTCCGCGTGCGGAATGCGCGCCAGTACCGTGGGGTTGGCGATCTTGTAGCCGTTGAGATGCAGGATCGGCAGCACCGCGCCGTCGCTGGCCGGATTGAGAAATTTATTCGAGTGCCAGGCGGCGGCGAGCGGCCCGGTCTCGGCCTCGCCGTCGCCGATAACGCAGGCGACGATCAGGCCGGGATTGTCGAACGCGGCGCCGAAGGCGTGCGACAGCGCGTAGCCGAGTTCGCCGCCCTCGTGTATCGATCCGGGAGTTTCGGCGGTGACGTGGCTGCCCACTCCGCCGGGAAACGAAAACTGCTTGAACAGCCGCTGCATGCCCTCTGCATCGCGCGCGACGTTCGGGTAGAACTCGCTGTAACTGCCCTCCAGCCAGGTGTTGGCGACCAGCGCCGGCCCGCCGTGGCCGGGACCCGCGATGTAGAGCACGTCGAGGTCGTACTTGTTGATGACGCGGTTCAAGTGCGCGTAGATGAAGTTGAGCCCCGGTGTCGTTCCCCAGTGGCCGAGCAGCCTCGGTTTGATGTGCTCGGGTTTGAGCGGGGTCGCGAGCAGCGGATTGTCGAGCAGGTAGATTTGACCCACCGAGAGGTAATTGGCCGCGCGCCACCAGGCGTCGAGCAGCGCGAGCTCCCCGGTTGGCGCTGCGGATGATTCGCTTGTGCCTGTCTGGGTATTCATTCTCGTGGCCTTCGCTTTCATGGTGTTTCTCCTTGCTTATGAGGTCATGGCATTGAGCGCCTCCTGGGCGAGAATGCGCGACTCGTCTACCGGTATCACCCACACCTCGGTGCGGCTGTCCGCTTGGCTGATGCGGCCTTCGCGACCGGAGGCGGCGGCGTTGGCGGCGGCATCGAGGTGAATCCCGGCCCAGTCCAGGCCATCGAGTATCGCGGCGCGCACGGCGGCGGAATTCTCGCCGACCCCGCCGCCGAACAGGATGGCGTCCGCGCCACCCAGCACCGCCAGATATGCGCCGAGGTATTTGCGCGCACGATAACAGTATAGTTGCACCGCCAGGCGCGCGCGTGGATCATCCGCAGCGAGCAGTGTGCGCATGTCGCCGCTTATCCCCGAAACACCGCGAAGCCCGGAACTTTCGTTGAGCAGCCGCTCCATATCTGCGGCGCTCAGGCCTTCGGCGCGCTGCAGAAAGGTGACGAGCCCCGGATCGAGATCGCCACAGCGCGTAGCCATCACCAGCCCCTCGAGCGGCGAGAATCCCATCGAGGTATCCAACGGCCGGCCGCGGTCGATCGCCGTCGCCGAGCAACCGGCACCGAGCTGGAACGAGATGACCCGGCCGCCGTCCGCAACGTCCGGGCGCAGGGCGCGCCAGCGCGACAAAAGCGCCTGGTGGGCGAGCCCGTGAAAACCGTAGCGCCGCAACTCATGCCGCGCACTGAGTTCATGCGGCAACGCATAGGTCGCCGCCACCTCCGGCAGGTGCGCATAAAAGGCCGTGTCGAACACCGCCACCTGCGGCACGTCCGCGCCCAACGCCTCGCGGCACGCCCTCACCCAGGCGAGCGCTGCCGGGTTGTGCAGCGGCGCGAGTGGCGCAATTCGCCCGATTTCGGCCTCGACCGCGGCGTCTATCCTGCGCGTGGCCGTCAGGCGCGCGCCGCCGTGCACCACGCGGTGTGCCACCAGTCGCGGCGGTGCGGGTAGATGCCGCTTTACAAAGGCGGTCAGCAGCTCACCGGGTGTAGCAACGCCGAGGTCGTAGCGCTCCGCGCCGCAGGCGCGCAGTCCCGCCCCATCGGGTGCAAACGCCGCGAGGCGTACCGAGGAGCTGCCGGTGTTGATGGTTAAGACGGTCATGCCAGCCCCCCCTTTATTTATCGGTGTCGCCAACATCCTTGTCATGTTCTGCCACGCGCCGATGCAGCGCCGCCTTGGACAGCAAATGGGCGGTCACCGGCGCGGTAATGAAGAGGAACATCATCACCGCAATCTCGTGCAGGCTCCAGCCGGGCTGAGTGGCGGTGAAATAGATGGCCGAAGCCAGCACCATGGCGCCTACTCCCAAAGTGGTGGCCTTGGTGGGGCCGTGCAGGCGGGTGAAGAAATCCGGCAGGCGGGCCAGCCCTATCGAACCCAGCAGGGCGAATACAGCACCCAGCAGGATCAAGGCGGAAACAATGAATTCGGTGGCGGCGCTCATTCGATGATGTCTCCGCGCAACAGGAATTTGCACAGCGCCACGGTGCCGACGAAGCCCATGGCGGCCAGGATCAGCGCCGCCTCGAAATAGGCGCTGCTGTCGGCGCGAATGCCGAACAGGACCAGCAGCGCGATGGCGTTGATGTTCAGGGTGTCCAGCGCCAGAATGCGGTCGGTGGCGTCCGGCCCGCGTACCAGGCGCCAGAGATTGAGGGCCATGGCCAGCCCGATGAGCACGAAACCGGTTTCGATGGCGAGCGTCAACATGCGAAGATATCCTTGAGCGGCGCCTCGTAGCGCTGCTTGATTTCCCGGATCAGGGCGGCGGGATCGGGTGCGTCGAGCGCATGCAGGCTGAGCACCCAGCGCGCCTGATCGACATCGATGGACACGGTGCCCGGCGTGAGCGACACGATACTGGCGAGAATGGTGGCGACAAAGGGGTCGCGCAGATCCAGCGGCACCTCGACAAAGGCCGGTTTGAGACGGCCAACTGGGCCGATGACGCGGCGCGCCACGGCCCCGTTGGCGACAACGATGTCCACGGCCACCCGCGCTACGAGCAGCAATGCCGTGCCGGGGCGAGCGAGGCGCGGCGCGTCGGGCCAGAAGGGCCGCGTGATGAAAGGCAGCGCCAGCGCCAGCAAGGCGCCCGGCAACAGCGTGCCGAATGATGCGGCATTGGCGAGCGCGGCCCACAGCAGGAAGATCGCCGCGGACAGGGCCGGGCGAGGAAAAATGCGCGTCATGGCCGGGTCTCCCGTGCGATGGAATGCTTGTCTGCACCCAGCACGCCGTCGACATAGGCGCCGGGAGCATGCAACTGGGCGGCGGCGCGCGCCGCATAATCCGCCACCGGCCGGGCGAAGAGCGCCAGCAGGGGGCCGGCGGCGACCAGCAGCAGGACGGCTGCCGCACGCTGCCAGGCGACGGACGGGGAGGCGGAGGACGGCATGTCCGGCTTGCGCCGCCAGAACAAACGGCTGCCGACCCTGGCCAGGGCCGCCATGATCAGGAATCCCGCCATCAGCAAGATGGCCCAGATTGCCGGCCCCGCGGTCACTTCCCGCAGCGCGGAAAGCAGCATGAGTTTGCCGAGGAAACCGGAAAAGGGCGGCAATCCGGCGGCGGCGATGGCGGCCAGGAAAAAGCCCAGCGCCAGCCAAGGCGCATGGAACGCCGGTCCGGCCCTGATGCCGTCGGCGATCTCCCCGCGCCGCTCGGCGATCAGCTCCGCCAGCAGGAAGAAAGCGGCGCCGATGAAGGTGGACTGGAACAGGTAATACAGCGCCGCTGCGGTGATGTCGGCCTGCGCATAGGCCGGCGCCACCAGCAGCGTGCCGGCGGAGGCCAGCACCAGCCAGGCGGCGAAATAACGCAGCCGGGTAGCGGCGAGCGCGCCCAAGGCGGCGAACAGGGCGGTCGCCAGCGCCAGCGGCACCAGCCAGCCCGCCAGCAGGTCCGCCATCGCCGCGGCCGGGGCGAAGGCCACGGCCTGTATGCGCAGGATGGCGACGATGCCGACCTTGGTCATGATGACGAACAGCGCCGCCACGGGTGCGCCGGCGGCGGCATAGGCGTGGGGCAGCCAGAAAGACAGGGGTAGCAGCGCGGCCTTGAGGGCGAACACGGCAATCAGCAGCACGCCCGCCAGCCTTGCCAGGGCGACGTGGTGTTCCAGGGTTTGCAGGCGCAGCGCCACGTCGGCCAGGTTGAGGGTGCCGAGGGTGCCATAGAGCAGCCCCAGCGCGATCAGGAACAGGGCAGATCCGGCCAGATTCAGCACCACATAGGCGAGGCCGGCGCGAGTGCGCGCCAAGCCCCCGCCGTGGGCCAGCAGCGCGTAGGAGGCCAGCAGCATCACCTCGAAAAAGACGAACAGGTTGAACAGGTCGCCGGTCAGGAAGGCGCCCTGGATGCCCATGATCTGCAACTGGAACAGGGGATGGAAGTGGCGGCCCCGGCTGTCGAAACCGGCGCTGGCGTAGAGCAGGGAGGCGCCCGCCAGCAGCGCGGCGAGCAGGGACATGGCGGCGGCGAGGCGATCCACCGCCAGCACGATGCCGAAGGGAGCCGCCCAGTCGCCCAGGGCGTAAACCAGCATGGCGCCGCCATCGGCCAGTTGCACCAGCCAGGCGGCGGCGACGATGCCGAGCAGCGTTGCCGCCAGTCCGACGCGGCGCTGGAAAGGCAGCCCGCGCCCACTGCCCGCCATTTGCAGCAGCGCCGCGGCAAAGGGAATCAGGATGGGGAGGATGGCGGCATGAGAGTTCATGGTTTTTCCCTCCCATCGACATGGTCATCGCCGGTTTCGGCCAAGGCGCGCAGGGCCAGCATCAGCAGGTAGGCGGTCATGCCGAACCCGATGACGATGGCGGTCAGCACCAGAGCCTGGGGGAGCGGATCGGTGTAGGCGGCGCCGGCCCGGATCAGGGGCGGCGCGTCCAGCTTGAGCCGGCCGCTGGCGAAGAGGAACAGGTTCACCGCGTAGGACAGCAGGGTCAGGCCCAGCACCACCGGGAAGATGCGCGCGCGCAGGATCAGGAACACGCCGCAGGCAGCGAGAATGCCGATGGCGATGGCGACAACGGCTTCCATCAGGCGGCCCTCCCGCTTTTTTCAGGGATGTCGGGGCGCGACAGTCGGCCCAGTTGTGCCAGCACCATCAGCACCACGGTCACCACCACCAGGTACACGCCGAGGTCGAACACCATGGCCGAGGCCAGCTCGATCTCGCCGATCAGCGGCAGGGCGACATGGCCGTGGGCGCTGGTGAGGAAGGGTCGGCCGAACAGCCAGCTCGCGGCGCCGGTGCCGCCGGCGAGCAACAGCCCCAGCGCCAGCAGTTTCGCCTTGTGCCGGGGCAGGCGTGGCTGGGCGAAATCGATGCCGCTGGCAAGATATTGCAGGATCAGGGCCACTCCGGTGACCAGGCCGGCGACGAACCCGCCCCCCGGCAGATTATGACCGCGCAGCAGAATGAAGACCGATACCGCCAGCGCCAGGGGCAGTAGCGGGCGCATCAGCATGGACAGAAACAGCGGGTGGCGCTCCCCGGACCAGGGCTGGCCCTCGGCATCGCGCCCGGGCGCGATGAGGACCAGCCGGTCCAACAGGGCATGGGCGGCCAGGCCCACCATGGCGAGCACGGTGATTTCGCCCAGGGTGTCGAAGCCGCGAAAATCCACCAGGATCACGTTCACCGCGTTGCTGCCGCCGCCCCCCGGCACCGACTGGGCGAGATAGAAGCCGGAAATGGTCTCGAAAGGCGAACTCATCATGGCGAAGGACACCGCCCCCAGACCCGCGCCGGCGCCCACGGCCAGCACGGCATCGCGCGCCAGCCGCAGGCCGGAATCCTCGGCTGGCGAGGCCTGGGGCAGGTAATGCAGCGCCAGCAGCAGGAGCACGATGGTGACCACTTCCACCGCCAACTGGGTCAGTGCCAGGTCCGGCGCCGAGAAGCGCACGAAGGTGAGCGCCACGACCAGGCCGACGACGCTGGTGAAGACAATGGCGGTGAGCCGGCGGCGGTGCAGCAGGGTTGCGCCCAGCGCGCCCACCATGAGCGTCGCCAGGGCCGCGAAGGCGGCGGCATCGGCAGGCTGGTAACCCGTGGCGGAAACTGCCGGCGGCCCCGAGAACCACGCCCAGCCGCCAAGGCTCAGCACGAAGGTGATGAACAGCGCCAGGTAGCGTTGCAGGGAAGCGTTGTCGAGCCGGTTCACGACGCTGCGCGCGAAGACCGTCAGCCCTTCGTAAAAGCGTTCGAAGGCGATGCGGGCATGGAGGGAAGGCAAGCGGTCCTGGAATGCATACAGCGGCTTGCGCAAGGCATACAGGGCGATGCCGCCCGCCAGCGCCACCAGGCTCATGATGAAGGGCAGGTTGAAGCCGTGCCACACCGCCAGCTTGAAAGCCGGTAAGGGGGCTTGCAGCGTTGCGCCGGCAGCGGCGCCGAGCAGGGGCGCGACGCTCCACTGCGGGAAGATGCCGACCAGCAGGCACAGCACCACCAGCACCTCGACCGGCGCGCGCATCCAGCGCGGCGGCTCGTGCGGCTGGCGCGGCAGGTCGATGGGGTCGCCGTTGAAGAACACGTCGTGGATGAAGCGCGACGAATAGGCCACGGCGAGCATGCCCGCCAGCGTGGCGAACAGCGGCAGCAGCCAGCGCATCTCCTCGAACACCGGATGGCCGACCGTTTCGGTAAAGAACATCTCCTTGCTGAGGAAGCCGTTCAGCAGCGGCACCCCGGCCATGGAGCCGGCGGCGACGATGGCCAGCGTCGCGGTGATCGGCATGAACTTGAACAGCCCGTTCACCCGCCGCATGTCGCGCGTGCCGCATTCGTGATCGACGATGCCGGCGGCCATGAACAGGGAGGCCTTGAAAATGGCATGGTTGATGATGTGGAACACGCCGGCCACCACCGACAGCGGGGTGTCGAGCCCGAACAGCAGCGTGATCAGGCCCAGGTGGCTGATGGTGGAATAGGCCAGCAGCCCCTTGAAGTCGTAGCGGTGAAAGGCCATGTAGGCCGCATACACCAGCGTGGTCGCCCCGGTTCCGCCGACCAGCCAGAACCACAGGTCGGTCCCGGCCAGCGCCGGGTGCAGCCGCGCCAGCAGGAACACCCCGGCTTTCACCATGGTTGCCGAATGCAGGTAGGCGGATACCGGCGTCGGCGCCGCCATGGCGTTGGGCAGCCAGAAATGGAAGGGAAACTGGGCCGATTTGGTGAAGGCGCCGAGCAGGATCAGGGCCAGCATCGGCGCATACAGATCGTGGCTGCGGATCCGCGCTCCCTCGGCCAGCACCACGGAAAGCTCGTAGCTGCCGGCGATGTGGCCGAGCAGCAGCACGCCGGCGAGCAGTGCCAGCCCGCCGCCGCCTGTCACCGCCAGGGCCATGCGGGCGGCGATGCGCGACTCGTGCTGGTCGCGCCGGTAGGCGATGAGCAGGAAGGACGCAATGCTGGTGATTTCCCAGAACACCACCAGCAGCAGGAGGTTCTCGGACAGCACGACGCCGAGCATGGCCGCCATGAACAGCAGCAGGAAGGAATAGAAGCGTCCGAGGCGGTCGCTTTCCGGCAGATAGTAATAGGCGTAGAGCACCACCAGCATGCCGATGCCGAGGATCAGCAGGCAGAACAGCAGCCCCAGGCCGTCGAGCCGGAAGGCCAGATCGAGGCCAAAGCCGGGCAGCCAGGCGTAGGCCGTTACCAGTATTTCCCCCGCCAGCACGGCAGGCACCAGAGGGGCGAGCAATGCCAGGCAGCATGCCATGACGCCGGCTGCGCCCAAGGCGCCCATTCCTCTGCCGAAGCGGGCCAGCAGTGCGGGGATAATGCAGCCGATGAAGGCGGTGGCAACGATGAGTGGCAGCAATAAGGTTCCGGACATGGGGACTAGGGGGAAAACAGGTGAGCGATGGCTATAATAACATCGAACGGAAGGGCCGGCGGACAGGGTGTGGCGGCGCAACCCCAAGGTTTCAGGAATTGGCGTGGGGCGAACAGGGTCGCCTCAGCCTGAGTATGCGCAGCACCCAGCAGGCCGCAAGGGTGGCAAGGACGTGCTTGGCGGTGTGGCCGCCGACGATCCCGCCCAGGGCGAAAATTTGCCGGTCGAGGAATTCGGCGCCGAGCGCCAGGGCATACCACCCGAGCACCGTCAGCGCTTCGCCGCCGCGGGTGTAGCGGGGCGGAAACAGCAGGATCAGCAGCGGAATCAGCAGCGCCGGGTAGAAATGCACCATGCCGTAAGGGCGCAGATCGCCTGCCCCCAATGCCTCGGTGGTGCCCCAATAGAGCACGGATGCCGCGCCTGCAGCCAGCAGTGCCGGCAACAGCGCAAGCCCTGCGGCAACGCCGATGCGCTCGGCGATGATCGCCGCCAGCCAGGACATCAGCGCAATCGTCATCGCCAGGCGGTCCCACACTAGCCGCCCGTTGTCCGGGTCCAGATGGTACCAGGCGGAAGCGATGCCGGTCAGCACCAGGCCGAGGAAGAATGTCAGATAAGGCCAGCGTTCGCGGCGCTCCCGGAAAGCCGCGCGCCCGCCCGGGGCGAGCAGCCAGCGCAGGCCGGCCGCGCCCACCAGCACAAACAGGCCGTTGGAGGCCACATTGAGGAAGTTGGGCAGGCCAAGAAAGGCGCGTTGGTCGGCGAAGTCGTGATAGGCCGCCGGCTGCGGAAAAGGGGGAAGGGCCGCAACGATCGCCGCGACCGCCCCGGTGAGCAGGGCGATCAGCAACAGGCGCGTCCGGCGGGGATCAACCGCCATGGCGGTGCGGCAAAGTGGAACGGGTCATGGATCCGTATCCGGGAAAAAATGTCGGCATTAACGTCAGGCGTGCCTCAACAAGACTTATCGTAAATAATATACAATTTTTATTGATGGGGCAGAGGCGGTATCATGGCGCTGTCAATTTCCACTCCCCTGTATATAGATATGAATACGAATGCCGCGATCTCCATCGGCGAGCCCTGGATGTGGGCCGCCTTCATCGCCTTCGTGCTGGTCATGCTGGCGTTGGACCTGTTCGTGTTCGGCGGACGGAAGGCGCACAAGGTCGGCGTCAAGGAAGCAGCCGCCTGGTCGCTGGTGTGGGTCAGCCTCGCGCTCGCCTTCAATGCCGGCCTGTGGTGGTACCTGAACGGCACGGCCGGACCGGAAATCGCCGACCGCAAGGCGCTGGAATTCCTCACCGGCTATCTGATCGAGAAGTCGCTGTCGGTGGACAACGTGTTCATTTTCCTGCTGATCTTCTCTTCCTTCCACGTTTCCGCCGAATACCAGCGCCGGGTGCTGATCTACGGCGTGCTCGGCGCCATCGTCCTGCGCGCCATCATGATCCTGGCCGGGGCCTGGCTGGTGCGGGAGTTCGGCTGGGTGCTCTACCTCTTCGGCGCCTTCCTGGTCGTTACCGGCGTGCGCATGCTGGTCATGGCGGAGAAAGAGCCCGACCTGAACAAGAACCCGGTGCTGAAATTCGCGCGCCGCCATCTGCGCATCTCCGAGGGCCATCACGGCGAAAAATTCAGCGTGATGAAGGACGGCGTGCGCTATTTCACGCCGCTGTTCCTGGTGCTGGTCCTGATCGAGACTTCCGACCTGGTGTTCGCGGTGGATTCCATTCCCGCCATCTTCGCCATCACCACCGACCCCTTCATCGTCTTCACCTCCAACATCTTCGCCATCATGGGCTTGCGGGCGCTGTATTTCCTGCTTGCCGACGTGGCGGACCGTTTCCACCTGCTGAAATACGGCCTGGCCATGGTGCTTACCTTCATCGGCGCCAAGATGCTGATCACGCCGTGGTACCATATTCCGGTGGCGGCCTCGCTGGCCATCGTCGCGGTGCTGATCGGCGCCAGCGTCGTGGCCAGTCTGATCGCCACGCGCAAGACAGACGCCTGATGCTTCCGTCCTTCCGTCCTGCTTTTCGCCCGCGATCTCCAAAAAGGACTAGTTCATGATTTCCCGTCTCTGGATGTTCTTGTTGTTACTCTCGGCGGCGACCCTCGGCGGCTGCGCCGAGCCGCCCTACACCAACGTCGACAACACCCGTTTGCAGGCGCTGCTCGCCCAAGGCGTGCCGGTCTACGACATCCGCCGTGCGGAAGAATGGCGCCAGACCGGGGTGGTGGAGGGCAGCCGCAAGCTGACATTCGTGGACGCCGGCGGGCGGGTGAATCCGGAATTCGTGCCGCGCTTTACCGCCGAGGTGGGCAAGAACGATCCGGTGGTGCTGATCTGCCGCACCGGCAACCGTACCGATGCGCTGGCGCGCGAACTGGTGGAAAAGCTGGGCTACACCCAGGTTTACAATGTGCGCGACGGCATCACCCGCTGGATCGGCGAGGGCAATGCCGTTGCCAGGAACTGACGCGAGCCCCGAGCCCCGCTCGCAATCTCAGTACATGAATGAACCGGCAACAGGGTGCGCGATGACGGAGCGCGATTTCAGCCACGAGATGCGTCGCGCCGACGCGCTTCTGCCGCGCCTGGTCTTCGCCGGTCTGGGCGCTACGTTTCTCGCCCTGGGCGTGGCGGGGATATTCCTGCCTTTGCTGCCGACCACGCCTTTTCTGCTGCTCTCCGCCGCCTGTTTCGCTCGCGCCTCGCGCCGTATGCACCATTGGCTGCTCAATCACAACGTGCTCGGCCCCGTCGTACTGGAGTGGCGCGAGCACCGCGCCATCCCCTGGCGGGCGAAGCGCGCCGGGCTCCTGCTCATGGCGGCGAGCATGACGGCATCCATCGTCTTCTTTCTTTCCGACTGGCGGGCGCGACTGGCGCTGGCGGTGTTTGGCGTCGTGCTGGGCATGATATTGTGGCGCATCCCGTCGCGCGACGCGCCAGGCGGCCAAGGCGGAGAAAGCCGCTGATGAACCTGCCTATCGCCCGATTTATCCGTTCATCAGGTTGCGTGTAGTTTCCCGTAAGCTTCAAGCAGGCGCTGGTGCATATCGCAGCCTTCCAGCGCCATCCCCGGCGCGTGCAGGCCGAAAAAGCGCTGCTCCCCATTGAGCAGGGCTTGCGCCTGTTGCAGCGCGTCCGCGCCATAGAGGCCTTGCAGGGCAGCGCCATAGGGTGCGGCATCGCCCAGGTTGAGCAGGCTTTCGATGCAGCGGTAAACCTTGCGCCGCTGTTCGTCCAGCTGCTCGAAATGACGCACCCAGTCGCAGCCTTCGCGGATCGCTTCCTCGTCGCCGATCGCCAGCGCCAGCAGGGTTTTCAGCTCGCCCACGCGCAAGTCCTGCCAGAACGAGCCGGCATCGGCCGCGAGGCCGATCAGCGCGGCGACCGGGCGCTGGTCGTCCAGGCCAAGCTCGTTCAGGGTGTCCAGCAGCTCGGCGCATTCGTCGTCGCTCAGGCCGGTCAGGCGCAGGATGGCGGGGCGGATCGCGTTGCCGACGCTGTTGTTCTCCCATTCCAGGTCGTCGACAGGGTAAATCTCCGACATGCCGGGCACGATGATGCGGCAGGCATAGATGCCCAGATGGGCGAAGTCGGCGATGTAGATGTCGCGGCCTTCGGCGTGGATGCGCTCGGTCAGCCAGGCATAGTCTTCTTCGGTGGTGGTACTGAAATTCCAGTCGTTGAATTCGAAGTCCGGCGTGTCGCCGAGGAAGTTCCAGCTGAGGATGCCGCTGGAGTCGACGAAGTGGATTTCGATGTTCGGCGAGCCGGCGATTTCGTCCAGGTCGAAGCCCGGCTCGGGGAAGCCGCCCAGCGCATCCAGCGCGCGCCCTTGCAGCAGTTCGGTGAGGGAGCGCTCGAGGGCGATCTCGAAGCGCGGGTGCGCGCCGAAGCTGGAGAAGCAGCCCTGGTCGTGCGGGTTGAGCAGGGTCACGTTCATGACCGGGTATTGCCCGCCCAGCGAGGCGTCCTTGACCAGGATGCCGAAGCCCGCTGCGCGCAAGGCCTGGATTCCGGCCTCTATGCGCGGATAGCGGGCGATCACCTCGTCCGGTACATCGGGCAGGCACAGCCCTTCGCCGATGATGCGGAACTTGACGTGGCGCTCGAAAATTTCCGACAGCGCCTGGGTGCGTGCCTCGGCGGGGGTGTTGCCCGCCGACATGCCGTTGCTGACGTACAGGTTGCCGATGATGTTGACCGGGAACCAGACGCGCAGGCCGTCGCGGCTGCGGATATAGGGCAGGGCGCAAATGCCGCGCTCGCTATTGCCGGAGTTATGATCGACCAGCATGTCGGCGGCTATGCTGCCCTCCGGGTTGTAGAACTGGCGCAGTTCCGCCGTCAGCAGATCCTCCGGCCAGCCGCCGTCGGCGCCCGGCTTGAACCATTGTTCTTGCGGATAATGGGTGAATGGGCGCCTGGCAATCGCTTCGCCCAGATAATAATGCGACCAGAAATAGTTGCAGGAGAGGCGTTCGAAAAACTCGCCCAGCGCGCTCGCCAGGGCCGCAGATTTCGACGCGCCCTTGCCGTTGGTGAACAGCAGCGGGCAGTCGCGATCGCGGATATGCACCGACCAGACATTGTCTATCGGGTTCAGCCAGGAGCGCTCTTCAATGTGGAAACCCAGCGCGGCCAGTCTGGATTGCATGGTGCCGATCGACGATTCGAGCGAGGCATCCTTGCCGGCGATAAAGTTTTCTGTGTGCATGTGGGCGTCCTGCCGGGTGGTCGGGTGAAATAGAAACGCCCCTCAAAAAGAGGGGCGTTCGGCGTGCGGAAATTACAGCGGGCGCTTGATGGTGATGGCGCCGCGGATCTGGCCCAGCGTGTAGCCGGTGGCTTTGTCGTGGGGATATTCGGTTTTCAGCGTTTCCTTCACGTTCTGCGGGATGGTTTCATCCGTGCCGTGGCATTTCAGGCATACGTCCTGCACCGGGATCGCTTTCATGTAGCGGTAGAATTTGCCCTGCGGCTCGGCAACGACTTCGGCAAATTCCATGTTGGCCGGGTTTTCCTTCTCCATGCGTTTCTCGAAGTCGGCCAGCACTTTCTGCTCCCAGTCGTCAGGCAGCCCGAGTGCGGTATTGCGTGTTTTCAGGGAAACCCGGCCCACCTTCCAGCCGTTCTTGCGTGAAGCTTCGGAGGCAATGGCCGGCGCCACGTTGCGGCATACCTTGATGGCGGCGACGGGGCCA
Source organism: uncultured Sulfuricella sp. (assembly GCA_964559825.1). Lineage (GTDB taxonomy): Bacteria > Pseudomonadota > Gammaproteobacteria > Burkholderiales > Sulfuricellaceae > Sulfuricella. The sequence goes on along the minus strand of CAZLJK010000006.1, from coordinate 11,998 downwards.
TTTTCCTTCATTTCCTTCTGCAGTTCGCCACCCAGTTGCGAGACGAACTCCTTCGCCACCTTGCGGCTTTCTTCCTGGTATTTGGCCATGTCGTCGGCCAAGGCGGGCAGGGCGCCCATGGCGAGCAGCAGAGAGGGGGCGATGAGCAGCATTTTTTTCATGGTGTTCTCCTGTTGGGGGGTTAAACGTGATCACCCGATTATTTTAGCATTTTTCCAGGCATTCGAAGTAAACCGCCGGGTCAGGCTGGGTGCGCCGGCGTTGCGCCTGCCAGATCATTTCCCCCAGGCAGTCCATGATCAAGTGCTCGGCGTCGTGCGCGCTGCCGGTCTTTTCCAGCAGGCGCCGGTAGTGGGCGGCGATGCCGCGCGGCTGGTCGATCGGCAGCTGTTCGCGGATTGCCAGGTGCAGGCTCAGGTGCAGGAAGGGGTTGGTTATGCCCGACTCGGGCAGATAATCGCGCTCGACGTAACGTTCCGGGCTGTCGAAGATGGCGTGGTATTCCGGATGCTGTTGCATCAATTCCAGGGCGATGGCTTCGAGATCGGACAGCGGCTGACCGGCACGAAATTTTTGCCAGGCATCGAAGAAAAAGCGGCGAGCCTGATCGCGGGTCGGGTTATACATGGCCGCTCTCCCTGAATAAACCCAGCACGGCAGCGTACTGCAAGAGCTGGTTGGCGCCGTCCAGCGGCCCGATTTCGCCATTGCCGTAAAAGCCGATCAGCGGCAGGTCCGGGAAGCGCTGCTTGACCAGGTCGAGGTCGCGGTCCACCCCGCCGTAAAAATACGGGCCGCGTCCCATGCAGGGAAACAGCAGGCCGAAATCGGGCGGGACATCGAGTTCCTGCTGCAAGCGGTCTATCGTCAGCCGCATGTCGCGCTCGGCGGCCAGCGGCTGGCGCACCGCCCAGAACATCTGCTCGCCGGGCATAAGCCGCGCCGACAGGGTGACCGAGCGGTCCTCGGCATTGGCGGAAATGATCGGCGCGAGGCGGAAGCGGCCCTCGGCGATGGCCGTGGCCGGGTCGCCGTGGACGATCCCGGCCATCAGCAGGTGCAGGGGAAGGGTGGCCTCGCTGCGCAGGTCGAGAGGCAGTTCGCGCGTCAGCACGTTCATGGCGGGTTGCTGCCCGAGCGAGATCACGTCGTAGCCGCTGGCCTGGGTGATCGCCAGCGGCTCGCTCAGGGCGCGGACGCCCTGGGAAACGCCGACGACTCCGCTTGCCCCGGCCAGCCGGGTTTCGCAGCGGCCGCTTTCCGCCGTCCTGCCGCCGCACCACACCTTGAACGGTCCCTGCCCGGTCGCATCACCCGATACCCCGCCGAAGCGCCGCCCCGGTTCGCCGATCCAGGCGGAGTTGAGCGCGTTGGGGGCGGCCAGCGACAGGATCAGGTCGTCCGCCTGCGGTCGCGGCGCAGGGGCCAGGCTGACATCGCCGCCGAATACCATGGCGGCGGCAGACGGCGCATCCAGCACCCAGTCCTGTTCGGTGAAAATCCCCGCCGCCGTGCAGCCGATAATGCGGGTGCAGTTGCTGGCCCGGGACGCGGCGAGGAGGGCGGCCCTGGGGTCGCGGGCGAACTCCGGGGTGAGGAACAGCAACACGCTGCCGGCGATGCCCAGCCCGGCCTTCTCCATGGCGGCCGCAACGGCCAGGCCGGCAAGCTGCGGTTCGGCGACGGGGGCGGTGGCGAGTCCGGTGGCAATGGTCATTTCAATTTAAATTCAGTGGGCGTGAGGGGAAAGTCATCGATTTAGGGAGCCGCTGATTTATTCGCCACCCCGGCGAAAGCCGGGATCTAGGTTATTGATTATTCTGGATTCCGGCTTTCGCCGGAATGACGGAACCGGAGTTAATCAGCGCTTCCTTAGCCTCGGTGAGGCGCTTACTTTTTACGCTATGCGGCCAACTTGAGGGGGCGGATAACAGGGCGCGGGTTTTGCTCCGCTTGCCAGATTTCCCATTGAGTTTGCATGTCGGCCCAGACTTCTGCGCTGGTGTTGAGCCATGCGGCCAGGCGCAGGGCCATGTCTGCCGTAATGCCGGCTTTCCCGTAAGTATTTTGGACAGCGTGACACGGGACACGCCAAGCTGCTCGGCGGCCTGGCTTACCGTCATACCCTCCGGTATCCACTCGCGCAACACTTCGCCTGGGTGTGCCGGATTGTGCATTCTGCTCATGTTTTCACCTCAATGATAGTCCAGGGCTGTAGGGAAAAGTGTAGCGCCTTCCGCCAGTGGTCTGAATCAGTTTGTCAGCTCCTTTAGCAACTCAGGGTGTTTGTTCAGGAGTTTCAAGAGGAGTACCGTGGATTTGGATGGTTGCGTCTTGCCGCGCTCGTATTCGGAAAAGGCGTTGACTCCGCCGCCAAAGAGTTCCGCCGCCTGCCTCTGTGTCAGACCAATCCGCTTGCGCCACAGGCGAATGCTTTCCGCCTCGGCGGCGTTGATCTTGGCGACGAAGGCATCCATTTTATTGTTGAGGCGCTCCCAGTCCGCCGGGTGCGCCGGGTCGCAGAAACTTTCGCCGCAGGCCGTGCAAAATTCGCCGTGTACCGCTTGGATCACGACTTCACTTCCCTTATATGCAAAGGGGATGTCGCGCGCTTCGCGTACCAATGATGCCTGAGCGCCGCACACCGGGCAGATGTGGTCCGGCACCATTTTGTAACCATCGCTCATGTCATTTCTCCTTGAACTGAATCACGACTTTCCCCGCCGCTGTCAGCGTGAGCTTGATGTAGGCGATGCGCCCATGGGCCAGCGGGGCGTAATACACGTCTTGCCACACGGCATGACTGAGGTGGGTAGTCATGCTTTTGTAGAACATGGCGGGTGTTATGCCAATTACTACACTGCAAGCCGTGTCTCCGTTCAACCCCAATGCCTTTGCCCCGGCCAGCGCCGTACCCGTGAAAGCCTTAACCCCATCACGTGCCACGATGGCTTGGGCAGAGGTCAGATCGTAATGGGGTTTGCGTTTCTCCATATATATTAAATTATAATGGATTCCGTTAATTCGTCAAAATAAACTGAGGTGAATGATTGAGTTCATGCAGTTTTCTCTTCGTATTCGCACAGGTCGTTGATCAGGCAGTGCGGGCAGTCCGGCTTGCGCGCCTTGCACACGTAGCGCCCGTGCAGGATCAGCCAGTGGTGCGCATCGTGGCGGAACTCGGGGGCGACGAACTTGAGCAGGTTCTTTTCCACTTCCAGCACGGTCTTGCCCGGCGCGATGCCGATACGGTTGGCAACGCGGAAGATGTGGGTGTCGACCGCGATGGTGGGCTCGCCGAAGGCGGTGTTGAGGATCACGCTGGCGGTCTTGCGCCCGACGCCCGGCAGCTTTTCCAGCGCCTCGCGGCTGTGCGGCACTTCGCCGTCGTGCTGCTCGATCAGCAGGCGGCAGGTTGCGATCAGGTGCCTGGCCTTGCTCTTGTACAGGCCGATGGATTTGACGTAGGACTCCAGCCCTTCCTGGCCGAGGGCGAGCATCTTCTGCGGCGTATTGGCTACCTGAAACAGTCTGGCGGTGGCGAGGTTGACGCTCTTGTCCGTGGCCTGGGCTGACAGCACCACCGCCACCAGCAGTTCGAAGGGGGTGCGGTAGGCCAGTTCAGTGGTGGGCTTGGGGTTGGCGGCGCGGAAGCGGGTAAAAATTTCGCGGCGTTTGGCAGCGTTCATCTAAAAAAGGCGATTAACCGCCGATGCACACCAATAAACGCCGATACAACAGGGCGCTATTGACGTTTTTATCATCACTCCAAAGGTGAGTGAAAAATTCTTTGTAACGATTTGAATCATTGGCGTTCATCTGTGTTTATCGGCGGTTAATTCATTTTATCGGTTCACGCCTACGCGGTTGCGGCAGAAGGCTGGAGGTCAGTGGCAGGTTGCGGCTTCACCTTTTTGCCGGCGCGCTGGTCGATCCAGTTCTTGCCGGCGATCAGCAGGCCCAATCCGAGGAAGGCGCCGGGCGGCAGGATGGCGAGCAGAAAGCCCTGGTAGTCGGGGAATACGGTGATGACCAGCCCCTTGGCCGATTCGCCCAGCGCCAGGTCGATGCCGGAAAACAGCGTGCCCTTGCCGAATATCTCGCGTATTGCGCCGAGCGCGCCGAGGGTGAGGGTGAGTCCGAAGCCGACCATGAAGCCGTCCACCATCGAGGGCATCACCGGGTTTTTCGAGGCGAAGGCTTCGGCGCGGCCGAGCACGTTGCAGTTGACCACGATCAGCGGCACGAAGATGCCCAGCACCAGGTACAGCGGCTGCATGTAGGCATTCATCGTCAACTGGATGATGGTCACCAGCACGGCGATGATCAGGATGAAAACGGGAATGCGGATTTCGCTCGGTACCCAGCTCCGCACCACCGACACCGCGCCGTTGCTGCAGGTCATCACCAGCGCCGTGGCCAGCCCCAGGCTGACGCCGTTGACCACGGTGGCGCTGACCGCCAGCAGGGGGCACAGGCCGAGCAGGGTGACGATGCCGGCATTGTTTTTCCAGACGCCGTTCCAGATGATTTCCTTGTAGCTGATGGTGTCCGTGCTCATGGGGCTTGCTCCTGGGTTTCTGCCGGCAGGGAGAAGATCCTGTCCTGATTGGCGGCAAAGTATTTCAGCGACTTGTGGACGGCCTTCACCACGGCGCGCGGGGTGACTGTGGCGCCGGCCATGTGCTCGAATTTTCCGCCATCCTTCCGGGCTTTCCAGTCCTGATCCGAATATTTCGACAGCGATTTCCCCTCGAATATCCGGATCCAGCTATCTTTCGCGATTTCGATGTAGTCGCCCAGGCCGGGAGTCTCGTGGTGGCTCACCACCCGCACGCCGGAAATCTCGCCGTTCGTCTTGATTGCGACGATCATCCGGATTTTGCCGCTATAGCCGTCAGGGGCAATCACTTCCAGCACTGCGGCGGAAGGCTTGCCTTCCTTGACGGCGCGATAGACCGGAGTGGGTGCGCTGGTGCCGAGTTCCCCGGCAGGGGGGAGCAGCGTGGCGCTTTTCAATAAATTGTTGTCGTACAGTGCGGCCGGCAGGATCTGGCCGATCAGGGCGAGCTTGGCCTGTTTCTCGGTTTCGGCAATGATCGGGCGGGTGACCAGGTAGGTGGCGGCAAGCAGCGCCGTGCCGATGACCGCAAAAGCGGTGAGGATGCCGGCGGAGGCGGAGGTGTGGCGAAGGATGCTGGTGGTCATGGCTTCGTTCCGGAGTCGTGGCCGAATACCCGCGGTTGGGTGTAGGCGTCGATCAGCGGTACGGCGGCGTTCATGATCAGGATCGAGAATGCCACGCCGTCCGGGTAGCCGCCGAAGACGCGAATCACGTATTCGAGAAAGCCGACGCCGGTGCCGAAGATCAGCTTGCCGAGCGGCGTGGTCGGGCTGGTGACGTAGTCGGTGGCAATGAAGAAGGCGCCCAGCATGGCGCCGCCGGTGAAGAGATGAAACATTGGCGAGGCATAGCGGTTGGGGTCGATGCCGTTGAGCAGTGCGGCAATCAGGGCCAGGGTGACCAGGAAGGAAACCGGGGCATGCCAGGTGATGATGCGCTGTTGCAGCAGGAACAGGCCGCCGAGCAGGTACATGGCGGCGATGACTTCGCCGCCCTTGCCGCCGAAATTGCCGAAGATCGGCATGTGTTTTATTTCTCCCACGGTGTGCTGCAGGTTCAGCTGGGTCTTCAGGGTGTCGAGCGGGGTGGCCATGGTCACTGCGTCGAGCCTGACCCCTTGCAGCGTGCCGCTGAAGTAGTACTGCAGCGCTTCCGAAAATCCGACCGGGTGTTGCGACAGCAGCAGCGGCGCCGTCCATTGCGTCATGTGGGAGGGAAAGGAGATCATCAGCACGGCGAAGCCCACCATCGCCGGATTGAACAGGTTGTTGCCGAGGCCGCCGTAAAGGTGCTTGGCGACGACGATGGCGAAGGCGGTGCCGACCACGACCAGCCACCAGGGCGCCAGCGGCGGGATGGACAGTGCCAGCAGCCAGCCAGTGAGTATGGCGCTGCCGTCGGTCAGGAAATGTTTCACCGGATAGTTGCGCAGTCGCAGCATCGCCGCTTCGGCCGCCAGCGCCGTGACGCTCGCCAGGGCGAGGCTGATCAGGATGCCGGGGCCGAAGAAGAAATAATAGGCGGCGATCGCCGGTAACAGGGCTGCCAGCACCAGCAGCATGATGGTGCTGACGCTGCTGCCGGGGGTCAGGACGTGGGGTGAGCTCATGAGGGTTCCGTGTTGTTTTCCGGCGCAGCCAGATCAGAGCAAGCGCTCTTCTCGTTTGCTCCCAAATCGAAGCAAGCGCCTTTCTCCATTGCCCCCTCTCCCGCTTGCGGGAGAGGGTTGGGGTGAGGGTAGCCCCCCGTGGGAGAGGGTTGGGGAGAGGGTGGAAGAGCCGCAGCGGCCTCGGCTTTCTTCGCCTTGGCGCGCTCTACGGCTGCCTGAATGGCTGCCTGCTTTGCCGCCGCGACGGGATCTTCGACGCCGCTGGCAGCCGCCGCGGCTTTTGCCGCTGCCGCTGCCGCCGCCTTCTCGGCCATGCGGGCCGCTTTTTCTGCTTTCTCGCGCTCTTCCCTCATCTGCTTGAACTCGAAGCGTTGCCTGGACAACTCCGCCGCCATTTTTTCCCGGTCCTGGGTGGCAATTTCGCTTTTGGCAAAGCGGAAATAGGAGACCAGCGGGATATGGCTGGGACAGACGTAATCGCAGCAGCCGCATTCGATGCAGTCAATCAGGTTGTAGGCGCGCACCTTGTCGAAATTCCTGCTTTGCGAGAACCAGAAGAGTTCTTGCGGCTGGAGGTTGCAGGGGCAGGCCTGGGCGCACTGGGCGCAGCGGATGCACGGCATGGCCGCCGGTTTGGGCGGGAACAGCGCGGGCGAGGCGGCGATCACGCAGTTGATCGCCTTGGTCATGGGTGCTTCGAGATTGTTCAGGTCGAAACCCATCATCGGCCCGCCGATGATGTAGTGGCTGGTATCGGATTTGGCGCCTCCCGCCAGTTGGACGAGCTCGACTAGCGGGGTGCCGATCAGCGCCTCGAAATTCCGCGGCTCGGCGACGTTGCCGGTGACCGTGACGATGCGCGAGACCACCGCTTCGCCGTGGTTGACGGCGCGGTGCACGGTATAGGCGGTGCCGGTGTTGGAGCACAAGACGCCGATATTGATCGGGCGCTGGCCGCTCGGCACTTCCTGGCCGGTGAGCAGCTTGATCAGCTGCTTTTCGCCGCCGCTGGGATAAAGGACGGGCACCGCGACCACTTCAAAGGCCGTTCCCTGGCAAGCGGTTCGCATCGCCGCGATGGCCTCGGGCTTGTTGTCCTCGATGCCGATCAGGACTTCCTCGGGCTGCATCAGGTGCGCCATGATCTTGATGCCGGCGACGATTTCGGCGGCGCGTTCGCGCATCAGCAGGTCGTCTGAGGTGATCCAGGGTTCGCACTCGGCGCCGTTCAGGACCAGGGTCTTGATTTTCTGCTGGTCGGGATTGAGCTTGACCCAGGTGGGGAAGACCGCGCCGCCCAGGCCGACGATGCCGGCATCGCGCAGCAGGGCGCGCACCGCATCGGGGCCGGCGGTTCGGTAATCCAGCGGCTGGCGCTCCGTCCATCTGTCCTCGCCATCCGCCTCGATGGTGATGCACAGGTCCGGCAGGGAGGAAGGGTGGGGCACGGCGTGGATTTCTATGGCGCTGACGGTGCCCGATGTCGGCGCATGGACGGCAGCAGAGATGAAGCCGTCGGCGGCGGCGATCATCTGCCCTTTCAGTACCCGGTCGCCGACTTTGACGATCGGCGTGGCCGGGTTGCCGATATGCTGGCGCAATGGCACGATCAGGCGCTGCGACAACGGCGCGGCGGCGATTGGCAGGCGGCTCGATTCTGTCTTGTGCTCGGGCGGATGCACGCCGCCGTGGAGTTTGCGGAGCGTTCTCATGCCGCTTTCTTCAATTCAAAGACCGGGTACTGCCATTTCCAGGTGGCGACGTTTTCCTGCACCGGGATCATCGCGATGCAGTCCACCGGGCAGGCCGGCACGCACAGTTCGCAGCCGGTGCATGGGTCGGCCAGGATGGTGTGCATCAGTTTCGTCGCGCCGACTATGGCGTCGACCGGGCAGACCTTGATGCAGGCGGTGCAACCGATGCAGGTGCTTTCGTCGATGAAGGCGACCATCCTGGGTTTCGGTCCGGCGCCTTCGCCGCCGCCAACCGGCTTGAATTCGACGCCGAGCAGTTCGGCCAGGTTTTTTGCCACGTTGTCGCCGCCCGGCACGCACAGGTTGGGCTCGGCCTGGCCTGCGGCAACCGCTTCGGCATAAGGGCGGCAACCGGGGTAACCGCATTGCCCGCACTGGGTCTGCGGCAGGGTGGCTTCGACTTTTTCGACCAGGGGGTTGCCCTCGACCTTGAACTTGATCGAGGCGAAACCGAGCACAGCGCCCAGAACGACGCCGAGGAGGATCATGACCAGAATGGCGCTTAACATGGCCAACCCCAAAAGAAATAATCGGGGCTATTCAAAGCTTGTTTTTTTACCGCAAAGGACGCAAGGGATCGCAAAGGAAAAACAGAAGCCAGGGTTACCTCGCGAACCTTTGCGTCCTTTGCGGTAAAGAAGGGTGGTGAAAAGGTGGTGCGTGTCATTACTTCACCAGTCCGGCAAAACCCATGAATGCCAGGCTCAGCAGTCCGGCGGTCACCATCGCGATGGCTGAGCCGCGGAACGGCGCCGGGATGGCGGCACCTTCCAGACGTTCGCGCATGGCGGCAAACAGCGCCAGCACCAGGCCGAAGCCGATCGCGCCGCCGAAGCCGTAAACCAGGGATTCGATGAAATTGTGATTTTCCTGCACGTTCAGCAGGGGGATGCCGAGCACCGCGCAGTTGGTGGTGATCAGCGGCAGGTAGATGCCCAGCGCCTGGTACAGCACCGGGCTGGATTTGCGGATGAACATTTCGGTGAACTGGACGATGGCCGCGATCACCACGATGAAGGACAGAGTGCGCAGGTAGCTGAGGTCGTTGGGGATCAGAAGGTGGTGATCCACCAGGTAGCTGAGGCCGGAGGCCAGGGTGAGGACGAATGCGGTTGCCGCGCCCATGCCGACGGCGGCGCTCAGCTTCTTGGAAACCCCCATGAAGGGGCATAGCCCAAGCATTTTGACCAGTACGATGTTGTTGACCAGCACCGTGCCGAGCATTATCAAGAGGTAATGTTCCATACGTCGTCAGGCCGCCTCAATGTTCGCTATGACGGGATTATCAGCCATTAAATCCCCTACTTGCAACTCGCACAAAGATCGGACTTCAAGATAGTTAACTCTTGTATAAGATAGCACTTTTATCAATTCATGCAATAAAAATTGTTGTCGGCAATGTCGCCCGGGTGGCGGGGCTTTACCCCAAGGCTGCGTCAGGGCTTATGCAAGCATAGCCAAGGTCGGCAGCCAGGCCGGCATGGGTCACTTGGCCGAGGTGGAGGTTGAGCCCCTTGCGTAGCCCGGCATCCGCTTTCAACGCCTCCTTCCATCCCTTGCCGGCAAGCGCCAGCACGTAGGGCAGGGTGGCGTTGGTCAGCGCCTGGGTGGCGGTGCGCGCGCAGGCTGCCGGCATGTTGGCAACGCAGTAATGCACCACGCCTTCCTCGATGTAAGTGGGGCTGGAATGGGTCGTGGGGCGGGAGGTTTCGGCACAGCCGCCCTGATCGATCGCCACATCAACCAGCACCGAACCCGCCTTCATCCGTTGGACGAGGGTGCGACTGATAAGTTTCGGCGCGCGCTTGCCGGGGAGCAGTACCGAGCCGACGATCAGATCCGCCTCGCAGACCAGTTTCTCGATCGCGTGCGCTTCGGAATAGCGGGTCTTGAGACGGGCGCCGAATACCTCGTCGAGATGGCGCAGCCGCGGCAGACTGATGTCCATGAGGGTGACGTCGCCGCCCAGCCCCAGTGCCATCCTGGCGGCATGGGTGCCGACTGTGCCGGCGCCGAGGATCAGCACTTTTCCGGGCGCTACGCCCGGGACTCCGCCGAGCAGCACGCCGCGGCCGCCGTTGGCCAGTTGCAGCGCGGTGGCGCCGGCCTGGATGGCGATTCTTCCGGCCACTTCCGACATCGGCGTGAGCAGGGGCAAGGCGCCTGCCGCATCGGTGACGGTTTCATAGGCGATGGCGACAATTTTGCTTTCCAGCAAATGGCTGGTGAGCGCCGGGTCGGCGGCCAGATGCAAATAGGTAAACAGCACCTGTTCTTCCCGAAGCAGCGGAATCTCACCGGGTTGGGGTTCCTTGACCTTGACGATCAGCGGGCAGGCGTAGGCTTCGGCCGGTGTGCCGGCTATCCTGGCGCCCGCAGCCAGATAGAGTTCGTCGCTGAAGCCGATGCGCTCGCCGGCGCGGGTTTCCACCCGCACTTCGTGGCCGGCATCGGTCAGGGCGCGCACCCCGGCCGGGGTGACGCCGACGCGGTATTCGTGGTCCTTGATTTCCTTGGGGACGCCGATCAGCATGGCAGAGTTACATCCGTTTGCAGGACATGCGTTCAGCGCTTTCGATCTCGCGCACGGCTTCTGCCACCAGTTCCGGGCCGCGGTAGATAAAGCCGGAGTAGAACTGCACCAGGCTGGCGCCAACCTGAATCTTTTCCGCGGCATCGAGCCCGCTCATGATGCCGCCAACCCCGATAATCGGGATTTTTCCCTGCAGGGCAATGGAGAGCTGCTTGATTACCGCGTTGGATTTTTGGCGCACCGGCGCACCGGAGAGGCCGCCGGTTTCCTCGGCGTGCGGCAGGCCTTCCACGCCTTCGCGGCCGATGGTGGTGTTGGTGGCGATCACGCCGTCGATCCGGTATTTGAGCAGCAGGTCGGCGATCGTGATGATCTGCCCGGTGTCGAGGTCGGGCGCGATCTTGAGGGCCAGCGGCACGACCTTGCCGTGTTGCTCGGCGAGCGCCTTCTGTTCGGCCTTGAGTGCGGCAAGCAGGTTTTCCAGCTCGTCCGACTGCTGGAGCTGGCGCAGGTTCTGGGTGTTGGGCGAGGAAATGTTGACGGCGACGTAGCTGGCGTAGGGGTAGACCTTGCGCAAACAGATCAGGTAGTCGTCGACGGCCTTTTCGATCGGCGTGTCGAAGTTCTTGCCGATGTTGATGCCGAGGATGCCCTGGTAGCGGCTGCGTTTGACGCTGCTGACCAGGTAGTCGACCCCCTTGTTGTTGAAGCCCATGCGGTTGATGATCGCCTCCGCCTTCGGCAGCCGGAACAGGCGCGGCTTGGGGTTGCCGGGCTGGGGGCGGGGCGTGACCGTGCCGATTTCGATGAAGCCGAAGCCGAGCGCGCCGAGCGCGTCGATGTAGTCGCCGTTCTTGTCCAGCCCGGCGGCCAGGCCGACCGGGTTGGGGAAAGTCAGCCCCATTACGGTGCGGGGCGTTGCTTTGATGCGCGGCGCGAGCAGGCACAGCAGGCCCAGCCGGTGGGCGTCCCTGATGGCACGCATGCCGAGGCCGTGCGCGGTTTCAGCGTCGAGGCTGAAGAATATGGAGCGGATGAATGAGTACATATGCGCATTTTACCTCCTAACCTGCAACAAGGGGCAATCCGTTGGATATGTTACGTAGGGTGCGTCCCACGCACCACAACCATTGGTGCGCGGGACGCACCCTACAATTTCACTATTGATTTAGCCAAGCCTGGATGGAGCGAAGCGCAATCCGGGAAATTCCGTCAACTGGCTGGCGAATTACGCACCCCTTGCACCCTGTCTGGCGCTCCCGGATTGCGCTTCGCTCCATCCAGGCTACACTTGCTACGTCACCTATTGTTCGTGTTCGGCGCAGTGCTTGATCGTCGCGGCGCTTGGGCATAGACTTAAAGCGAATTGCATTGCTTTACTATGGAGCACCGCACTATGGAGCACCGCGCCATGTCAGAAGTCGCTAGTGTAGTGCTTCATTCTGTTTGGAACTTAATCGGCTGTTGGCACGAACGAC
>CAZLJK010000005.1:0-75902 GCA_964559825.1 uncultured Sulfuricella sp. | reverse complement strand
ACCTCTTGTTTAATGCTGAAATTTCAGCATAGACGTCCAACGAACAGTTCGCGATAAGCTAAGGACCTTAAATTTTAGGCGCGAAAAACAGTATATTTTGCGCAATGCGCCATCAGAGTGATGGGCAGAATCTTGGCGCAAAGCTCCCCCTGATGAAAATACTTTCAGCATTCACCAAGCGGAACAGGCCATGCAAGAGAAGACTAAAAATTACGGAAATTGGGGAAGCCCGGAATGTTCGTCCGGGAACGGTTCAAGCGGCGAACGACTATCCTGACATCCTGGCGGCTGGACCGGCCGCCACCTTGTTCCTCCCGCCGTGCTTGGCCGCGTAGAGCGCCTCGTCTGCCACCTTGAGCGCGGCTTGCCACGAATTTCCGTTGAGCGGGAGAGCGGAGATGCCGATGGAAACGGTGACCTGCCCGAAGGCATGCCCTTCGTTCTGAGGCTTCCAGCGTTCGATTGCGGTGCGGATTGCTTCCGCGCGCTGGCGTGTCTGGGCCAGGTCGGCACCGGGCAGGATGACCGCGAATTCCTCGCCGCCGTAGCGGCACGGCATGTCTCCTTCGCGCATGGTGCGACTTAGCATGTGGCCGATGCCGCGCAGCACGGCATCCCCGGCATCATGGCCGAAAGTGTCGTTGAAGCGTTTGAAGTGATCCACATCCACCATCATCAAACCAACCGACGAGCCATGGCGCTCGGCGCGGCTCTGCTCGATGGCCAGCGCTTCCTCCATGAAGCGCCGGTTGTAGATGCCGGTCAGCGCATCCCGCGTGGCGCGGATTTCTAGCCGCTCCTCCCGCTTGATTACGGAAATGGCGATGGCGGTACGCGCGGCGATGGACTCCGCGACCCAGGGAATGCCCGCTTTCATCACGTTGCCGCCCAGCCTGGACAGATGCAGCACGCCCAGTATTTCGCCATTCGCGATTAACGGCAGGCAAATATAACCCGCATGTTTTTCCCGCAGGTGCGCGCAGGACACGGCGCCTGACTGTTGAGCGCGGTAGGGGTGGCCAATACGCAGCGCCCAGCAATCCTGCGGCGGGAAGTTTTCCTCGTGGGCGCTGCCGCCCCAGGCATGATGCAACTCCACCCTGTCCGCTGCCGCATTCAGCAGCAGCGCGCCGCTGCTGCCGGGAAACAAGGCGACGGCGGAACGCGCGACCAGCTCGGTCAGTTCCGCGTTATTGATGCAGCCCTGCAGCGCCTGGCTCAACTCTCCCAGTAGCGCGGTTTGCCGCATCCTCTCCGTTTCTTCGGCGAAGGAATATTTGAGTTCTTGATAGGCGACGCGCAACTCGGTATTGCCGCCTTTGGAACGCAGTGCCTTGCGCCATTGAATCTGGCGCAGTCTTTTACGCAACCTATCGACGGCGGGGCCGACCTTGGCGGACAGATCGAAGCGTCGCCAATTGATCGCGGCCAAATATACGGCTCCCCAGCTGCCCAACGCCCACAGCGACAACCCGGCCAGAGCGAGGGCCATCGCCATCAGCGCCGCCATGCGCATCATTTGCCCAGCCGCCGCGTCGGCGGGCGGCCGCACCAGCAGCCACAGTTCGTTTGCGCTGCCTTTCACCTGAGCCGCATACAGCCCGGCCGTTCCATCCTGAGTGACCCATGGTGTTGCCGTTGCAGGCCTGAGAGCCCGCATGAATTTGATGAATAGTGGGCGGCTATCCCGAGCTTCACCGGCTGGGTACGCAGCAACCAACTCGCCGTCGTCGTGCACCAAGGCGAATCCGGCACCCTGCGAGGCCGCCGGGAAGAACGTCGCGACAGGCAGCAACGCAATGACCCAACCTGCCGCACGCCCATTGATGGCTGTGCGGGGCAAGGCGAGCGCCAGCTCATCGCTGTCCAGAGAAAGCACCACAGGCTTGTCGGGCGAGGCCGGGCCTGGAAGCAAGGCGGGCAGAGGGGTAGCGTTGGGGAGTGCGCTGCATGTCACTGCGCCGTTCGCGTCGGCAAAAACCAGGTTGTCGAATGCCGGAAAAAGCCCCAGCTGGCGCGCGAGAAATCGGTCGCACGCTGTCGAGTCGTTGTTTACGGACAGCGAAATCCCGCCCAATATGCGCAGCTGTTGGGCAGCGCGTTCGAGCAACGCTTGCTGAGCGGCGGCGACGGAGTCGGCCAGGCGCGCCATGTCGGCTTCGGTGCGGAATGCCTCATCGCGGGCGACCTCGTAGGCGCGCCAGCTCGAGTGCGCCAGCAGCAAGGAAACACTGGTCAGCACCGCCAGCAAGATTGAACGCCAACTTCGGCGATGGGAATAAGAAGCGGCCGGGTTCTTCATGGCCAATGCCCTCTGGGCTGCTATGGTTGATGCTGACAGCGTAGTCGTAGAAAAGCGCGGAAACCAGTTACAAGTTAGTAATTTGGAGATATTTATTCTTGATTATCCGCGCCTTAAGGCTTAACCCCTCCATCCGATCCATGAGCACATCGACTTCCCTCGCAGCCAACGACCAGTACGGCGGCATGGGCGGCAGGCAAGCCGACAATGATTGTCTTTTGACGAAATTCGCCTGCCGGGGCTATGATCTTTTCCATGGTTCATCCGGAAAAACGGTTAACCACGAATGTTTCAAACTTCAACAAGGATTCCGACGTGGCCAGCACACCACCCAACTCCCTGATCAATGCCACCGATCACCTTCGCCGCTTCGCCCCGTTCGACCGGATGGAGCGCGAGCATCTGGAGTGGCTGGCACAGCGGCTTTCGCTGGGCTATTACGCCAAGGGCGAGGTGGTCGCCTCGCCCGAGCAGGGGGTGGCTTCCCGCTTTCTGGTGATCAAGCAGGGCGTGGTCCAGGGCGAGCAGGACGTGGTCCGCGCCCAGGAAGATGCCGCCTGGCTGGAGCTGCACGAGGGCGAGTGCTTCCCCTTGGGCGCGCTGCTGTCCAAGCGCGGGGTCACGAGCACTTATCGCGCCAAGCAGGATGTGTTCTGCTATGAGCTCGCGGCGGCGGATTTCCATGAGCTGATCCGCTTGTCTCCGCCTTTCCAGGATTTCTGCACCCGGCGCATCGCTTCTCTGCTGGAGCAGTCGAAGCAGGTCATCCAGGCGCAGTATGCGCAGTCGAGTTCGGAGCAGCAGTCGATGTCCAGCCCCCTGTCGGCGATCGTCCGCCGCGAGCCGGTGACCTGTTCGCCCGAGACGCCGGTGCGCTCGGTGCTGGAAACGATGCATGCCCTGGAGATCGGGTCGATGGTGGCGGTCGATGAGGCGCAGAGGCCGATCGGGATCTTTACGCTGCACGATGTGCTGAACCGGGTCGCCTTGGCGCAACTCGACCTGGATCGGCCGATCTCTTCCGTGATGAGCGCCAGCCTCACCACCCTGCCGCCCCAGGCGCTCGCCTATGAGGCGGCGCTGGAGATGGCGAAGCACGGTTTCCGCCATGTCCTGGTGACGCAGGATGACAAGCTGGTCGGCATCATTTCGGAGAAGGATCTGTTTACTTTGCAGCGGGTGGGCCTGCGCCAGATCAGCGCGGCCATCCACGGGGCGAAGGATATCGCGGCGTTGCAGCATGCCGCCGGCGATATCCGCCAGTTGGCCCACAATATGATGGCGCAGGGGGTGGCGGCGGAGCAGCTGACGCAGTTCATTTCGACGCTGAACGATTTGCTGACGGTGCGGATTATCGAGCTGGAGTGCTCGGCGGCGGGCGACAGGGAGAATCCAGTCTGCGCGGTTTTCTGCTGGATTGCGCTGGGCTCGGAGGGGCGCTACGAGCAGACCCTCAACACCGACCAGGATAATGGGATCATTTTTCAGCCGCCGGAGGGGATCTCCGCCGACCAGGTTCGCGCTAAGGTCCTGCCGCTCGCACTCCGCATCAACCAGGCGCTCGATGCCTGCGGCTTTCCGCTGTGCAAGGGCAATATCATGGCGAGCAACCCGCAGTGGTGCCTTTCCCTGGACGAATGGAAGGACAAGTTCGCAGGATGGATACACCGTGGCGACGTGCAAGTCCTGCTCAACGCGACGATTTTCTTTGATTTCAGACCGCTGTTCGGCCAGCATGACCTGGCTGAGGAATTGCGCATCTGGTTACACTCAACGATCAAGGAAAATCGACTGTTTCTCAAGCACATGGCCATCAACGCACTGGCTAATCAACCCCCTCTCGGGCTGATACGCGATTTTGTAGTGGGCGAGGAACATACTCTCGACCTCAAGCTCAACGGCATTACTCCGTTCGTCGATGCGGCACGAATCTTCAGCTTGTATGCCGGAGTCGGCGAAACCAGCACCATTCGCCGGCTGCGCGCATCCGGCGCGCAATGGCAGATCGACCCCGCCACGCTGGAAGCCTGGATCGACGCCTTCCTGTTCATCCAGCTGCTGCGCCTGCGGATACAGCACGAACAGGACCAACGCGGCACGGCGCTCTCCAACAAGATCGACCCCGACAACCTCAACGACCTCGACCGCCGCATCCTGAAAGAGGCTTTCCGCCAGGCGCGCAAGCTGCAATCGACACTGGAGAAGTACTTCCAGTTCTAGCCGGGTTGTCAAACCGCGCTGTGATGTGGGAAGTGCACGGCAATCAACGTGCCGTGGCCGCTCGCGCCTTCACCTAGCTGGATGCTCGCGCCATGCAGCTTGACCACCTCGCGCACGATGGCTAGACCCAGGCCGCTGCCCGGCTGACCGCTACCGAGGATGCGGTAGAAACGCTCGAATACTTGCCCGCGCTGTTCCTCGGGAATGCCCGGTCCATTATCCTCGACCCGCAACATCGCCCCGCCTGCTTCGTAGCCGGCACGCAGCGTCACCGTCCCGCCCGGTGGGGTATAGCGGATGGCGTTGTCGAGCAGATTGCCGATCATTTCCTTCAGGCCGATGGCGTCGCCCCGTACCGGGAGGACTTGAGACGAACCCTCGAAGCCCAGATCGATATTTTTCTTGATCGCCTCCGGCACCCACAACATGGTGGTTTCCTTCGCCACCCGGTTCAGGTTCAGCATCTGGAAAGAGCCGTAGGCATGGCCGCCCGGCTCGTTGCGCGCCAATGACAACAACTGGTTTACCAGGTGGCTGCAACGTTCGGCACTGGCGAGAATCTGGTGCAGAGCATGGCGTACCAGCGCGGGATCAGTCTCGCGCAAGGCAAGCTCCGCTTGGGTTTTCAGCCCGGCAAAAGGAGTGCGCAACTGATGCGCGGCATCGGCAACGAAGCGCTTTCGCGCATCCATCGCCTGCTTCAGCCGCTGCAACAGATCGTTGACGGCGTCGATCAGCGGCCTCACCTCCAGCGGCGCTTTGTTTCCGTCAAGGAGGCTGACATCGTCGCGCGAGCGCTGCGCCACCTCCTGGCGCAAGTGCTCGAGCGGCATCAGTCCGCGCCTAAGGGCATACCATACTGCCCCCACCGCCATCACGATCAGCAGGATCTGCGGGATGACGATATTGCCGAGGATGCCGCGCGTCAGCGCCTGCCGCTTGCCCACGGTTTCCGCCATCTGCAACAGCACGAAAGCATTCGGATCGGACCGGGAATGGAAGTAGTGCAAACTGACCATGCGGATTTTATCGCCCCGGAATTCGCCATCGCTGAACACCGGCTCGCTCTTGCTGACCAGAATTGCATGCGGCCGTGGAAGCCTGACGTTGCCTGCGATGACCCGGCCATCGGAGGTGGACGCGGTGTAGAAAGTGCGGTCGCCGTCTTTGGCCACCTCGGGAATTATCTGCACCGCGGGAAGATCGAAGCCCGCCTGGCTGCCCAGCTTCATCTGCCCGGCCAAGGCCTGCGCACGCTCGATCAGGGCAAGATCGTAGGGCTGGTTGGCGTAGTTCAGCGTAGCAATGAAGCCGGCCCCAGTACTCAGTATCCACAGCACGGATAACGGGGTGAACAACCAGTACATCAGGTGGTTGCGCAGGGAAAGGATGTCTTCATTCATAAAATTGGGGGCCATGCGTGATGGGTGATGGGTGATGGGTAGAGTATTGAGGGTTTTCCCATTACCGATTACCCATCACCATTTGTCAGATCTTGTCGAGCAAATAACCCAGCCCGCGGACGGTGCGGATGGTGATGCCGGCGGCCTCGATTTTCTTGCGCAGGCGGTGGACATAAACCTCGATGGCGTTGCTGCTGGCTTCCTCGTCGTGGCCGTAAAGGTGCTCCAGCAATTGCTCCTTGCTCACCACCTTACCCACCCGCGCCAGCAGGATTTCCAGCACCCCCAGCTCACGCGGAGACAGTTCGACGGTTTCGCCGTGCATGGTCACGCGCCGTCCGACGCTATCAAAAGACAGCGGCCCGTATGCCATCACCGGGCTGCCGCCACCCTGACCGCGCCTCAGCAGGGCGCGCACCCGCGCCTCGAGTTCCGGCAGGCTGAACGGCTTGGTCAGGTAATCGTCGGCGCCGAGATCGAGCCCCTTGACCCGGTCTTCCACCCCGTCGCGCGCAGTCAGGATAATCACCGGCACATGCCGGTTGTGCATGCGCAATTGCTTCAGCACACTGAGGCCGTCGAGCTTGGGCAATCCCAGATCGAGAATGACCAGATCATAGAGCTCGCCCTGCAAAACCTGGACGGCTTCCTTGCCGTTGACGGCACTGTCCACCGCGTAACCGAACTGACGCATGGAACGGCACAAGCCGTCCCGCAGGACATCATCGTCTTCGGCAATCAGGATGCGCATGTCGAGCTTATTTTATCCAGCGGATCGACCGTAAGCTTGGTGTAAGGATGCGTGTGTAGCATGGCTGCAAGTCTACACAGGTATAAAACCTGTAGTCGGCATTCGGACAATTTTAATTGGAGGAGTTGAAATGTCAAAACCCAGCATGAATTGGGCCGCAATCGATGCGGACCCACGGTTCCAGGCACTGCACAGGAAGAAAATATTTTTTCTTTGGGGTCTGATGGTTTTCTCGATTATCTATTACTTTCTGCTGCCGATCGGCGCGGCCTATTACCAGGATCTGTTCAAGATCAAGGTGTGGGGCGTGGTCAACGTCGGCATCCTGTTCGCACTGTCGGAATTTGTCGTGGCCTGGACCATCGCCTACGTCTACTCGAAAAAGGCCAACGCCGAATTCGACACCATGGCGCAGGAAATCATCAAAGACGCGCACAAGATGGGAGCCTGAACATGACAAAAACCTTTAAGCAGTTCGCCTTGTCCGCCGCCGCGCTGCTCGCCAGCGGCTCCGCCCTGGCGGCGACCGGCGCAGTCGCCGACGAGTTCAAGTGGATGACCTTCGCGGTGTTCGGCGTGATCATCGCCATCACCATGGCGATCACCTACTGGGCGGCGCGCACCACCCATACCACCTCGGAATTCTACGCCGCCGGACGTTCGGTCAGCGGCATCCAGAACGGCTGGGCAATCGCCGGCGACTACCTGTCCGCCGCGTCCTTCCTCGGCATCGCCGGCCTGATCTCGCTCTATGGCTACGACGGCTTCATGTACTCGGTGGGCTGGCTGGTGGCCTACATCACCGTGCTGCTGGTGATCGCCGAACCCTGCCGCAACATCGGCAAGTACACCATGGGCGATATCCTGGCCTTCCGCAACGACCCGAAGAAAACCAAGACCGTGGCGGCGCTGTCCACCATTACCGTGTCCACCTTCTACCTGACCGCGCAGATGGTCGGCGGCGGCGTGCTGATCAAGACCCTGATCGGCATCGACTACGAAATCTCGGTGATCGGCGTCGGCATCCTGATGCTGGTCTATGTCGTGTTCGGCGGCATGAAAGCCACCACCTGGGTGCAGATCACCAAGGCCGTGCTGCTGGTCATCGCTTCCATCCTGCTGGTGATGATGGTGTGGGCTCCTTACGGCTTCAGCCTGCCGAGCTATCTGCAAGCGGTAGTCGGCGACGCCAAGGTGCAAGCACAGGTCGCCAAGCTGCTGGGCAATGCGGCTACCACCATGACGCCGGAAGAACTCGGCCAGCGCTTCCTTGAGCCCGGACTGTTCCTGAAGAGCCCGATCGACCAGATCTCGCTCGGTATGGCGCTGGTGCTCGGCACCGCCGGCATGCCGCACATCCTGATGCGCTTCTTCACCGTACCGACGGCACAGGCTGCGCGCGTTTCCGTGATCTGGGCAATGGGCATCATCGGCGGCTTCTACGTGCTGACCCTGTTCCTCGGCACCGGTGCCGCAATGCTGGTCGGCCCGGACAAAATCGCCTCGATCGATCCCGGCGGCAACATGGCCGGTCCGCTCCTGGCGCAATACCTGGGCGGCGGCGAAAACTCCGTGCTCGGCAACCTTATGCTCGCCTTCGTCGCGGCGGTGGCTTTCGCCACCATCGTTGCGGTGGTGGCCGGACTGGTGCTGGCTGCCGCTTCCGCGATGGCGCACGACATCTATGTCGGCGTGATCAAGGGCGACCATGCCACGCCACAGGAACAGGTAACGGCAGCGCGGGTGTCCTCGGTGATCGTCGGCATCATGGCCATCGTCGTCGGCATCCTGGCCAAGGGGCAGAACGTCGCCCACCTGGTGGCGCTGGCCTTTGCCGTGGCGGCTTCCAGCAACCTGCCGGCAGTGTTTCTCACTCTGTACTGGAAGAAATGCAACACCAACGGCGTCGTCATGGGCATGCTGGTCGGCGCGATTACCGCCATCGGCCTGGTCATGATCTCCCCCAACATGACCTATCCCAAGGCCGTGATCGGAGCCGCCAACAAGGTACTGAACGGCGAGCCGGCGACTGAAGCGAAACCTGCAATGCTCAGCGCAGGCTTCATGTGCGAACTCTTCGCCACCTGCCAGAAAGCCGAAGCGGCCAAGCCTGCCCTGCCGGCCAAACCGGGCGCGCAGGAGAAGAAGGCCCAGCTCCAGGAGAAACTGGCGGCCGCCACCGACGATGCCGAAAGGGCGAAGATCGGCAAGAGCATCGCCGGGCTGGACAAGGCCATCGCCAAGGCCGAGGGCGACCTGAAGAAGTTCGAAGGCCAGACCACCAGCATGATGGGCCTGGAAAAGCCGTATTTCCTGCTCAAGAACCCCGGCCTGCTGTCGATCCCGCTCGGCTTCCTGTGCGTGATCCTGTTCTCCCTGTTTAGCCGCGACAAGCGCGCCGAAGACATGTGGGACGAGCTCTACGTGCGCCAGAACACCGGCATCAACGCCGAAGCGGCAAGCGCTCACTAATAACAACCGACGCGTACTTTCCTCATAGCCCCCAGGCCCCCCAGCCAGGGGGCTTTTTTTATACATCAGCCGGATGAAATATCGGGTCCGTCAGACATTCAGGAAATGCATGAACAAGGTCAGGCTCAGCGTTTGCGAATTCCCCCACCCTTGGCTATGATCTTCCCATTATCCGGCATCAGGAACCTCTGCCATGAAACCAGTTCAACCCAATTCCCTGATCAACGCGACGATCGATCACCTTCGCCGCTTCGCCCCGTTCGACCGGATGGAGCGCGAGCATCTGGAGTGGCTGGCACAGCGGCTTTCGCTGGGCTATTACGCCAAGGGCGAGGTGGTCGCCTCGCCCGAGCAGGGGGTGGCTTCCCGCTTTCTGGTGATCAAGCAGGGCGTGGTCCAGGGCGAGCAGGACGTGGTCCGCGCCCAGGAAGATGCCGCCTGGCTGGAGCTGCACGAGGGCGAGTGCTTCCCCTTGGGCGCGCTGCTGTCCAAGCGCGGGGTCACGAGCACTTATCGCGCCAAGCAGGATGTGTTCTGCTATGAGCTCGCGGCGGCGGATTTCCATGAGCTGATCCGCTTGTCTCCGCCTTTCCAGGATTTCTGCACCCGGCGCATCGCTTCTCTGCTGGAGCAGTCGAAGCAGGTCATCCAGGCGCAGTATGCGCAGTCGAGTTCGGAGCAGCAGTCGATGTCCAGCCCCCTGTCGGCGATCGTCCGCCGCGAGCCGGTGACCTGTTCGCCCGAGACGCCGGTGCGCTCGGTGCTGGAAACGATGCATGCCCTGGAGATCGGGTCGATGGTGGCGGTCGATGAGGCGCAGAGGCCGATCGGGATCTTTACGCTGCACGATGTGCTGAACCGGGTCGCCTTGGCGCAACTCGACCTGGATCGGCCGATCTCTTCCGTGATGAGCGCCAGCCTCACCACCCTGCCGCCCCAGGCGCTCGCCTATGAGGCGGCGCTGGAGATGGCGAAGCACGGTTTCCGCCATGTCCTGGTGACGCAGGATGACAAGCTGGTCGGCATCATTTCGGAGAAGGATCTGTTTACTTTGCAGCGGGTGGGCCTGCGCCAGATCAGCGCGGCCATCCACGGGGCGAAGGATATCGCGGCGTTGCAGCATGCCGCCGGCGATATCCGCCAGTTGGCCCACAATATGATGGCGCAGGGGGTGGCGGCGGAGCAGCTGACGCAGTTCATTTCGACGCTGAACGATTTGCTGACGGTGCGGATTATCGAGCTGGAGTGCTCGGCGGCGGGCGACAGGGAGAATCCAGTCTGCGCGGTTTTCTGCTGGATTGCGCTGGGCTCGGAGGGGCGCTACGAGCAGACCCTCAACACCGACCAGGATAATGGGATCATTTTTCAGCCGCCGGAGGGGATCTCCGCCGACCAGGTTCGCGCTAAGGTCCTGCCGCTCGCACTCCGCATCAACCAGGCGCTCGATGCCTGCGGCTTTCCGCTGTGCAAGGGCAATATCATGGCGAGCAACCCGCAGTGGTGCCTTTCCCTGGACGAATGGAAGGACAAGTTCGCAGGATGGATCGATCAGGGCAACCCCGAAGCGCTCCTCAATGCCTCGATCTTCTTCGACTTCCGGCCGCTGTACGGCCAACATGAACTCGCCGGGGAACTCAGGCATTGGCTGATGAACAAGGCTGCCGCCAATCCGCGCTTTCTGCACCAGATGGCGGCCAATGCCCTGCGCAACCGACCGCCGCTGGGCTTGGTGCGGGATTTCCTGGTGGGAGAGGAAAACAAGCTCGACCTCAAGCTCAACGGCTTCACGCCGTTCGTCGATGCGGCGCGAATCTTCAGCCTGGCCGCGAACGTCACCCACACCAACACGGTGCAGCGGCTGCGCATGAGCGCGGCCAAACTCGGAATTTCGCCCGCGGAAACGGGAGCTTGGGTGGATGCGCTGCACTTCATCCAGCTGCTGCGCCTTCGGCGCCAGCACGAGGAAATAGAAAACGGCAGCACGCTGGACAATCACATCGATCCGGACACTCTCAACGATCTCGACCGCCGCATCCTGAAGGAAGCCTTCCGCCAGGCGCGCAAACTGCAGGCCCGGTTGGCGCTGGATTACCACTTATGAGCCGGTGGTCGCGCTGGTTCCATGACGCACCCCAACTTGACCCGGCAACCGCCCAGCGGCTGGCGGCCTGGCAGGCCCTGAGTCCGACCGGCACGCAGGTTCGCCTCGACCAGAACCGCTTTGTGGTGATGGATGTGGAAACCACCGGCCTCAGTCTCACCAAGGATCATCTCATCGCCATCGGCGCTGTCGCCGTGAAGGGTGGACGCATCGACCTCGACGACAGCTTTGAAGTCGTGCTCCAGCAGGAAACCTCCAGCGGCAAGGACAACATCCTGATCCACGGCATCGGCGGCACCGCCCAGACCGGAGGCATCGCCCCGGCGGAGGCGCTGCTGCAGTTTCTCGAATACCTCGGCCAGGACCCGCTGATCGCCTTTCATGTCACCTTCGATGAAACCATGACCCGACGAGCCCTGAAAAAAACCCTGGGACTGAATTTCCGCCACACCTGGCTCGACCTCGCTTACGTGGCACCCGGCTTCTACCCCGAACTGGCGCGGAAATACCGCGCCCTTGACGACTGGGTCGAACATTTCCACATCCGGAACTTTGCGCGTCACAGCGCGCTGGCAGACGCCCTGGCAACCGCACAGCTGTTCCTCGTGACCATGGAAACCGCACGGCAAAAAAACATTGACGATCTTAAGGGATTAATTGAATTGGAAAAAGCGCAACGCTGGATAAGCCGGACCGACTAATCAACATCCAGTTTCATATCTAAGCTATAAGACACAAGACAGATCAGTTAGCAGGAAAAGCTTTGCATCCGGTTTTTTTTGCTTCTATACTTCCGCCCATATCTCGACCGATGGAGCAACGCCATCACGGGATCATGCAAAAAAGAAGTCGGTTGGCCAGGGGCGGTCGCACCCATCCTGGCCTCAAAAAAATCTGTCGATTCAGGAGGAGGCAAGATGCAGTTAACCGAGAAACACAAGGAGTACTGGAACAGGAACCTGAAGATCACAGCGCTGCTGCTGGGGATCTGGTTCGTCGTCACCTTTGTATTCAGCTTTTATGCCCGCGAGCTCAACGAAATCACCTTTATCGGATTTCCGTTGGGCTTTTATTTTGGCGCTCAAGGCTCCCTGATCATCTATGTCGCGATCATCTGGTTCTATGCACGCTACATGAACAACCTGGACAATGAATATGGCGTCCACGAAGGGGAGGAGTAATCATGGCCCAAGCGCAATCCCAATCCGCATTTTTTTCCCAGCTTAAGAAATACTACACCTTCTACACTGGCGGCTTCATCGCCTTCGTGATCATGGTGGCCATCCTCGAACAGATGGGGGTGCCGACTAAAATTCTCGGCTACATCTTCCTGTTCGCCACCATCGGCCTCTACGCCGGCATCGGCATCATGTCCCGGACCGCAGACGTATCCGAGTATTACGTCGCCGGCCGTCGCGTACCTGCCCTGTTCAACGGCATGGCGACCGGCGCTGACTGGATGTCTGCCGCTTCCTTCATCGGCATGGCCGGCACGCTGTACGCCACAGGCTATGACGGTCTCGCGTTCGTGATGGGCTGGACCGGCGGCTACTGCCTGGTGGCGCTGTTTCTCGCGCCTTACCTGCGCAAGTTCGGCCAATTCACCATTCCCGATTTTCTCGGTGCCCGTTACGGCGGCAACATCCCGCGCACCATCGGCGTGTTCGCCGCGATCGTCTGTTCCTTCACCTATGTGATCGCACAGATCTACGGCGTCGGACTGATCACCAGCCGCTTCACCGGCCTCGAGTTCCAGGTCGGGGTGTTCGTCGGCCTGGCCGGCATCATGGTGTGCTCCTTCCTCGGCGGCATGCGCGCGGTGACCTGGACCCAGGTGGCCCAGTACATCATCCTGATCGTTGCCTACATGATCCCAGTGGTATGGCTGTCGGTGCTGCATACCGGCAATCCGATCCCGCAGATCGCTTACGGCCAGGCGCTGCAAAAGGTCACCCTCAAGGAAAATGAGCTGAATGACCCCAGCACCGTTCTGGGCAAGGCCGAGGCGGAAGTCCGCGCCATCTTCAAGCAAAAGCAGCAAGATGCGGAAGCCAAGCTGAAAGGACTGGAGGCCGGCGGCGCCACCTACCTGGCGGAAGAGAAGGCCAAGGTCGAAGCCAAACTGGCTGATCTCAACGCTGCGCCCGCTCCCGATGCGAAAGCCATCGAAGCGGCCGAAAAAGCGGTCAAGGGCTTCCCGGCCGACCCCGCTGCGGCCAAGGCCGCCTGGAAGAAAGCGGCTGACGGCGCCAAGGCCAAGACCGCACCGGTCAAGGCTCACGCCGAACCGTTTGCAGGCAAGGGCGCCGAGAAGAAATTGCTCAGCACCAACCCGGCGGCGACGCCTGAAGAAATTGCCACCGCCAAGGCCGAGGACGACAAGGAGTCTAACAAGAAGCGCAAGAACTTCCTCGCCCTGGTGCTGTGCCTGATGGTGGGTACCGCTGCGCTGCCGCACATCCTGATGCGCTACTACACCACGCCATCGGTAAAGGAAGCGCGTAAATCGGTATTCTGGTCGCTGTTCTTCATCTTCCTGCTGTACTTCACCGCACCTGCCCTGGCGGTACTGGCGAAGTTCGACATCTACTACCTGCTGGTCGGATCGAGTTTCGCTGATCTGCCCAAATGGGTGAGTGCGTGGGCGGCGGTGGATCCGACCTTGATGAGTATCGCCGACCTCAACAAGGACGGCCTCGTGCAGCTGGCTGAAATCACCATTGGCGGCGACCTGATCGTGCTGGCCACGCCGGAAATCGCCGGCCTGCCCTATGTGGTCTCGGGTCTGGTGGCGGCAGGCGGTCTGGCTGCAGCGCTATCCACCGCGGATGGCCTGCTGCTGACCATCGCCAACGCGCTGTCGCACGACGTCTACTACAAGATGATCGACCCGCACGCCAGCACCACCCGCCGCATAACGGTATCCAAAGCACTGTTGCTGGTGGTGGCCATCACTGCGGCCTGGGTGACTTCGCTGAAACCGGGTGACATCCTGTTCCTGGTGGGTGCGGCATTCTCGCTGGCGGCGTCGGGCTTCTTCCCGGCGCTGGTGCTGGGCGTGTTCTGGAAGCGCGCCAACAAGCTCGGCGCAATCCTCGGCATGTCGGGCGGACTGGGCATCTGCATGTACTACATGTACATAACCTATCCGTTCTTCGGCGTGAACGCACCGAAGTGGTGGGACATCGAACCGATCTCCGCCGGCATCTTCGGTATTGCCGCCGGCGTCATCGGCGTGGTCATCGGCAGCCTGATCAGCCCGGCTCCAAGCAAGGAAGTCATGGAGCTGGTGGATCACGTGCGTTACCCCAATCTGGAAGGGGACATCAGCACTGTAGGCGCCTGATCCAGGCACAATCCGGGCTCCGGCCCGGCGCTGAAATGAACAAGGCCCGCGCAAGCGGGCCTTGTTTTTTGGTGCCGTCGAATTAGATTACAGTTCCAAGTCCTGCACCAGATACGCCAGATCGGCACGCTCGGCTTCCTTGATCAACTGGCGGGTCATCGCCGGATCGAAGCGCACCATGTGCAGCGCCACTTCCTTCACCTTTTCCGGTTGGCGGTCATGATGGTAGGCCATGCCGAGCGCGTACCAGGCATGGCCGTTCATCGGCTGCAAACGTCCCGCCTCTTCCAGCGCCTGGGCGGCTTCCTGATGCCGGCCGAGCGCACCAAGGGCCAGCCCCATGCCGTACCAGGCGCGGTCGAGCGCAGGCTTGAGCCGTACCGCTTCGCGGAAAGCTTCGACCGCTTGCTCCTTGCGGCCTGCCTTGTCGCGGATGAAACCCAGATTGAAATAGACATCGGCATTGGGCTTTAGCCGCAGGCCGAGCAGGAAATTAGCCTCGGCTTCGCCATACTCGTGGCGCGACGCGTGCAGATAACCCAGGCACAGGGCGGCCTGAACAAATTCCGGATTATACTTGAGCGCCAGCCGGTATTCCTCGATGGCGCGCCCCGGCTTCTTGAATGCCTCAAACGCCAGACCGCGCAGGTAATGGCGCCATTGCTCAAAATTCATGGGGTATCCTTGCGTTGGTAAAAATGCATTCTCCCTGTATGCCCAAGACACTGCAATAGGCCACCGCAATAGGAGTATGCGGCAAGGTCGATATCAGCTAGAATTCGGCGCTATGATTCAATTCGAAATACTACTGATCAGCATCCTGCGCACGCTGGTTGAAGTCGCCGGCCTTGCCCTGCTCGGCCAGGGCCTGCTGGCGTTTCTGGCAGGCAGCAAGCGCGACAACAACTTCGTCTACCGCCTGTTCCTGATCATCACCGCTCCAGTCATCAAGCTGATGCGCCTGATCACGCCACGCTTCGTCATCGACCGGCATCTTCCTTACCTGGCCTTTTTCCTGCTGTTCTGGCTGTGGCTGGCGCTGGCTTTCCTCAAGCGCTACCTCTGCAACCTGCACGGACTTGCATGCTGAAGACTGCCTGAGCTCCACTCAGGGCAGGAAAGCCGCCACCGCCGCCCACCCGGCGAGCCCGACCAGCAACACCGCCCACGGCATCCGGCTTGAAGCAATTGCCTCTGCGGCCTGCCCGGTCTTGTAGCCGTTGAGCATGCTGCGCACGAGGTTCTCGCGATGCAGCAAACCGCTCACCCCCACACCGGCCACATGCAAGCCGACCACCGCCAGCATGGTGCTGGCCAGAAATTCGTGGAACTCCTCCAGCCATTCGCCGCCCAGCTCGTCATAGGTCGCCCAGCCGCTGCCCGCCGTGGCGAAGCCAAGCAGGATCAGCAGGTAGATCGCGTAGCTGCCTGCCGGGTTGTGACCGACCCAGTGACCTCCCTCTCCGCGCAACAACCCGGCCAGATAATCCCGCGCCTGTCGCGGCGAAAACAGAAACGAAGTAAAGCGTGCATAGCGCGTACCGGCAATACCCCAGAACAACCGGAAAGCCAGCACGGCAACCATCGCATACCCGGCTGCGACGTGAACCAGTCGCCATTCCTCGCTATCCCCGCTCAGCCAGGCCACAGCGAAACTCGCCACCAGCAGCCAGTGCCCGACGCGCGTCGGCAGGTCCCACACCAGTATCTTTTTCATGATGGCTTCTCCTTATTCCCAGCGCCGCCCGTCGGGCATGCGGATGCTGCGCTCCGACCAGTCGCCGCGCTCAGCGGTGACATGGCAGGCGGAGCAGTTGGCGCGGCTCTTGACCTTGGCATGTGACCAGACTGAATTCGACACCTCGCGGTGCTTGCGCTGAAACCACGCGGTGTCGGTAATGCGCAACGCGTGCTCGTTGAATCCGCTGTACCTCGGATCATGCGCCGCATAGCGTTCGAGAAACGCGAGGATTTCGGCATTTTCCTTCGCATCCAGCGTGGCGTTGGCGCCAAAATGACGATCCAGCCCTTTCATCATCTGCCGCCAGTTTTCCGCCGTCAGCAGCTGCGGCGGGTAGGCCATGTGGCAGCTGCCGCACTCGGATTGCCATTGCGGGTTGGCGGGCACTGCAAGCTTGTGGCTGTCGGCCAGCGCCGAAGAGGCGAGCGCAATCAAAAGAATGGCAATGAGCGCTTTCATACCCGGCCTCCTTTACTGACAAATTGAATGAAATCGGCCTTTTCAGCGGCGCTGCACTCGCGCCCGACCACTTCCTGGCAATTGCGCCTGAACCATTTCTCGACCTTGGCCGAACTGGCGAAGCGTTCCGGATTTACGGCGGGAGAAAGCGGAGCGATGCGCTTGCTGGTCACGACATGCCTGCCCTCCGCAGCAGGCTGATCGCTATGGCAGGTCGCGCAGCTCGGCATGGTTTGCGACACGCTCCATTTTCGGGTGAACAGACTCTGACCGCGCTCAGCCGAGGGGGTAAAACCCGGCGTGGCGCGCGCGGCCTCGGCCGTGTAGCCGGAAATCAGGCTGGATGGGGTTTCCGCGTAGGCGACGCCGGCGCCGACAATAAACAGAATGGCGATACCTATTTTCTTTGCAGTCATAATACAATCTCCTTTATCTACCCAACATTTCCCGGACTACATGCTTTTTGCCTGAGACTCGGAACAGAGTGTGAACCCCAAGTCTTAACCGACGCTTAATGGACTGGAGAATTGTGAAGGCACCGCGATGAGAGTCCTGCTGGTCGAGGACGACCCCCTGCTCGGCGACGGCATCCAGAAAAGCCCCTGCCATCTGGGCTTCACCGTGGACTGGCTGCGCGACGGCCGCCAGGCTTTGCATGCCTTGGCGAGCGAAGCTTACGCCGCAGTCGTGCTCGACCTCGGCCTGCCGCAGCTCGACGGCCTTGCCGTGCTGCGCTCGGCGCGGGAGTCCGGCATGCGCGCTCCCGTCCTGATCCTGACCGCCCGCGACGAAAAATCGGACAAGCTCAAGGGCTTCGGCCTGGGCGCGGACGATTACGTGATCAAGCCGGTCGACATGGAAGAGCTGGCGGCGCGTCTGCACGCGCTGATTCGGCGTTCCGGCGGCCATGCCACGGCGCGCCTGTGCATCGGCGCCATCGAGATCGACCCGGCGGCACATCAGGCATGGCGCGGGGGCGAGCCGGTCGAGCTGTCGGCCAGGGAATTCGCCATACTCGTGCAGCTGATGCAAAACGCCGGCCGCGTCCTGACCCGCGCGCAACTCGAAGAGAGCCTTTACGGCTGGGGCGACAGCGTCGAAAGCAACACCGTCGAAGTATTCATCCACCACCTGCGCAAGAAACTGGGCGCCGATTTCATCCGCACCCTGCGCGGCATCGGCTACAGCGTGGAGCGTCAGCCATGAATTTCCATCGCCTCTCCCTGCAGGCGCGGCTGGTTGCCCTGATGCTGGCTGCGGTCACCCTGTTCGGCTTGCTGGCGGGTTATGAAAGTTACAAGAATGCGCTCCACGAGGTGGACGAAATTTTTGATGCCCAGCTCGCCCAGCTTGGGCAGACCCTACTCGCCGTCGCCATCCATGCCGATGACGACGAAACCGAAAGCACCGGGCCGATCGCCCACAAATACCAGCGCGCCCTGGCCTTCCAGGTGTGGAGCACGGAGCACGACCAGCCTCGCCTGATCCTGCATTCCGGCAAATCTGCGGCAGCGCTGCCGGAAACGCTGCCGGAAGAGGGCTTCAGCCATGGCGAATGGCAGGGAGAACGCTGGCGCTACTATCGGCAAAGCGACCCCAAGCGCGAGCTGGAAGTCGTCGTCGGCCAAAACGACCAGGCGCGCAACGATCTCGCCAGAGGAGTCGCCTGGCACAACCTGCAACCCTTCCTGTTCGGGATTCCGCTGCTGGCCTTTGCCGCACTGCTGGCGATCAGCTTCGGCCTGCGCCCCCTGCGCAAACTGGCGCAGGAGCTGAACATGCGCTCGCCGGAACGTCTGGATCCGATACACCTTAACGACACGCCAAAGGAAATCCAGCCGGTCCTCGATGCGCTCGGCCAACTGCTCACCCGCATTGCCGGAACGCTGGAGAACGAGCGGCGCTTCACCAGCGACGCCTCGCATGAGCTGCGCACGCCCCTTGCCGCATTGCGGGCGCAAGTCCAGGCCGCCATGCTCACCAATGAGCCGGCGGAACGCCTGGAAAGCCTGCACAAGGCATTGCAGGGCATGGACCGGATGAGCCATCTGGTCGGGCAATTGCTGACACTGGCCCGGCTTGACGACCTTTCCGCCTCGACTCACCTCGAACCGCTAGACCTTGCCGCAGTGGCCCGTGAATGCTGCGCCGAACTGGGACCCAATGCGCTCGCCAAAAAGATCGAGCTGGAACTGAACGGAGAAGACACCGCGCCCATTTCAGGCTCACCCGACCTGCTGCGCGTCCTGGTGCGCAACCTGCTGGACAACGCCATCCGCTATACGCCAGAGGGAGGGCATGTTGTCGTCTCGATCCAGGCCCTGAAAAATTCAGCGCACCAGCTCGATGTCTGCGACAGCGGCCCCGGCGTGCCGGACGAGCAGCTCGCCCAACTTGGACAGCGCTTCAGCCGCTTCAGCCCAACCCTGGCAGAAGGCGTCGGACTGGGATTATCCATCGTCCTGCGGATTGCGGAAATTCACCGGGCTCGCATCGCCTTTTCCCGCACCACGACGGCTGGCGGACTCCGGGTACGCGCCGAATTCCCGCCGCTTTCCCATTAACCACCGGACCGGCGCGCGGCAATCTGTTCTTGACTAATCCCCGGTTTAAGGCTTTAATAGCGCGCTTTGGTTTTAGCTGGATTGACCTATCATTCCAGCCAAAAACAATTCAGCTTAAACAGCACGGCCCGGTAGCTCAGTCGGTAGAGCAGAGGATTGAAAATCCTTGTGTCGGTGGTTCGATTCCGCCCCGGGCCACCAGTGTATTCCAAGCAAAAACGGCAGCCATCCAGGCTGCCGTTTTTGTTTTTATGAGTGCGAATTCCGCGCACCTGTCTCCTTCCCCTGGACATTTGACTAAAGGTGCAGAGGTCAAGGATACTTCAGGCGTACGGTTAGACCCGTCTTCGGTGAGAATCGCGGACCCTGGCCCTGGACTATCAAAGTACCAACAAGAAAGGCTTCCATGAAAAAAACTGGCGCGCTAATCGCTTCGATGTCCCTCGTCCTGTCGCTGGGCGCTCATGCCGCGGCACCAACTGCCGCCACGGCCGAGACCAAGGAAGTAATGACCCCTTCCGGGATCGGGATAACCACGTTGAAAGAGGGATCGGGCGTCAAGCCAAAGCCAACGGATACGGTCAAGGTCCATTATCGCGGAACCCTTACCGACGGGAAGGAGTTCGATAGCTCCTACAAGAGAGGCCAGCCGGCCAGCTTCCCCCTGAACCGGGTCATTCCCTGCTGGACCGAAGGCGTTCAAACCATGAAAACCGGCGGCAAGGCAAAGCTGGCTTGCCCCAGCAATCTGGCCTACGGCCCGCGCGGCATCCCGGGAACCATCCCCCCCGATGCCCCATTGGTTTTTGAGGTGGAGTTGCTGGAAATTGTGAAATAGTCCGACCGTCCTGCGAGCTGTTTTATGGATAGGATTTAGCTCTATTTATAAGCGCTTGCAACAACGCCGGCAGATTGATGTCCAATCCGCATAACGAATTTCACCCGGTTTTCTGTTACAATTTGCCGATTTTCCACCAGATTGACGCAGGTTTACGGCAAACCGCGCGGCAGCATTGCGGTGAAGCACTGAATTCCCTGTGTCGGCGGCCTGGTTCCCTTATCGAACCCCGCTCCCACAGCTCTTTCGGTCTATCCCCGCCTTGTTGCCAAGCCCGCGGCGAAAAGGGCACAATTGAGCCATGCAGTTATTCACCCTCGGAATCAATCACCAAACTGCCCCCTTGGCAGTTCGCGAGCAGGTCGCCTTCCACGCTGAAAGTCTGGAACAGGCGCTGCACGACTTGGTCGGCCACCGCCCGGTGAAAGAGGCAGCAATTCTTTCCACCTGCAACCGCACTGAAATCTACTGCAACACCGATAGCCCGCAGCAAGCCATCGAATGGCTGGCGGACTACCACCACATCAAAAAGCAGGCCATCGAGCCGCATCTCTACACTCTGCCGCAGGACGAAGCGGTCAAGCACGCCTTCCGTGTCGCCAGCGGACTGGACTCGATGGTGCTGGGCGAAACCCAGATTCTCGGCCAGCTGAAACAGGCGGTGAACACCGCCGAACGCGCCGGCACCCTGGGCACGCTGCTGCACAAGCTGTTCCAGCGCACCTTTTCGGTTGCCAAGGAAGTCCGCACCCAGACCGAGATCGGTGCCAGCAGCGTTTCCATGGCCGCCGCCTCGGTGCGGCTGGCGGAACGCATCTTCCCCTCGATCAGCGAACAGCGCGTCCTGTTCATCGGCGCGGGCGAGATGATCGAATTATGTGCCAATCATTTCGCGGCGCAGCACCCCAAGCACATCACCGTCGCCAACCGCACCCTGGAGCGCGCCAGCGCGCTGGCCCTGAAGCTGGGCGGCAGCGCCATCACTCTGAACGAACTGCCGGACCACCTCGCCGCCCACGACATCATCGTCACCTCCACCGCAAGCCCCCTGCCGATTCTGGGCAAGGGACTGGTCGAGCGCGTGATCAAGCAGCGCAAGCACCGGCCGATATTCATGGTGGACCTGGCGGTGCCGCGCGACATCGAGGCCGAGGTCGGCGAGCTGGATGACGTGTTCCTCTACACCGTGGATGACCTCGCCCAGGTGATCGAGGCCGGTCTCGGCAATCGCCAGCTGGCCGCCGAGGAAGCCGAGGCGATCATCGAGGTTCAGGTGGAAGATTTCATGCACTGGATGGATACGCGCAGCGTCGTGCCCACCATCCGTGCCCTGCGCGACCATGCCGAACGTCAGCGCCGCCATGAGCTGGATCGCGCCAAGCGCCTGCTCGACAAGGGGGAGGACCCGCGCGAGGTGCTCGAACAGATGAGCCGGGCGCTGGCCAACAAATTCCTCCACGATTCCAGCCACGCCCTCAACCACGCCAGTGGAGAAGACCGCGCTCAGCTCGAAGCGCTGCTGCGCCGTCTGTATCACATTCACCCGGAATGAAAATCCTGACCACGAATAACACGGATTTCCACGAATGTTCGCGAATAAAAAGACACCAGCAATCACGCGGCTTTTCATTCGTGTTTATTCGTGTCATTCGTGGTAAAGCTTTTTTCTCAAAACCATGAAACCCTCTATCCAATCCAAGCTCGACCAGCTTGCCGAGCGCCTGGTTGAATTGACCCAGCGACTGAGCAGCAACGACGCCACGGCGGACATGGAAAGCTATCGCCGCCTCACCCGCGAGCATTCCGAAATCACGCCGGTGGTCGAACTCTACCAACGCTTCCAGCAAGCCGAGCTGGACCTGAAGACCGCCCAGGAAATGCTGGCCGACCCGGAGATGAGGGCGTTTGCCGAGGACGAGGCCAACAGCGCCAGAGAGCAGCTGGCGCAGATCGAACTCGACCTGCAAAAACTGCTGCTGCCCAAGGACCCCAACGACGAACGCAACATTTTCCTGGAAATCCGCGCCGGCACCGGCGGCGACGAGTCGGCCTTGTTCGCCGGCGACCTGTTCCGCATGTATGCGCGCTACGCCGAAAGGCAGCGCTGGAAAGTGGAAATCCTGTCAGAAAGCCTGGGCGAAATGGGCGGCTACAAGGAAATTATCGCCAAGGTCATCGGCCAGGGCGCCTATTCCAAACTCAAGTTCGAGTCCGGCGGCCACCGCGTGCAACGCGTACCGGCGACCGAAACCCAGGGGCGCATCCACACCTCGGCCTGCACCGTCGCCATCATGCCGGAAGCGGACGAACTGGCGGAAGTGAACCTCAACCCCGCCGACCTCCGGATCGACACCTACCGCGCCTCGGGCGCGGGGGGGCAGCACATCAACAAGACCGATTCGGCGGTGCGCATCACCCACCTGCCGACCGGCATCGTGGTGGAGTGCCAGGACGACCGCTCGCAGCACAAGAACAAGTCGCAGGCGATGTCGGTGCTGGCGGCGCGCATCATGGACGGGCAGTTGCGCGAGCGCCACTCCAAGGAAGCCGCCACCCGCAAGTCGCTGATCGGCAGCGGTGACCGCTCCGAGCGCATCCGCACCTACAACTTCCCGCAGGGACGCATCACCGACCACCGCATCAACCTCACCCTGTACAAGATCGACCAGATCATGGACGGCGACCTGGACGAACTGGTCGGCGCGCTGATGCACGAGCACCAGGCGGAACAGCTGGCCTCCCTGGGCGTGGAAACATAGAACCCTGGGATATGATTGATGCTGACCGCGTGGGCACAAGGGCGTGCCCACCCTACCTAGGGCAGGCAATATGGCCCCATCCCTAAACGAAATTGTACAGTGCAGCGCCCTCGCACTTGCCCGCGCACTTGGCCTGGGCACGGCGGAAGCCCGCCTCGAAGCGCAGGTCCTGCTCGGCCATGCCATCGGCCAGTCGCGCACATGGCTGATCGCCCATGGCGGCGACCCGCTCGACCCGGAGCAGACCGCCGCTTTCGCCGATCTGTTCGAACGCCGCTGGAGCGGCGAGCCCATTGCCTACATCCTCGGCGAGCGCGAATTCTTCAGCCTCAACTTCATGGTCACCCCGGCGGTGCTGATTCCGCGCCCGGAAACCGAGCTGCTGGTGGAATTGGCGCTGGAACGCCTGCCTGCCGACCGCCCCTGCCAAGTGCTGGATCTGGGCACCGGCAGCGGCGCGGTGGCGGTGACGCTGGCACTGCACCGCCCCCAGGCGGAGGTGGTTGCGCTGGATCAGTCCGCCGCAGCGCTGGATGTCGCGCAGGAAAATGCAGAGCGGCTGGGGGCAGGCAACCTGCGCCTGATTCAAAGTAACTGGTACAGCGCACTGGGCGAAAAGAAGTTCGACCTCATCGCCTCCAACCCGCCCTACATTGCCGCCGACAATCCCCATCTCGCGCAGGGTGACCTGCGCTTCGAGCCCGCT
This sequence comes from uncultured Sulfuricella sp., assembly GCA_964559825.1. Lineage (GTDB taxonomy): Bacteria > Pseudomonadota > Gammaproteobacteria > Burkholderiales > Sulfuricellaceae > Sulfuricella. Next base: position 52,240 of record CAZLJK010000005.1, on the reverse strand, counting down.
GCGGCACTGGCTTCCGGCGCGGATGGGCTGGATGACATCCGCACCATCGTCCGGGGTGCAGCCGTCCACCTCAAGCCCGGCGGCTGGCTGCTGTTCGAACACGGTTACGACCAAGCCGCGGCGTGCCGAAGTCTGCTGGCCCAATCCGGCTTCCTGCAAATTGGATCAAGCGCCGACCTGGCCGGAATCGAGCGCGCCAGCTACGGGCAGCTGAATTCAGAAACTTGAACTTGCATTTTTAATATATCTTATTAAAATAGTCGGACATCAATCTCCGATCAACCATTTCAAGGAACCCGAAAATGTCCCACAATTGCGCCAACATCATCTCCCCCGACATGCGCTACCCCTTCGACGCTCGCGGCGTTGCCAAGCGCTTCCGCCATGCCGCCATCTTCGGCGCGCTGGATTCGCTGCATCCGGGCGAAACCATGCTTTTCGTCAACGACCACGACCCGCTGCCGCTGCTGGCTCAATTGATGGAGCGCTACGGTGACGCCATCGAGATCAACTACGTCGCCCGCGAACCCGGCCAGATCGTGATCGACTTCACCCGCAAGTAAAAAACCGGCATGCTGGCGGCACTGGCACTGACCGCGCTGGCAAGTTTCGCCGGCGCGGTCATCCTGGGTTGGGTCCAGCCCCTGCCGCCAGCCGCCCACATCCATCTTGCCCTGGCCGCGGGCGTCATGCCGCTGATCCTGGCTGCAATGAGCCATTTCGTGCCGGTGCTGACGCGCAGCGCTACGCCCGCCGCCGGCGTGCAACTGATCCCCCTGCTGGCGCTAGCGGCAGGGGCGCTGGCCGTTTTCTCCTTCATCGCCCCCAACCAGGCTTATTATTTCGCCGCGCTGCTCGCGCTCGCCGCTGTAGCCGCGTTTGCCGGCTGGATCGTCAAGCGCGGCCGGTCGGCTCTGGGCAAACCCCATCCCTGCCTGTACTGGTACCTTGCCGCAATCGCCTGTCTGATGCTGGCGCTGGCGGCAGTGGCCGCCATGGCGCTGTGGCCGGAGCAGCGGCTGACATTGAAGCGGCTGCATCTCCATCTCAACACCCTGGGTTTCATCGGACTGACCGCCGTCGCCACCCTGCAGGTGCTGCTGCCCACGGCAGTCGGGCGACCGGACCCGCAGGCTGCAACCCGGTTGCGCCAGGATTTGAAATGGGCGCTGGGCGGCACGCTGCTGATCTCCATCGGGGCTGCCTGGCTCGCGCCGCTGGCATGGCTGGGCACGCTGCTGTGGGCGCTGCCGGTATTGCGGCTGGGGCGGGCCTGGTTCGCGCTGTTCCGCGCCGAAATTCGGCAGTTGCACGGTACCGCCCCTTCGCTCGCCGCAGCCTTGGCCGGCTTTACCGCCGCCCTGCTGCTCGGAATCCTGCACGCAGCCGGCGTGCTCCGCCCCAGCGATAGCGGCCATGCCTTCGTCCTCGCCTTCCTGTTCCCGCTGGTGACCGGCGCGGTCAGCCAGCTGCTGCCGGTGTGGCTGAAACCCGGCCCACAAACCGCCTGGCACGACCGAATCCGGCAGCGGCTGCAGTGGAGCGGCGGGATACGCGGCTTGTTGTTTCTTGGCGGCGGACTGCTAATTGCCGGCGGCTGGCGCGGCGGAATGATATTGGCCGTGGCAGCGCTCACCCTGTTCCTGCTGCAGTTGATCGGCGCAGCAAAAACAGGGCTTAACCCGGATGACTGATTGAAGCATCACGGGCTTCAGCCCATGGAAAGACGGAGTTCTTTAAGGTAAGATTTGGCGTTTTGCAAACAACATTCGCCCTCCATATCGAACCAAAACCAGGCGCCGTTCTCTTAACTGCCATTGGTACTCACCGTAAGGAAGTTGCATGCTGCACACTGATTTGCCCCTGTTCAAGCTCAAGGGGAAGGAACTGCTCCCCATCGTGCAGGGCGGCATGGGGGTCGGCATTTCGGCGCACCATCTGGCTGGCGCGGTGGCCAAGGAAAACGCGGTGGGCACCATCGCCAGCATCGACCTGCGCCGCCATCACCCGGATCTGATGGAACAGTCGATGCATCCGAAAAGCCGGGATGCCATGGATCGCGCCAACCTGACCGCGCTCGACCGCGAAATCAAAAGTGCCAAGGAAATCGCCCAGGGCAAAGGCATGATCGCCGTCAACGTCATGAAAGCGGTTACCGAGCATCCCCAGCTGGTGCGCCAGGCATGTGAAAGCGGAGCCGACGCGATTGTGATGGGTGCCGGACTGCCGTTCGACCTGCCGGAAATGACCGAGGGTTTCCCCCATGTCGCGCTGGTGCCGATTCTGTCCGATGTGCGCGGCATCAACATCGTGCTGAAGAAATGGATGCGCAAACAGAAACTGCCTGACGCCATCGTCATCGAGCATCCGCGCTACGCCGGCGGCCACCTCGGCGCGCCCAGGCCGGACGACATCACCGACCCGCGCTTCGACTTTCCCGGCGTACTGGAAGGCGTGTTCAACCTGTTCAGGGAATTCGGCATCGAACGCGAACGCATTCCGCTGATCCCGGCAGGCGGCGTCAATACCTTCGAAAAAACGCGTGCCCTGCTGACGCTCGGCGCCAGCGCAGTGCAAATCGGCACGCCGTTTGCGGTGACCGAGGAAGGCGATGCCCATCCCAACTTCAAAAAAGTGCTGGCCGAAGCCAGGCCCGAAGACATAGTCACCTTCATGAGTGCCGCCGGTCTGCCCGCACGCGCCGTGCTGACGCCGTGGCTGAAGAATTACCTGAAGCGCGAGATCAAGCTGATGTCTTACGCCGACCCGATCCGCGCGAAATGCGCCGCCGTGCTCGACTGCCTGTCGGATTGCGGGCTGCGCGACGGAGTCTCGAAAATGGGCCAGTTCTGCATCGACTCCCAGCTTGCTGCCGCAATGCGCGGCGACATCAACAAGGGCCTGTTCTTCCGCGGTTCGGAAAGCCTACCGTTCGGCCCGGCCATCCGCCCGGTGCGCGAGCTGCTGGAATACCTGGTGACCGGCCGGAAGGCGGCATTCGCCTAATCGAACGTTTTACCGCAAAGGACGCAAGGGAAAGCAGGTCAGCCGTCTTTAGCTTTCCCTCGCCTCCCTTGCAATCCGGTTTTTATAATCCGTACACTTCACCCACCCCCGTACCGGCAATCCGGTCGTAGTAGCGCGCGCGGTAAAGCAGGCGGCGGTGGCTCTCATCATCGTTGAAGCCCGCCCGGTCATGCAGGACGTTGTTGCAGATCAGCCCCATCCCCGGCTCCAGGCGGGCGCGATAGATGTAGGGCAAATCGCTGCCCAGCAGATTCTCCAGAAAAGCCACGGCCGCCACGGTTGCGGCATCCTGCTTCCACGCGATGCTGCGGGTGCGGGCGGTATAGCGCATGTGCAGGTCGCCGCTTTCCGGGTGTACCGAAAATACCGGGCCGGTCTCGTCCGGCCGCGCCACGCCGTCTTCCTCGATCCGGGCCGGAATGGTCATCGCATCCGGCTGCATCAGGGCGCGAATCAGATCAGGATTCTCGTCGCGCATCAGCAGATAGGCGATTTCATGATCCATCAGGGCATTTTCGCCGCCCTGCGCAGCGCTCTGCACGCAATGCAGGATCATGCCGCGTATCTGCCGTTCCTGCCGATTGTAATAGCCGTCGGTATGCCATTTGATCGGCCGGTTGGTATAGGGGATGTAACCCTGGCGCGGCGCACTCTCAACCACCTTGAGCGAGGTCACCCCGTCTTCATCCGCCAGCATGTTGCTGTCCAACCGCGCCAGGCCGAGGTGTTGCCCCAATCGCCGCGGAATATCCTTGTCCGGGTCGGCGCCCGTCCTGCCGGCATAGATCGCCATGTTGGTCTTGCGGCATATCTGCATGATCGCGGCGTACTCGACCGGCGTCGGCTTGCGCGGATCGCCGACTTCGACGATCAATTGCGCCGCACTGGCCGGATAGTTTTCAAGTTTACGGTTGCGCCATGCCTGATAGGCGCTTTCGTTTTCGAGTAAAAATGGGCTTTGCATGATTCCCTCAAGTTGACGGCGGTTCTGCCTTTGGCGCCAGTTTGGCGTTCTGTTGGTAGATCCGGAAAGCGTACAGCAAATTGACCTCCAGCAATATCATGGAAGTGCCGAACAGCAACGCCGCCGGGTAAATCAGCGGCGGCCAGAGCGCGGACATTACCAGCGCGGGCACCGCCGCAAAATGCAGCCACATCTGCCGGCGCATTCCCGCATCCGGCATGATCAGCTTCATGTTCGGCACCCTCGCTACGCCCATCAGCAGGCTTTGCAGGTGAAACCAGATCAGGAACGGCACGATCTTGTACAACATGCCATTCACCACCGACACCGCAAAACCGGCAATAAACAGGAACGCCAGCGCGAAGTTGTCGCCTTGCATCCGATCCAATGCCGGAACAACCTGCCCGACAACGCCCAGTGCCAAGGCCAGCAGCAGGCACGCCATGCCGAAGCGCCAGAACAGCAGCGTCACGTCCGACTGCTTGCGGCGCCGCTGCAACTGGAGGCGCAAAGTCACCACGGCAAACACCGCAAAACCGATTGCGGCAACCGAGCTAACCGCCAGCATCGCCGGTTCACGTACTCCCTCAGGCAAGATGTGGGCAGCAGACCACAACAACAAGAGCACAAATAGCACTGTCGTCAGCCAGCGCGTCAGCAGCTTGGGATAGGAGGGAGTGAGCTGGAACATCGGCACCACCTGGTAGGAAACACCTGCTACCAGCAGCCCGACCCAACCCAGCAGGCCCCAGGTCAGGTGTAGATTGGTCAGTCGCACCCGCTCGATCAGCCACCAATCCCAACCGTAGTTACTGGCCAGGGTTAGTCCGAGAGCTGCGGTCACCGCCAGCGCGCCGACCGCATAGCGCATCCCAACCACCGTCGCGCTGTCCGACGACGCCCGCTTCAGGCTCAGGCCAACGGCGATAACAAACACGGTAAAGCCGCTGCCCAGCAGGAACATTGCGATGCGCATCGGCCAATGCGTCCCCGCCCCGAAGAGAAAACTGGCCGCCATCAACAGCACGCCCGGCAGCAGCAAAACATGGACGGCGCGCGCCACGCCCACCGGATGGGAGACCGGCGAACCGGCCACGACCGGCAGCATTTGCATCATGGCACCGACCATCGCCATGCCGAGAAAACCGAGCGTTATCAAATGGGTAAGCGCCAGCGCCGACAACTGCCAGCGGCTATCCATCAGGGAAGGGCCGTACCACAGTACGAGCAGGGCGGCCAGCAGGCCGAACAGCGGCGCGCTCAGGAAAAAACGGAACGGCACCAGGATCGGCGGCGCTTGGCTGAAGGAAAGACCGGGTTGCAGGTTCATCACTAAAAACCCAGTTGAACCGCAGAGGCGCAAAGACGCAGAGGGAAAATCAATGTGTTGTTTCTGTTTGGCGTCACATTCGGCGGGTGACCGTCAGCAAATTGATAGCCCGTAGTTTTTTCGATTTTCTCTGCGCCTCTGCGCCTCTGCGGTGAGGAATTCAGGCTCATTCTTGCAGGCCGTATGGCGCTGCCGCCGCATCCCCCCTGCGCCAGATCAGGATCTCGTGATGATCTTCCGATTTGGCCTCGGCCAGATGGTTAAACCCCCGCTTCGACAAAAGCGGGTACAGCAAACAGGGCTCGCGGTGGTGAATCATGCGTACGCGCTCGCCCGGTTGCAGCGTCGCGACCGCGTCCAGCACTTTTTCCAGCGGCTCGGGCGGCTCCAGTCCGCGAACATCCAATATGCGCTCTTGATCCATCGTCACTCCGCTCGTTACGCACCGACGTCGCGCATCTTCCGCAAAACTTCTTCCATTTCAGCGGAGAGCATCTGGTCGGCCATGCGATAAAGAATCTGCTCTTCCTTCATATTGTGCTGCTGCATCATCACCAGCAGCGTCTCCGCCTGACCCAGAAATTCGTCGCGGTCCTGCTGCTTCACCGCGTCAGACATGGCATCGAACAATTCGCGCATCTGAACATGCTCCATCCGCATCACCTGAGTTGGCCCCATGCTCATGCCGGTGCGCTCTTCGAAAGCCGGAAACAGCACCTCCTCTTCCATTTTGAAATGCTGGCGCATGGAATCGAGAAAAACCTGCAAACCGGCAGCGATCGCGTCCCAATCCTGGCCGGAAGCGGCCGATTCTGCCTGTGAAAATAATTCGTCGCAGCGATGGTGATCGCTGGTCATATAACTGCTGATGGTATCCATTGATAATCCTGCGTGACCAAATTTATTGCGATAAAAAACGGGAAATCACCCTTGCCGGAGGGCTTATAATGATCGAATGATCACATATAAACACATGTCTGGCACTATAAATAAAACCCACACCGCAATCAGGGTGAAAACCCGCGACAGTAGGCGCTCTCATTCTTGTTTAAGCGCTTCTCCTAATCCTTGACCTAGATCAAGGTTGGTTTCTTCCCTATCCACTAAATTGCAGCCTGCATCTTTAAGGATAGCAGAGCCATCTCCGTTCCAAGCAGGATAACAGAGCTAACAAGCCACCAGCCACATTAACAGGGGGGCCATGCAAAAAAATGTATGTGAACAAATGAAAAAAAAAGAAGTGATAAAGAAGGTTTCTTGGATTAATTTTAGGAGGTAAACATGAGCCAAACATTTACCAAGTCAATGGCGCGAAACATTTTCTTCGGGGGATCAGCATTTTTTTTCCTGCTCCTCGTCGCCCTGACTTTCGACACCATGCAGGTCCTGCCGACGCGCGACCACCGGGAAAACATCACTCCCGCAGTGGAACGCGGCAAGCTGGTATGGGAAAAGAACAACTGTATCGGTTGCCACACGCTGCTCGGTGAAGGCGCCTACTACGCTCCTGAACTCGGCAATGTCTACAAGCGCCGCGGCGGTGAATTCGTCAAGGCCTGGATCCAGAGCCGCCCTGCCGAAGGTACGCCGGGTGCACGTCGCCAGATGCCGCAATTCAACCTGACCGATCAGGAACTGGATGACATGGTGGCATTCCTGAAATGGACTGGCGAAATCAACACCGCCAATTGGCCGCCTAACATCGAAGGTTAATTTCAGCCACCCTGATTTCTAAAAAAGGCTTAGGAGGAAAACTTATGCAATATCAATCTCAGGCGGTAGCGAAGCCCTACTTTATCGCTGCCATCGGCCTATTCGTCGGACAGATCCTGTTCGGCCTGATCATGGGCCTACAATACGTAATGGGAGACTTCCTGTTCCCTGAAATTCCCTTCAACGTTGCCCGCATGGTGCACACCAACCTGCTGATCGTGTGGCTGCTGTTCGGCTTCATGGGTGCGGCTTACTACATCATCCCGGAAGAAACCGAACGCGAGTTGTTCAGCCCCAAGCTGGCACTGCTCATGTTCTGGATTTTCCTGATCGCGGGTGCGGCAACGATCGTCGGTTATCTGACGGTTCCTTACGCCACCCTGGCCAAGTACACCTTCAACGATCTGTTGCCGACGATGGGACGCGAGTTCCTGGAACAGCCGCTGCTCACCAAAGTGGGTATCGTGGTCGTGGCACTGGTCTTCCTCTTCAACATCACCATGACCGTGCTGAAAGGCCGCAAGACCTCGATCAGCCTGGTGCTGCTGATGGGCTTGTGGGGCTTGGCGGTGTTCTTCCTGTTCTCCTTCTACAACCCCTCCAATTTGGTACTGGACAAGTACTTCTGGTGGTGGACCGTGCATCTTTGGGTGGAAGGCGTGTGGGAACTGATCCTTGGCGCATTGCTGGCTTTCGTCCTGATCAAGGTGACCGGCGTCGATCGCGAAATCATCGAGAAGTGGCTGTACCTGATCATCGCCATGACCCTGATCACCGGCATCGTCGGCATGGGCCACCACTACTTCTGGATCGGCACGCCTGAGTACTGGCAGTGGTTTGGTTCGGTGTTCTCCGCGCTGGAGCCGATTCCTTTCTTCATGATGACCGTGTTCGCGTTCAACATGGTGAATCGTCGCCGCCGCGAGCATCCTAACAAGGCTGCCACGCTTTGGGCGCTGGGCACTGGCGTGATGTCGTTTCTCGGCGCTGGCGTGTGGGGCTTCCTGCACACCCTGGCTCCGGTCAACTTCTACACCCACGGCACCCAGATCACCGCTGCCCACGGCCACATGGCATTCTACGGCGCGTATGTAATGGTGGTTCTGACCATCATCTCCTACGCCATGCCGATGATGCGCGGACGTGCCGCCAACAGCGAAAAGGCTCAGGTACTGGAAATGTGGTCGTTCTGGCTGATGACCGTCTCCATCGTGTTCATCACCCTGTTCCTGACCGCCGCCGGCATCCTGCAAGTATGGCTGCAGCGCGTGTCCACTGCACCGCTCGGCTTCATGGCGGCGCAGGATCAGATCACGCTGTTTTACTGGTTGCGTGAGATCACGGGTGTGGTCTTCCTGATCGGCTTGGTACTTTATATCATTAGTTTCTTCATCAAAGGCGAAGCTAAAGAAGCTGCTTAAGGCTTGAAAGGGAGGGGCTTGCCCCTCCCTTTTTTAGCTTCAAATACCGTACTATTTTAATATACTATTATCCCCGGACGGCAAACGCTAAAATGTCGCGTTTTCGAGCCGCGCCGAGAGAATTCAAATGACCGCGTCAATCATCACTACCGATATTCATAAACCAGGCACTCCACCGGGAGATCTGGCAATCTGGTTTTTCATCTTTGCCGAACTGCTGGCATTCGGCATCTTTTTTCTTTCTTACGCTTTTGCCCGCGCCCACAATGTCGAGCTATTCAACGAATCGCAGCAACACCTGAATCGCTTGTCCGGCGCCGTCAATACCGTAATCCTGATTACCAGCAGCTATTTCGTGGTGCGCGCCGTTGCCGCCATCCGCGAAGGACTGTCGCGCCAATGCGCCCACTGGCTAAGCGCCGCCATCGGCTTGGGCTGCGTATTCCTGGTCATCAAACTGTTTGAGTTTAGCGAACATTTTTCCGCCGGCATCTCGCTCAGCACCAATACCTTCTATATGTTCTACTTATCGCTCACCATCTTCCACTTCATGCACGTCATTCTCGGCATGGTGATCCTGGCGGCGATAATGCTGAAGGCACGGCGCGGCGGCTACAGCACGGAGCACCATACCGGCGTCGAGACCGGCGCTTCTTACTGGCACATGGTGGATCTTTTATGGATCATCCTGTTCCCCCTGGTTTACGTCATCCGATGAAGCAGAAGTCGCAAAGCGACACTTCCGCCCCCCTCTCCCGCAGGCGGGAGAGGGCCGGGGTGAGGGAATCTCTAAATGGAAAATATCATGAATAACATCGAAAACCAGCGCAGCCAGTTGATTCGTCCCTGCACCCGCATCTGGCTTGCCCTTCTGGTGCTGACCGGCATCACCTACAGCATCGGCTGGATGGAACTGGGCGGCACCCAGATCGTGATGCTGGTACTGATCATCACCTTCATCAAGGGCGAAATGGTCGCCGGCTTCTTCATGGGCCTGCGCAAGACCAGCCTGCTGTGGCGCGCCATCATGGCGTCCTGGCTGCTGATCGTCGGCGGCGGCATCGCCATCGCCTACCTGATCGGGCTAAAATAACTGCAACCAACCCGTCCAACCTATTGTCTACTTGAAAGTATCGTCAATGAGCAACGAGCCATTTTACAAACCGCACAGCAACGAAATCGAATTGTTCGAACATGCTTACCGCAACCAGCTGCCGCTGCTGATCAAGGGTCCGACCGGCTGCGGCAAAACGCGGTTTGTCGCGCACATGGCGGCAAAGCTCAACCGTCCGCTGTACACCGTGGCCTGTCATGACGACCTGACTGCGGCCGATCTGGTCGGCCGCCACCTGATCGGCGACGGCCGCACCTACTGGAGCGACGGACCGTTGTCGCGCGCAGTGCGCGAAGGCGGCATCTGTTACCTGGACGAGGTGGTTGAGGCACGCAAGGACACGACCGTCGTCCTGCACCCCCTCTCCGACGACCGGCGCATCCTGCCGATCGAGCGCACCGGAGAAATTTTGCAGGCACCGCCGGAGTTCATGCTGGTGGTGTCTTACAACCCCGGCTACCAGAATTTTTTAAAAGGGATGAAACCGAGCACGCGCCAGCGCTTCGTGTCCCTGCGCTTCGATTTCCCCGAAAGCGCGCTGGAGCAGGAAATCCTGATCGGTGAGACCGGCGCCGACGCGATGCTGGCGAAGCGCCTGGTTAACCTCGCCAACGCCCTGCGCTCACTCAAGGAGCACGACCTGGAAGAAGCGGCCAGCACGCGCCTGCTGGTCTACGCCGCGACCCTGATCGGCAGCGGCTTCGACCCGGTGGATGCGTGCCGCGCGGCGATGGTGGAAACCCTGACTGACGACGTAGAAACCGCCGACGCATTGATGGAGATCGTCCATGCCAGTTTCGGCAGATAGCGAACAGGAAATCCCCGGCCAGTCCCTGGCGGTCTGGGCGGAAGTCCTGTATCTGAGCAACCTGCTGATTGCACCCGGCCTGGCCTTTCTCACGCTGCTCTGGCTGTATTTCAAGCGCAGCACCAGCACGCCGGCGCTTGCCGTGTGCCACCTGCGCCAGACCATCAGCGCCAGCCTCTGGGCCGGCGTCCTGCTGGTGATCGCCAACGCCGCCATCATTCTGCTGGGCGGTTACGCCGCGCCTAAAACCTGGATGATCGTGATCATCTACTTCACCACCTGCCACTCCACCCTGGTGCTGCTCGGCGTGCTCGGCCTGGCCAAGGCGATGGCAGGGCAAAAATTCGTATATCCGCTTGTCGGAAGGCCTTGTGAATAACACTCAGCAAAAACGACTGTGGTTCCAGGCCGGTTTCTTCATCCTGTTCGTGCTGGCGCCGGTATTCGACCTGTTCCGCTTCGACCTCAACCTCAAGCACTTCTTCTTCCTCGGCATGAACTGGACGCTGGGCCTGGACGACTTCCTCGCCGGACGCATCGACGCTACCCAGGCCGCGCTCAACCTTATCCTGCGCGGCGGCCTGCCGATCCTCGGCGTGATCGGCACCGGCATCTGGATCTCGTGGAAATATGGCCGCCTCTACTGCGGCTGGCTGTGCCCGCATTTTTCGGTGGTGGAAACCATCAACAGCGTGCTGCGCCGCGCCATCGGCAAGCAAAGCATCTGGGACAAGCATCCCCTGCCGGAACGCAATGCCGACGGCAGCATCACCAAATCGAATCCCCTGTACTGGCTTGCAGTGGTGCCGCTGGCACTGGCCTTCGCCTTCGTCTGGGCGGTCGCGCTGCTCACCTATCTGCTACCGCCGGCCGAGATCTACAGCAACCTGTGGCACGGCGAATTGACCGGCAATCAGGCCCGCTTCATCGGCGTCGGCTCTTTCCTGTTCTTCATCGAGTTCATGTTCGCGCGCCACCTGTTCTGCCGCTACGCCTGCGCCGTCGGGCTGTTCCAGTCGCTGGCCTGGATGGGCAACCGCAAGGCGATGGTGATCGGCTTCGACCGCAAGCGCGCCGAATCCTGCGTCGACTGCAACGCCGCCTGCGACAACGTCTGCCCGATGCGCATCAAACCCCGCTCGATCAAGCGCCATATGTTCACCTGCACCCAGTGCGGCCAGTGCGCCAACGCCTGTTCTCAGGTACAGGTCAACAATCCCAAGGGCACGCTGCTGAAATGGGTGGCAGATGAATGCGCCCTCGACAAGTCTGCGCGCGATTTCGGCCATCACGAAAGCATTCCATCCCACTGCTTCGGGTCAAGCCTTGGACCGGACATCAAGACAATCGCCTCTTTACGCGGTGAAATAGCGAAATAACGATATCGCGTTGAAGAGGACTTCATGAAACGTCACTCCGCCTTGCAACGTCTCTCCCGCGAACATCACGGCGCACTGGCTCTTGGCTCTGGCATGCACGCGCGCAGCAAGTTCCGGCAACGATGAGAAAATCCACACGGCCTCACGAACAGCATGGCTGATCCGTAAAACTCAGTTCATAATTAGCCCTGTTCAATACGATGTTAATTCTATGCGCCGCCTCATCCCATGACCGATAGCGAATTTTACCGCAGCTTATTGCGTGCCTACATCGATAGTGCGAACGACGGTATTTTCGTGCTGTGTGACGAGATGAAATTTCATGTCGCTAATCCCATGCTCCAATCCTGGCTTGGCACATCCGAGGACAGCCTGACCGAACATAAATGCCGCCGGCCGATCACCGATTTCATTGGCAACGATGAAAACAGTCAACTATTTGTTCGACATTTCAAGGTGGTGCTGACAGGGCAGCCGGTTCGTTTTGAATGTTTCATCCATCCGGCTGGCACTGCTGCAAGATGGATTGAAATTGGCATAAGCAAAGTCAATCTGGATGTCGGTGACATGTTCATCTGTGTGGCGCGCGACATCACCGAAAAGAAGAAATCCGAAGATCTGATCTGGCAGCAGGCCAACTTCGACTCCCTTACCGGGCTGGCCAACCGCCGCATGTTCCAAGATCGCCTGGAGCAGGAAATCAAAAAATCCCATCGCGCCGGTCTTAAGTTGGCATTGATGATCCTCGATCTAGACCGTTTTAAGGAAGTGAACGACACCCTCGGGCATGACCAGGGTGACCTCCTGCTCAAGGAAGCTGCTCAGCGTTTGAACAGTTGCGTGCGCGAAGCCGATACCGTGGCACGCCTGGGCGGGGACGAGTTCGCCATCATTCTGGGCGAGCTGAAGGATGTCGATTGCGTGGAGAGAATTGCTCTAAGCATCCTGCAAAAACTTGCCGAACCGTTCCAGTTGGGCGATCAAGTGGTCTACCTGTCGACCAGCATTGGCATTACGTTCTATCCGGAAGACGCTACCGGCTTTGACGAACTACTCAAGAACGCCGATCAGGCCATGTACGCCGCCAAGCGCCAGGGTCGCAACCGTTGCAGCTACTATGCTCCGTCCATGCAGGAAGCCATCCAGACCCAGATGCGGCTGGCCAATGATTTGCGCTGCGCGCTTGGCGCGCTAGCCGACAACCCGTTCCATCTGGTCTACCAGCCTATCGTGGAGCTGGCAAGCGGCGCCATCCACAAGGCGGAAGCGTTGATCCGCTGGCAACACCCCACGCGGGGACTGGTCAACCCCGCTGAATTCATCCCAATAGCCGAAGAAACCGAAATGATCCTCGAAATCGGCGACTGGGTGTTCCGCGAAGCGGCACGTCAGGTTGCACGTTGGCGCATATCTCACCATGCGGCATTCCAGATTAGCATCAACGTTTCTCCTGTACAGATTCACAACTTGACCCATATTCATAGTTGGTTCGATTACCTGCAGAAGCTCGATCTGCCCGGACAAAGCATTGTGGTCGAAATTACCGAGGGGCTGCTACTGGATGCCGGCAGCGGCGTCACCGAACAGCTACAAAAATTCCGTCAAGCGGGCATGGCGGTATCGCTCGATGATTTCGGCACCGGCTACTCGTCCCTCTCCTATCTCAAGAAGTTCAACATCGACAACATCAAGATTGACCAATCTTTCGTGCGCAATCTGGGGCCAGATTCCGACGATATGGTGCTGTGCGAGGCCATGATCGCCATGGCGCACAAACTCGGCATGAAGGTGATTGCAGAAGGCGTGGAAACGTTAAAACAGCGCGACCTATTGGCAGCCGCAGGTTGCGATTTCGGACAGGGTTACCTGTTCTCTAGACCCGTATCGGCTGAGGAGTTTGAGAGATTGCTAGACTGCTGCCCCATTTCGTAGGGCTGGCGCGGAACTGCCGCATGTGCGGTTGAGCAAGAGGGCATGGAAGGCGTGCCCGGCTTCTTGATGCAGCGCAAGGACGACCAGAAAAAACAGCGTAAACTACCGCATTTATCCTCATCAGCAACCGGACATGGAAGAAACAGTCGGTGCCTTCTGGCACAAGCTCATCACCGGTACGGCGGAACAGCGCTATCCGCAGGAAGCCGTGACGCTCGAAAGCATCAGCAAGACCGCGGGCATCTTTTTCCGCGCCCTCGGCGGCGATAGCGGCCTCAGCGTCAGGGCCACCGGCGCAACCGAACACGGCGCGCGCAGGCGCCTGCTGCAGCGTATTGCCGGCAGCGGCGAAAAAGCCGAGCTGACCTGGCTCGACGAAAACACCCTGCGCCTGCCGACGGTGCTCGACATCCTGCCGCAGCGCAGCCTCAACCGCGATCTCTACCTGTGGCTGATTGCGCTGGCAGCCGTGGACGAATCGGATACCCCCTCATGGGTGGTGCGCAGCCAGCAGGCCACGCTGAGGGTGTTCGATCGCTTCCCCGGCATGCGCTCGCGCTACCAGCGCCTGCTCGATGCCACGCTGGCGCTGCGCCCCAATCCGGCCAAGCTGCCTGAAGACGAAGCGGCCATGGAGCAGGCGATCCGCGCCGCGCTGGCCAACCCGGGCAGCGTGGACAGGCTGCCGCGCGCCAGCCGGCCGCCGCATCCGGTGCACCTGTGGCTGCACCCCAACCCGCCGCGAACATTGCCGATTCAGGCCGGCAACGCCACCCCACCCGGCGAGCCGCAGCAGGAGGGCGACGGCAAGAGCAAGAAAACCGACGATACCCAGCGCCGCCAGGCCGAACGAGTGGACATGCCGGACAACAAGAGCCCGTTCATCCTGTTCTTCCGTGCCGAAAGCATTTTCAGCTGGGCCGAATACATCAAGGCCAACCGCCCTACCGAAGATAACAGCGACCCCGGCGCCGACCCGGCCATCGACGACCTCAACCACCTGAGCGTGGCACAGGACGGCAAAAGCGTCGCCTCGCGCCTCCGCTTCGACCTCGACCTGCCTTCCGCGGCACAGGACGACATGCCGCTGGGGCAGGGCATCCGGCTGCCGGAGTGGCACTACAAGAAGCAGATCCTGCAGCCCAACCATTGCCGCCTGCAGCCGATGGTCGCGCGCGAAGCGCCGCCCTGTCCGCTGCCGCACCACCTCGCAGCCACCGCGCGCCGCATCCGCAGCCAGTTCGAGGCGCTGACCCCGGCACGGGTATGGATCAGGGGCCAGTTCGATGGCACCGAGCCCGACCTCGATGCCTGCGTCCAGTTCACCGCCGACCGCCTCACTGGCCACGCCGCCGAGCGCGGCCTGTACCGCGCCCACCACTACCGCGACCGCGATCTGGCCTGCTTGATGCTGGCCGACCTGTCGCTCTCCACCGACGCCTGGGTGAGCGATACCGCCCGCGTCATCGACGTCATCCGCGACAGCCTGTTCCTGTTCGCCGAGGCGCTCTCCGCCACCGGCGACCGCTTCAGCCTGTACGGCTTTTCCTCGTTGAAGCGCGACAACGTCCGCTTCCACGTCCTCAAGGAATTCGGCGAGAAATACAACGCCAGCGTGCGCGGCCGCATCCAGGCCATCAAGCCCGGCTACTACACCCGCATGGGCGCCGCCATCCGCCACGCCAGCCAGCTTCTGGCGAAACAGCAGGCGACGCAAAGAATTTTGTTTATCCTCACCGACGGAAAACCCAACGACCTTGACCAGTACGAAGGCCGCTACGGCATCGAAGATACCCGCGTCGCCCTGCTCGAAGCACGCCAGATGGGGCTGCGCCCATTCTGCGTCACCATCGACGAAAAGGCCGGCAGCTACCTGCCGCACTTGTTCGGCATTGGCGGATATGTTGTAATCAGGAAGCCTTCCGAACTGCCGAAACAGCTGCCGCTGCTGTATGCGCAGCTAACCCGCTAACCAACCGAAATCCTCTATGCACCTGACTCGCTACACCGATTATTCCCTGCGCACGCTGATCTATCTCGGCACAAGACCGGAAAAGCTCGCCACCATCGGTGAAATCGCCGCCTATCACGACATCTCGCGCAACCACCTGATGAAGGTGGTGCACCAGCTCGGCGCCAACGGCTATATTGACACCCTGCGCGGCAAAGGCGGCGGCATCAAGCTGGCGCGTCCGCCGGAGCAGATCGTGGTGGGCGACGTGGTGCGCAGCATGGAGGAGAACATGGACATCGTCGCCTGCTTCCAGCCCGATTTCAGCGCCTGCATCCTGGCCCCCGACTGCCGCTTGAAAAACGCCATGGGCGAGGCCCTGCTCAGCTTTCTTGCGACGCTGGATCTGTACACCCTGGCCGATTTGATCGGCGAACAACAGAAAGACATGAAATAAAGATGAGCGAAGACCGGCTGATTGAAATCGAAATAAAGCTCACCCACCAAGAGGAAGCGGTTGAAGAACTGAACCAGGTGGTCTGCCGGCAACAAAAGAAGATCGACCACCTGGAAGCAATTTGCGAAGCGCTGATCCGGCACGTCAAGGAACTATCGGACAGCGCAGCCGAACAGCGGACAACGGACGAAGCCCCTCCCCACTACTAGCCCGGCTGCCCGTCCGAGCGTGGCCGCCAATACCTGGGCGCATATTTGACGAACCAGGGCGTAAAGCAGGCGAGCCAGACCGTGGCGGCCAACAGATAGAAATGGCCTGCCGCCGCCCCAGCCAGCGGCAGGTCGCCGCCGATGCGAGCCAGCGCGGCGAGCTGGAATCCCCAGAACAGTACCCAGGTGGCGCTATCCGCCTCGAGTTCCGCACCGGAATGACCCAGCGTGACGCGCGAGGCCATGCCCAGCACCATCGAGCCGAACAGGCCGATGGTCAGGGCATGCAACGGCGCGAAGCCGAGCATACCGACGCCGGCCAGCAGCGCCAGGCTCTGCGCTGCATACAGCGCCAGCGCAACCGAGACCCAGGCAAAACCGACATGCAGCACCGCCAGCAAGCGCACCTCGAAGCTGCGGCGCAGCTGCCAGTGCCAGCTCAAATACAGCGCCTGCGCCAGCAGAGGCAGGTCAAACAGCCACAGCCAGGCGCTCCAGCCCAGAATTTCCAGCAAACCGTGACCATAGCTGCACGCCAGCATTACCCACAAGGCATTGATCGGCCTGACTATTTGGTAGTTGTCCAGCACCCGGCTGGAGAAGAACGGAATCATGCGGTGGCAGATGGTGAAGAAGACCGGCAGCAGCAAAAACCACACCCCGGCCTTGAGGGAAAACACCGCGAACAGGGCGTTGCCGGTCACCAGCCAGAGCAGGTAGGCGAGCATGCCAAGCCAGCCCGCGCCGAGGGCGACGCTGGTGATTCTGGGGTGCAGTTTGTCGGGGTGGCGGGCGGTGATCAGCACGTCGAGCAGCGCATAAAAAGCGATCCCCCAGCCGGCGAGCATCAGCACCAGCGCGGCAATCAGCAGCCCTTTTCCGGCCAGCAAGCCGATATAGAACAGCAGCACGCCGCACGCCAGCAGCAGGAAGGCCGGCACATAGCGGCGCGGCGGCACCTTGGCGCCGTTCATCCAGTTGGGATAGACGGTCATCAGAAAGCCGAAGATGAAAAACGGGAAGAAGCCGTAAATCATCAGGAAGCCGTGTGCCCAGACGGCCGGAATCGCCCAGGTCGGCGGCAGCCAAGCGGAAGTATGGCGGCCGATTAACTCGGTCAGCCACCACACCATGACGGCCAAACCCTGAACGGCACCGCCGAAAAACATCATGCGATGGGGCGCGGCGGAGAACGTTCGCCAGACGGAATTCACTTGAGACATGTCAGCCCTGATCCTGAAAAAAGGAATTTATAGATAGATTCAACCGTAAACCGATATTTTACCCCGGTTCCACCCGGTTGACCGCGATTGGTTGTTGCCGAATGCAGGTGCTTCCCGGCGACAATCCGCCCTACTGTATTGCAAAATAGCGTTATATAATGATTTAACTTATTTTTGCGCCCCGACAGCGGGTACCACCCTGAAAAACAGCATGAATCTAGCCATACAAAATATAGACCGATTTGAAGTGAACCAGATTCTGGGCAAGGGCGCGCAGAGCGTAGTTTATCTCGCTTACGATCCCAAACTGCAACGCGAAGTAGCGATAAAAACCCTGCATTTCGCCGGACAGAAGGACCAGCAGAACGAGATTCAGGCGTTGATCCAGGAATCGCGCACCGTCAGCAAGCTGCGCCACCCCAACCTGGTGCCAATTTTCGAGGCCGGGGAATATGATGGCGACCCCTATCTGGTATTCGAGTATGTTGAAGGACAGACCCTGGCCGACCTGCTGCGGGAAAAGGGATCGCTACCCGCCAACGAGGCCGTCGGCATTATCAGCCAGGTACTCGAGGCTGTCGCCCACGCCCACCAGCACGGCATCATCCATCGCGACCTCAAACCCTCAAACATCCTGATCAGCCCGGAAGGCATCCCGCGGGTCATGGATTTCGGCATCGCCGAGCGCATCACCGACAAACCGGGCGAGCACAACGACGTCCTGATGGGCACGCCAGCCTATATGGCGCCGGAATACATCGACGGCCGAACGGTGAGCGAGAAAAACGATATTTTCGCCGCCGGCCTGATCCTTTACGAAATGGTCGTTGGACACAAAGCCGTGCAGGGCAACAATATTTACCAGGTCATGCACCGCATCGCTTCCGAAACGATAGAACTCCCTCCGAGCGACGAAATCTCCGTCGAAGAAAAGCTCGGCGACATTATCCTCAAGGCGCTGGCAAAAAATCCGCTCGACCGCTATGCCAGCGCCGAGGAAATGAGGGACGCGCTGCACGCCTACATGCTGGCCGATGAGGACGCGCTACTTTCCCCTGAATCCAAACAAAGCACACTGGATTTCTTGCTACGGCGGATACGCCACAGAGGCGATTTTCCTGCCCTGTCGGAGTCGGTCAGCGCCATCAACCGCGTCGTCTCCTCCGACACGGAAAGCATCAACAAGCTTTCCAATTCGATCCTGAAGGATTTCGCCCTCACCAACAAGATTTTGCGGCTAGTCAACACCGCCTTCTATAGCTCATACGGCGGCGGCACCATCAGCACCATCTCGCGCGCCGTGATCATTCTCGGCTTCGACGCGGTGCGCAACATCGCCGTCACCCTGATCCTGTTCGAACACATGCAGAACAAGGTTCATGCAACGCATTTGAAGGAAGAATTCATTCAGACCCTGTTCAGCGGGCTCCTGGCCAAGGATATTGCCAGGCGCGCTTCCAAAGACGTCAAGGATCCGGAGGAAGCCTTTATCTGCGCCATGTTCCATAACCTGGGCCGCCTCCTGGCCATGTTCTACTTTCAGGAAGAGGCCGAGACCGTAAACCGGGTCATGGCCCAGAAGGAATGCAGCGAAGACATCGCCTCTGCCCAGGTGCTCGGCATTTCCTACCAGGACATGGGCATCGGCATCGCCAAGACCTGGGGCTTCCCGGAGCAGATCGTGCACAGCATGCGCAAGCTGCCGACCGACTCCGTTCCCCGCCCTAAAAACCCCATGGACAAGCTGCGCATCATCTCCAGCTTCGCCAATGAACTGTGCGCCATCGTTGCCCATACGCCCACCGAGGAGCGACTGAAGGCCATCAAAAAGCTCTCCGGGCGCTACGGCGACAGGATGCCAATCCCGGAAAAGCAGTTGCAACAGACCCTGGAAAAAGCCCTCGAAGAAATCACTCAATTCGCCGGCACGGTGCGTCTGGGAATCAAGCAGAGCCATATTGGCAAACAAGCCGCCAACTGGACGGGGAAACCCCTGCAAGAAGGCGCAGAAAAGGGCGGCGTATCAGCCGATGGCACCGCGCTGACCGAGGAAGAGGCCCAGTTGCAGGATACGGTAGCGATCACCGCAACGGAGGGGGTCACGCTGGCCCAGGCAAAGCTGCCGGAAAACGTGGGGAACAAGGCGGATGCCGGCAATGCCCAGGCCATCCTCACCGCAGGCATCCAGGACATCAGCAATTCCCTGGTGGATGGCTGTTCACTCAACGACCTCCTGCGCATGATCCTGGAAACCATGTACCGCAGCATGGGCTTTCAGCGCGTGCTGCTATGTATCAAGGATGCCAAGCAGAACGCCATGATCGGGCGCTTCGGTTTCGGCGAGGATATCAACCAGACCATCAAGACCTTCAAATTTCCCCTCAGCTATACCCCGGATGTGTTCCACGCCGCCCTGTCCAAGGGCGTGGACATCCTGATTTCCGACATCAACGAGGAGAAAATCAAGGAACGCATCCCGGACTGGTATCGCAAGACCGTTACCGCCCAGACCTTCGTGCTGTTTCCGCTGAATATCAAAAGCGCACCGGTAGCGCTGATTTATGCGGACAAGGAGATCGCAGGCAGCATCAACATGCCGGAAAACGAGCTGAGCCTGTTGAGAACGCTGCGCAACCAGGCCTTGCTGGCCATCAAGCAGTCGCTTTAGCGCGGCAGCAGCAAACTATCCAGGAACTTCGCCATGATGGAATACATCTTCTTCAACGACAGCATATCCCGGCGCTTCGCCGAATTCGTCCAGGTGCTAGGCATCCCCTGCCAGGAAAGATGCGACAAGATGGGCCTGATCGTCGCCGTCCCGGAGGACCTGGACGACCTTGTCTCCAACCGGCTGGAAACCTATTACGCAATGCTGATGGATGATCAGGCCGATCTGGTGGAAGCGGACGAAGCGGAACTAAAGCATGTAGCCGGCATCAACATTACACTGGCCGATGGCCGACCCTGCACGATCCGCATCGAACCGGCAATGATGGGCCGGCTGATGGAATGCCTGAGCATAACCGAGATCCACCAGCTCGCCACCGCCATCGCCCGTAGCGTGGAAAACCCGGACGACAAACCGCTGTGCCATACCTAGCCCGGAGATTTCATAAATTCGCGTGATGATCGCGCAGGATTTTGTTTTGTAGGGGGATTTTATAAGGGAGCGTCGTAGTTATTCATATGACCGACTGAACAAAATTTCCATACAAAACAAAAGACCAGCGAGGGCGCGCGTCAATTTATGAAAACTCCAGGCTAATATGGGTAGCTTGAAGCTTGGGACACGACATGCTAGCCTGATCGGTTTCGACAACCCTGAATTCCGTTTCTTTACCCGACATCCGCATTAACGCCAGATGGTTCTTTCCGACCGCATCCATACCTACGGGCAGCTCCTGCTGCGACGCCACGGCGAGCGCGTGCACAAGATCGCCCTCGACGTCGGCCTGACCTGCCCCAATCGCGATGGCAGCAAGGGCATCGGCGGCTGCACCTTCTGCAACAACGAGTCGTTCAGCCCCAACGGGCGCACGCCGCCCACCCTGCAGGAACAGCTGAGATCGGGAAGAGAAGCCATCACCCGCTGCACTCGCGCCAAAAAATTTATCGCCTATTTCCAGGCCTATACCAACACCTACGCCAAGGTCGAGCTTTTGAGCGCGATGTACGAGGAAGCCCTGGCCGAGCCTGACGTGATCGGACTTTCCATCGGCACCCGTCCCGACTGCGTGCCGCCGGAGGTGCTCGACCTGCTCGCCGGATACTGTGAGCGCGGTTTCGAAATAGTGCTCGAGCTCGGGCTGCAATCCGCCTTCGATGAAACTTTGACGCGAGTGAACCGCGGCCACGGCCTGGCCGAATACCTGGCCACCACGACCGCAGCGCGCGAGCGGGGCATTCCCGTCTGCGCCCACCTGATCGTCGGCCTGCCCGGCGAAACCGAGGACCACTACCGCGCCAGCCTGGATACCGTGATCGAGCACGGCGTGGACGGACTCAAGCTGCATCCGCTGCACGTCGTCAAGCACACCGTACTGGCCAATGAATGGCGGCGCGGCGAATACCAGCCGCTCAGCCAGGAGGATTACACCCGCATCGTCGCCGACCTGATCGAACGCACGCCGGAAGAAGTTGTCTACCACCGCGTCACCGGCACCGCATCCAGGGACATCCTGCTCGCCCCGGACTGGTGTTCGAAGAAATGGGATGTACTGAACAAGATCGAGCAGGAACTGAGAAAGAGGGATAGCCGCCAGGGCAAATTTGCCCGCTCGCTATCCAGCAAGCTCGTCCGCCCCGCAACAGAGGAAAAATTTAGATATGTCGCCTAATGCATCTCTCGAACTGGTCTGCCCCGCAGGCAATCTGCCCGCTCTGAAGGTCGCCGTGGACAACGGCGCCGACTGCGTCTACATGGGCTTCAAGGACAACACCAATGCGCGCGCCTTTGCCGGCCTCAATTTCGACCCGGCCAGCGCCCGTGAAGGCGTGCGCTACGCCCACGCCAAGGGCGCCAAGGTGCTGCTCGCCCTCAACACCTTCCCCCAGTCCGACAAGTGGGAACGCTGGCAGACGGCGGTGGACAACGCCGTGGAACTCGGCATCGACGCCGTCATCCTGGCCGACCCCGGCCTGATGCGCTACGCCGCCAGGAACTACCCGAACCTACGCCTGCACTTGTCGGTTCAGGGTTCCGCCACCAACTACGAGGCGATCAACTTCTACCACGAGCACTTCGGCATCCAGCGCGCGGTCATCCCGCGCGTGCTGTCGCTGGCCCAGGTCGAGCAGGTGGTGAAGAACACCCCGGTGGAAATCGAGCTATTCGGCTTCGGCGGCCTGTGCGTCATGGTCGAAGGGCGCTGCGCCCTGTCTTCCTACGCCACCGGCGAATCGCCCAACACCTGCGGGGTGTGCTCGCCAGCCAAGGCGGTGCGCTGGGAACAGACCCCCACCGGCCTGGAATCGCGCCTCAACGGCATCCTCCTCGACCGCTACGGCAAGGACGAAAATGCCGGCTACCCGACCCTGTGCAAGGGCCGCTTCGAGGTCAACAACGAAACCTACTATGCCATCGAAGAACCAACCAGCCTCAACACCCTGGAAATGCTGCCGGAGATGATCGCCATGGGCATTGCCGCGATCAAGATCGAGGGCCGCCAGCGCAGCCCCGCCTACGTCGAGCAGGTTACCAAGGTATGGCGTTCCGCCATCGACGCCGCCAAACGCGCGCCAGACAGCTACACCGTCAACCCGGCCTGGATGGCGCAACTGAACAAGGTCGCCGAAGGGCAGCAGAACACCTTGGGCGCGTATCATAGGCCGTGGAAGTGAAAAGCGATTTACCGCAGAGGACGCGGAGGACGCAGAGGAAAAACTTTTTTGAATTTGCCTTACTCAGCGTCCTCTGCGGTGAGAAAAGTTCTTAAAGAGAATTCAACATGAAACTAGCACTAGGCCCCATCCTCTACTACTGGGAACGCGAAACCACCTTCAGTTTCTACGACGAGATCGCCGCCGCGCCGGTGGACATCGTCTATCTCGGCGAGACCGTCTGCTCGCGCCGCCACACCCTGCGCACCGAGGACTGGCTCGAAATCGCGGACAAGCTCGCCGCCGCCGGCAAGGATGTGGTGCTCTCCAGCCAGGCGCTGATCGAGTCGGAATCCGACCTGAAGACCCTGCGCCGCATCGTTGGCAACGGCAAGTTTTCAGTCGAGGCCAACGACATGGGCGCAGTGCGCCTGCTCGCCGCCGCAAAAGTTCCGTTCGTCGCCGGCCCCCACATCAACACCTACAACCCGCAGACGCTGGCCCTGCTGGCCGAGCTCGGCGCCAAGCGCTGGGTCATGCCGGTGGAAATGTCGCGCGAAGCGCTCGTCCACATGCAGGCGGCGCGCCCTGCCGGGCTGGAGACCGAGATATTCGCCTACGGCCGCCTGCCGCTGGCCTTTTCGGCGCGCTGCTTCACCGCCCGCCACCACAACCTGCCCAAGGACGACTGCCAGTTCCGCTGCATGGACTACGCCAACGGCCTCACCCTGAGCACCCGCGAAGGCCAGCCCTTCCTCGCCCTGAACGGCACCCAGACCCAGTCCGCCAGCGTCTACAACCTGATCGGCGAACTCGATTCGATGCGCGAAACCGGCGTCGACGTGGTGCGCGTCAGCCCGCAGGCGTTTTTCACCGCCAAAATCCTCAAGCTGTTCCGCGAAGTCATGGACCACCGCCTCCCCGCCCAGACCGCGATGCAGCAGATGGCCAAGCTGATGCCCGACCAGGCCTGCGACGGCTACTGGCATGGCCGGCCGGGCATCGAACAGAGCCACCTCGCTTCCGCCGAGGATGCTGCTTAGTCCAGGGTCAAGCCCGGATCAAGGCGCATCGCGCCGGATTCCGGGGTAGGCTTTATCGAGCGAAGATATTATTCGTTGAATCGATTCATCCAAATTTTCCCATCGGCTGAAAACAAAAGACGAATCGGCCATCGTCGAAATTCACCGCCAGTTCCCCGCCGTGATTGAGACCGTAATCCCAGAACCCCTTGACCGAACAGCCTTCATGACATTCGCTGACGCCGCGCGGCGATTCCAAATCGCGGTCGCGGTCATACCACGACAGCAGCATGTTTTCGCCGACCAGATTATCGGCGATCACCGTAGCGAGTTTAATAGCGGTGTCGAAGTCGAGTGCGATTTCGGTGGAAGCGATGTGCAGGGTTTTCATGAGCGTTCCCGATAAAAAAGTTCTTGCCGGAAATATACCTCGCATCGATGAACGACGACAACTTCCCGCCCCGTTAAAGCCACCCTGCCTCTCCTGTATACTCCGATCCATAGCATTGCCTTAAGTCCTCCATCGTGAACCGACCCTCCAGCTTCATTGCTTGCCACAACAGCGGCCTGAACAGTGCCGGCTCGAACGCCGCCTTCGACCGGAACTGGCTGGCCCTGCACGCACGGGGCGAACATCCCGATCTGCTGCGTTTTTACCGTAGTCGGCCGGCGGTAAGCATCGGCCGCCACCAGGCGCTGACGCGCGAGGTCCGGCTGGATTACTGCCGTGCGCATGGCATCGAGGTAGTGCGCCGCGCCAGTGGGGGCGGGGCACTCTATCTTGATGAAAACCAGCTCGGCCTGAGTTTGATCATCCGCCGTCCGGCCGAATGGGGCACATTGCAGGACATCCTCGCCCGCTTCTGTGCGGCGCTAGCCGGGGGACTTGCCCGGCTCGGCATCGATGCCCGTTATAAGGCGCCCAACGACCTCGAAATCGATGGCCGCAAGCTGGCTTCCGCCTTCATCGCCACGACGGGCGATTCGCTGCTGCTGCACGCCACGCTGCTCGACGATGCCGACATCCGAACCATGCTGGAGGCACTGCGCGTGCCCACCGAGAAACTGACGGTAACCGGGCTGGAATGCGCGCGCCAGCGTCTGGTTACGCTGCGGGAACTGCTTGGCAAAGCACCCGAGGACGCGGTGCTAAGAAGTACGCTGCGACTGGGTATAGCGGAGGCGCTCGGCGCGGATGTTACGGATGCTGCCGCGGAAATGCTGGATTCCCGCTTGTACGGGAATGACGCGTCGGAGCGCACATCCGAGTGGAGCGAGGCGGACGACGGCGCGCTTGAAGCCCTGCACAAGACGGCAGGCGGGGTGCTGCGCGTGCGGCTGCGGCCGGATGCGGGGCAACAGCGCATCGAGCGAATTCGGTTCGCCGGCGATGTGCACCTGCACCCGTCCGATGCGCTGGAGCGCCTTGAGCGCACGCTCGCCGGCCTGCCGCTGGCGGGGGCGGAAGCGGCGGCCCGTGCTTTCTTTGCCGGCTGCTCCTGCGACCTGCTCGGCTTCGACCCGGAGGACCTGTGCCGGGTGCTGCGGCTAACGCTGAACAAGCTCGACCAGCAGCGGGAATTCGGCCTCAGCCCGGTCCAGGCCAACGGGCTGATGGTGCTGGACAGCGGAGCTGCGTGCGACGCCCCGACCATTCTCGCCCAGGCCACGGTAATGCTGCTGCCCTACTGCGCCAAACCGTCCTGGTGCAAATGGCGCCACGAGGACGACTGCGTGGAGTGCGGCAAGTGCGCGGTGGGCGACGCCTACCTCCTGGCGCGCGAGCGCAACATGCAGGTGACCACCATCACCGACTACGAACACCTCACCGCCACCCTCGGCCAGATGCAGAGCGATGGCGTGGCAGCCTATGTCGGCGCCTGCTGCAGCCAGTTCTTCATCAAGCGCCACCATGCTTTCCGCGAGGCGGGCATGGCGGCGGTGCTGATGGATATCAGCGGCGCCAACTGCTACGAACTGAAGCAGGAAGAATCGGCCTACGCCGGCCAGTTCCAGGCGGAAGCCCGGCTCGATGCCGACCTGCTGGCGAAGGTAATGCAGCATGTGCCGGTCGTCCCTGTCACCCGCAACAAATCACGCCGGATAATTCCCCTGATCCCAATTAATGAAACCAGAAAGCGCGCATGAAACGCATCGACCAGAATCTTCTCGCCGCCCTCTCCACCCAGGCGGCCACCTCGCCGCGCAAACGGGCGCACCACAACCTGCACCCCCAGCTCGACGACAAGGTCCAGCGCCTGTGCATCGCCATGGAACCCGGTACCTACGTCAGGCCGCACCGCCACATGCAGCCAGAAACCTGGGAAATCCTGCTGATACTGAGCGGCGCCGTGGCGCTGCTGATTTTCGACGATAGCGGAAAGGTGCTGGAGCGGATCGAACTGGCGGCAGGAGGAGAAGTCACCGCAGTGGAAATCCCGGCCAGCACCTGGCATGCCGTGGCATCCCTGAAAGCCGGCACGGTGGTGTTCGAGGTGAAACAGGGGCCTTATGCGCCTATCAGCGAGGTCAACTATGCGCCGTGGTCACCTGCGGACGGGGTGCAGGCGGAATCGCTGGAAGGGTGGTATCACCATGCCCAAGCGGAGGATGCCGTGCCGAAATATTGAATCTGGATTCCGGCAGTTGGCTGATCTTTTGTGCACTTCGCGGGTGGTTTGATTGCCGGGCATAACATCCACACAATCAAGCCGCCATCGACGTCTGGCGCGACATATCTCCAACGCCCGCCAGCAAGCCCGCCACGGAAATATCTTCGTCGAGCTCATCCCAATGCAATCCCTTCAAACTGATCTCCACTCGCTGGCGCTGTTCTGGCGTGGCATGCAGAAGGCGTGGGAACCATGCCAGCGGTACAGCGATGATACGTCCGTCAGACAGATCGACCCACATGCTGTAGTCGTCAAAGCGTACAGATTTAGCTGAAGTGCTCATTCCAGCTCCTTTCGATCAATTCAATGTTTTGCTCCACCACCTCAACCAGCTCACGCAGAGTGCGTGAGTCAAAACCATCGCTATCAGCCACTCTGACCATAGGCGTTAGCCAAAACTTGGCTTCGCCGCCATCGCCACGCACATGTATATGCAAAGGCTCGCGTGGGCTACCTTCATTCGAGTAGAAGAAGAAACGAAGACCCTTGTAACGGAATATGACTGGCATGGCTTGACTATAGCGGAAGTAGAAATGCTATACCATAGCCCATCCGGTTAATTCAGCGAGCTACACGCCACCAATCCGCGCCAAGCGCGCCACCTCTTCCGCCCTTGCATCATCGATCTCCCGCATCACCCCCGCCAGATCCGCCGGCTTCACGCTGCGCTCGAAGCGGCCGGTCAGCTTGACCTCGGCATGCAACTCGCCGCTCTCGTAGAGCGACCAAATCTCCTTGCCATAGTCGGTAGTCCGAAGGTCGGCGGCAAACTGGCCGAAATAGTTCGCGAGGTTGGTGACGTCCCGATCCAGCATGCTGCTGGCGTGATTGTTGCCCGCCGCGTCGACCGCTTGCGGCAAGTCGATGATGACCGGCCCGTCGCTGCCGACGAGGATATTGTACTCGGACAGGTCGCCGTGGACGACGCCGGCGCAGAGCATGCGCACCACCTGCTGGATTAATGCATGGTGGTACTCCCTGGCGCGCTCTTCGGTCAGCACCAGATCATTGAGCCGGGGGGCGGCGTTGCCGTTGTCATCGGTCACCAGTTCCATGAGCAGCACACCCTCGTGGAAGTTATACGGCTTGGGTACGCGCACGCCAGCGGCGGCGAGGCGGTACAAGGCGTCCACCTCGGCGCTCTGCCAGGCTTCCTCCTGAGCTTTGCGTCCATACTTGGAGCCCTTCTCCATGGCGCGGGCCTGGCGGCTGTTTTTTACCTTGCGGCCTTCGGTGTAATCCACGCTCTGACGAAAGCTACGTTTGTTGGCCTCCTTGTACACTTTCGCGCAGCGGATCTCTTCCCCGCAACGCACGACGAAGACCATCGCCTCTTTGCCGCTCATGAGTTGGCGGATGACCTCGTCGACCAGGCCGTCTTCGACCAGCGGCTCCATCCTTTTCGGAATTTTCATCTTCGATCAGCCCCGGAGACGGATAGTCAGGCCCTTCAGAAAATTGCGCAGGAGCTGATCGCCGCATGCCCGGTAGTTTTTATGCCCTTTCACCCGGAACAGCGCGCTCAGTTCGGGCTTGGATACGCTGAACCCCGCCAGCTCCAGAACCTTGTGCATGTCCTCTTCCTTCAACTCGAAGGCAACCCGCAGTTTTTTCAGGATGGTGTTGTTGGTCAGGCGCCCCGGTTTTTTGTCCTGCTCCGGCCGGGTCTCCATCTTGCCTCTTTTATGTATGATCAGCCCGTCCAGGAACGACAGCATGATCTCGTCGTCGCACTCGACAAAGCCCTCTTCATCTTCCTTCTTCAGGAAGCTTGCGAGGTCGGATTGTGCGATGTCGCCCCCGGCCAGCTTAATGATCTCCACGACTTTTGCGTCGCCAAGATCCAGCGCATATCGAATGCTGCGTAAAACATCATTATTGATCACTACTCACTCCGATCTCATTCATCCCAAAACGCCCCTTCCAGACAAAATCTGGGTTACCCAGGGCCAACACGATACTAACCGATTGATTATACGCTTTTTTTATTCGTCAGCAAGCGCGAATATTGCCTTCCTCACAAAACCAGATGGGCGTTGGCCTCAGCCTGCAAACCGGATAAAATGATCCCGAACCAGCCTACTGAAGGAACAAGCTCCATGAACCTGCCCGCTTTCAAATTCCCCAAACCATTCGGCGCAGCTCTGTCGCTGTTGCCAACCTACCCGCATTCCTTGCTCTTCAGCCAGGCGCTGAATCTGGCGCTGGGCCGCATCATCCGGCCCGATCTGCTGGAACCCTTGCACGGCAAGCTGATCAGCATCCGCGTGATCGACATCGACGTCAGCTTTTTTTTCTCCATCAACGCCAGCGGCTTTATCGCCTGCAAGGAAGGAAAAACGCCCGACCTGACCATCAGCGCCTCCGCTTACGATTTCATCATGCTCGGCACGCGCAAGGAAGATCCGGACACCCTGTTTTTCAGCCGCCGCCTGGTGGTGGAGGGCGACACCGAACTCGGGCTGATCGCCAAGAACACGCTCGACGCGGTGGAGCTGCCAAAGTTGAATATCTCCCAGTTCATGCCCGGCCCGATATTGGAAAAAGCCGCGTCCCGCCTGCTCGCCGCCAGACGTCAACCCTGAAAAACGGCATTTCACAGAAATTAATCTAAAATAAAAACAATGAGTTAACGCACCGCCGTTCCGGCAAAAAGATTAAGCTCTTCAAGTCCTTGATTTCGTAAGCGGCCCTTACGTCTCTTTCGATTAAACTGATTTTGTCAGTTATTTTCACCCCCCATTCGCCTTGACACACCACAAGATAGTGAGTAAATTTAACTAAACATCACAACATCTTGTGGTTTATGACATTTGTCAACCAAGCTCATGCTCCCCGGGGCGTAGCGCAAGGACTGATCTCACAAAAACAAGTCAGGAGGCAGCAATGACAGACAATCAGCCGGAAAGCGGCGGCACCAATCTGGTTTCACTTCCCAAGGGCGCCCTCAAGCGCGACGGGTCATTAGCCCCGTTCGACTCGGAAAAAATCCGTTCCGCCATCCAGCGAGCCGGCTCCGCCACCGGCGAACTTGATGCCAACGAGGCATTTCTGCTCACCGCCCAAGTGGTCAAGGTTCTGATCCACAAGTTCCGCGCCGAGCCGCCGCACATCGAAAAAATCCAGGACGCGGTGGAGCAGGTGCTGATCTCCGCCAACCACCTCAAGACTGCGCGCGCCTACATCGTCTACCGCGAGCAGCACACCAAGCTGCGCCAGGATCGCAAAACGGTGGTGGATGTGGAAAGCTCGATCAACGAATACCTCGACCAGATGGACTGGCGCGTCAACGCCAACGCCAACCAGGGCTACTCCCTCGGCGGCCTGATCCTCAACGTGTCCGGCAAGGTGGTGGCGAATTACTGGCTCAACCACGTCTACCCGCCGGAAGTCGGCGTGGCTCACCGCGAAGGCGACATCCACGTGCACGACCTGGACATGCTGGCCGGCTACTGCGCCGGCTGGTCGCTGCGCACCCTGCTGCACGAAGGCCTCAACGGCGTGCCGGGCAAGGTCGAGGCTCGCCCGCCCAAGCATATGTCTTCCGCCGTCGGCCAGATCGTCAACTTCCTCGGCACCCTGCAGAACGAGTGGGCAGGCGCGCAGGCGTTCTCCTCCTTCGACACCTACATGGCGCCCTTCATCCGCAATGACAACCTGCCCTATGCCTGCGTCAAGCAGTACATCCAGGAGTTGATCTACAACCTCAACGTGCCGTCGCGCTGGGGCACCCAGACGCCGTTTACCAACCTGACCTTCGACTGGGTCTGCCCGGAAGACCTGCGCGAGCAGATCCCCATCGTCGGCGGCAAGGAAATGCCGTTCAGCTATGGCGACCTTCAGGTCGAGATGGACATGATCAACCGCGCCTACATCGAGGTCATGACCACCGGCGACGCCAAAGGACGGGTATTCACCTTCCCCATCCCGACCTACAACATGACGCCGGACTTCCCGTGGGAAAGCGAAAACGCGACCCTGCTGTTCGAGATGACGGCAAAATATGGCCTGCCCTACTTCCAGAATTTCATCAATTCCGAGCTCAAACCCAACATGGTGCGCTCGATGTGCTGCCGCCTGCAGCTCGACCTGCGCGAGCTCCTGAAGCGCGGCAACGGCCTGTTCGGCAGCGCCGAGCAGACCGGTTCGGTTGGCGTGGTCACCATCAACTGCGCCCGCCTTGGCTACCTCTACCAGAACAACGAGGAGGCCCTGTTAAGCCGCCTCGACGAGCTGATGGAAATCGGCAAGAACAGCCTGGAGATCAAGCGCAAGGTAATCCAGCGCCATATGGACGCGGGACTGTTCCCCTACACCAAGCGCTACCTCGGCACGCTGCGCAACCACTTCTCCACGCTGGGCGTCAACGGCATCAACGAGATGATCCGCAACTTCACCCGCGACGAGCACGACATCACGACCGACTGGGGCCACGCTTTTGCGGTGCGCCTGCTCGATCACGTGCGCGCCAGGATGCTCGCCTTCCAGGAAGAAACCGGCCACATGTACAACCTGGAGGCGACGCCGGCTGAAGGCACCACTTACCGCTTCGCCAGAGAGGACCGCAAGCGCTTCGCCGACATCATCCAGGCCGGCACCAAGGACATGCCCTACTACACCAACTCCTCGCAACTGCCGGTCGGCTTCACCGACGATCCGTTCGAGGCGCTGGAGCGGCAGGAAGTGTTGCAGAAAAAATACACCGGCGGCACCGTATTGCACCTCTACATGACCGAACGCATTACCAGTGCGGAAGCCTGCAAGACGCTGGTACGCCGCGCCCTGGAGAAGTTTGGCCAGCCTTATATCACGATTACGCCGACATTTTCGATTTGCCCCCAGCACGGCTATCTTGAGGGCGAACACAAGTTCTGCCCGAAATGCGACCAGGAACGGCTGGCCGAAAAACGCAACAAAAAGCTGACGGCAGCCTGACCCCCCTACAACCCATCAAAGGAGATAAACATGACCGATCTATCCAACCAGACCAACCTCAATTCCGACGAAATCGTTTTGACCGACGAGGAGCGTCAGCCCTGCGAAGTATGGACCCGCGTAATGGGCTACCATCGACCGGTGGCATCGTTCAACGTCGGCAAAAAGGGCGAGCATTACGAGCGCAAGTACTTCCAGGAATGCCGCACCAAGCTGGCCGCCTAGTTTCGGCATGCCCGAAAAGTGCAAGAGCACTCAACCGCTCTTGCACTTTTCGTTGCCTGTAGCTCATCTTGCCTACCCTACAAATCGGCGGACTTACCCCGCTGACCAGCACCGATTACCCGGGATGCCTGGCGGCGGTAATCTTTTGCCAAGGCTGCCCATGGCGCTGCGGCTATTGCCACAACCCCCATCTTATTCCCCGCGATAACGGCCGACTCGACTGGTCGGCAGTCATGGATTTCCTGCGCCGCCGCCAAGGCTTGCTGGACGCGGTGGTTTTCAGCGGCGGCGAGCCCACTCTGCAGGACGAACTCCAGTCCGCCATCGACGAAGTCCGCGACCTCGGCTTCAAGATCGGACTGCATACCGGCGGCACCTATCCGTCTCGCCTGAAGGAACTGCTGCCCGTGCTGGACTGGGTCGGCATGGATATCAAGGCCACCCTTGATGATTACGCCAAGGTTACCGCCACTCCAGGCAGCGGCAAGAAAGCTTGGGAATGCGCAGAGCTGCTGCTGGAAAGCGGCATTCCGCATGAATTCCGCACCACGGTGCACCCGCTGTACCACACACCGGATTCAATCCTGCGACTGGCGGAGGAATTGCGCGGACTGGGTGCAAAACATTACGTACTCCAGGAATTCAGGCCCCAGGGTTGCGCCGACGTAGCGGTCAGCACTTACGCAGCCCGGGAACTTCTGGACGATGCGCTATGCAGCCGCATCGGTGCAATGTTCAGCACCTTCTCGGTGCGGCGCGCATAAAAAAAGCCCCGCACGCGCGGGGCTTTTTCTTGTAGCGTGCCGACTGTATCAGGTAGACATCTCGGTCAGGATATTCTTGATCCAGCTGCGTCCATAGATCCCTTCCAGCTCGGACAGATCTGGCGATACGCCTCCGGAATTCGCCACGGCGATGGTTTTGCCTTCCGCTACCTTGTAAACGGCAGAAACCGTAACTGCTTCCTTGTCCGTGAGGTAGCTGTAGCACACGTTCACGTGGGAGGGATCAATCAGGTCCTTGTCATTCATCAACTGCACGATGTTGAGCGCGCACACTTTCGCCTGGGAGTTGGCGGAGTAGCCCGACTTTGGCATCGCGCCGGCGATAGAAGCGTCGCCGATGATGTGAACATCCTTGGCGATGGTGGACTCGAAAGTCACCTGATTGACCGGGCACCATTTCTTGTCCTCGCCCACCACGCCTGCCTTGTGAGCAATCAACCCGGCCTTCTGCGGCGGAATCAGGTTGACCACGGCACCGGCAATCTCTTCCACGCCGGTATCGACGCTGCGCTTCTTGGCATCGACCTTGACCACCTTGTTGGCCGGACGGTATTCAACCATGCCTTCGTAGTGCTTTTTCCAGCCCTTGAGGAACAGGCCTTTCTTGGACACGATATCCGGATTGGCGTCGAGGGCGATGATCTTGGAGCCCGGCTTGTGGTTCTTCAGGTACCAGGCGATCTGGCTGATCCGCTCGTAAGGTCCGGGCGGGCATCGGAACGGGGTCACCGGGATCGACAGCACCACCGTGCCGCCGGCCTTCATGTCCTCCAACTGCTTGCGCAATATCAGGGTCTGCTCGCCGGCTTTCCAGGCGTGAGGAATCACTTTCGGCGTCGCCACTGGGTCGTAGCCCTCGATTTCCTCGAAGCGGAAATCGATGCCGGGAGAAAGCACCAAACGGTCATAGCTGATGGTGCCGCCATTAAGCACAACTTTCTTGGCGGCGGTGTCGACAGCGGTCACTTCGTCGTAAACCAGCTTGACGCCATGGTTGGAAGCCAGACCCTCGCGCGTGATCTTGTTTTCGTCCAGATTGCGGCTGCCGCCGATCACCAGGTTGCTGAACGGGCAGGAAACGAAAGTCTTATCGCGGTCGATCAGCACCACTTCGATGGAAGGGTCGTTCATGCGGATATATTTGGCAACGATAGTACCGCCATAGCCGCCGCCGACCACCACCACGCGACGTCCCTTTTTCGGCATGATTTCAGCCGCGCTCGTGACAAAGGGCGCACCAGCCAGTCCAACACCAGTGGCGGCACCCATCAATTTAATGAAGCTTCTGCGATTCATAGTCATGTTGTTATCCTCCGGATCCCGTTATTGCTGGCTTGCGTAGAAGTGAATCAGGGCATCAAGCTCATCCTTGCTCAGACCCTCGAATTTTTCCGCCATTTTCTTCGGCATCGGGCGAGCCTTCGTCTGGAAATCGCTCATGGTAATCTGCAGATACTCCTTCCACTGGCCAGCAATCACGCCGCCATCCTCGGACTCGCGTCCACCTTCCTGATGGCACTTCTTGCAGTTCTCCTCATGCACCTGCTTGCCTTTGGCCACTTTGACCGCATCGACAGCCTGCGGGTGACGAATAAATTTCTTCTCACCGAAGAATTCGCCCATCGCCCTGAAGTCGTCATCGGTGTAAGCCTTGGCCAGCCGTCCCATGATGCTGGAAGGCCGCTCACCGCTCTTGAATTTCTTCATTGAATCAACGATATACTCCGCAGGCTGGCCAGCAAGAGTCGGCATGCTCGGGCCTACGCTGGCGCCGTTGGTGCCATGGCACCCTGCACAAGTGTTCGACAGCATTGCGGGAGTGGAAGCGGCCGCCCACAGCGACGAGCTAGCAGCAAGCCCCCCGGCAAGCAATGCAAGATTGATCAGCTTGAGATTCATTGTTCCTCCTTCTTTATTCGGTTATTGATATTAACGACAACCAACACACCTTATCTTAGGCGTTGTTCGCGGGGCCGTTGAACAAGTCCTCTGTGTACCCGCAGGACTTATATTCGGACTATTCCCTCGGGTTAGTGTACTACAATAAAAATCCTCCGCAACCGTGAATTTCATTGCGGAGGATAGATGTAAAAAAAAATCAGTTTCCGGTCTTGGTCGACTGGAAAGTGTTGCTCACAAGCGGTTGCGCGTTGACCTGCGGGACATGGCACTGGTTGCAGTTGTAGCGAAGCATCGAGATCTTGTCCGTCGCCTTGCCATCGCGGTCCTTGTAATGGCTGTCGCCAATCTTGGGTGCCTTTTCTTCCTTGTAAAACGGCTTGTCATGGCATTCCAGGCAGCGGTTCACCTTGAAATTGATGTTATAGCCATCGGCCTTATGCGGAATCAGCGGCGGCTGCTGCTCAAAGCTGCGGGCAATCTTTTCCTGCTCGCCCGGCGTCTTGCCCGCATACTCCGTCATCGCCGGCACCATATCCTGCGCCGTCAACTGGTTCGGACGCAAGCCGCGCACATCGACCTTCTCGCCCGTAGAGGCGCAGGACGCGACCAGGGCGGTAATGAGCGCCGCAAACAGCGTCGCCACAAGGGGTTTCATCGTCTTCATGTATTCCTCCATCAAATCAGTAAGCCATATTCCGGTAAGGGGCGCCGCACGGGGCGGCGCCCATCGACTCGTGCCAAGCTAGACCTTGACCACTTTGACCGCGCATTTCTTGAAGTCGGTCTCCTTGGATAGCGGACAGGTCGCATCCAGGGTCAGCTTGTTCACCATACGACTTTCGTCGAAGAAGGGAATGAACACTAGCCCGACCGGCATCTTGTTACGGCCGCGAGTCTCAACGCGAGTCAGCACCTCGCCGCGCCGGGTCACCAGCTTCACGGCATCGCCGCGTTTGAGGCCACGCTTCTTGGCATCGTCCGGGTGCATGAACACCAGCGCATCCGGCGCGGCCTTGTACAGCTCGGGCACGCGGCGCGTCATCGAACCGGTATGCCAGTGCTCCAGCACGCGACCAGTGCATAGCCACAGGTCGTATTCCTTGTCCGGCATCTCGGCGGCTGGCTGATAAGGCAGGGCGAAGATCACCGCCTTGCCGTCGGCATGGCCGTAGAACTTCACGCCTTCGCCCTTCTTCACGTAAGGGTCATAGCCCTCGCGGAAGCGCCACAGGGTTTCCTTGTTGTCCACCACCGGCCAGCGCATACCGCGCGACTTGTGGTACTGCTCGAAGTCGGCCAAATCATGGGCATGGCCGCGGCCGAATGAGGCGTATTCCTCGAACAGGCCCTTTTGCAGATAGAAACCGACCATCTCGGAATCGCTGTTGGGATGGTCCTTCTGGATATCCGACAGGGGAAACTTGTTGACCTGGCCGTTGGCATAAAGGACGTCATACAGGGTCTTGCCCTTGTATTCCGGATTCTTGTCGAGCAGTTCCTTGGGCCATACTTCGTCGGTCTTGAAACGCTTGGAAAACTCGACGTACTGCCACAGGTCGGAACGCGAGTCGCCTTGCGGCTTGACCTGCTGACGCCAGAACTGAGTGCGACGCTCGGCGTTGCCATAGGCGCCTTCCTTTTCCATCCACATCGCGGAAGGAAGAATCAGGTCGGCGGCCAGTGCCGACTGAGTCGGGTAGACATCGGACACGACGATGAAATTGGCCGGATTGCGCCAGCCGGGATAGATTTCGCCGTTGACGTTGGGGCCCGCCTGCATGTTGTTGGTGGTGGACGTCCAGTAAAAGTTGATGAGACCGTCCTTGAGGTCGCGGCTTTGCTTGACGGCATGGGAACCGACCCACTCTGGAACGGTTCCGGCAGGCAGTTTCCAGAGTTTCTCGGCAATCTCGCGGTGCTTAGGATTCATCACTACCATGTCGGCCGGCAGGCGATGGGCGAAAGTCCCCACCTCACGCGCGGTACCGCAGGCTGACGGCTGGCCGGTCAAGGAGAACGGACCGTTGCCGGGCTCGGAGATCTTGCCCACCAGCAGGTGCACGTTGTAGATCATGTTGTTGACCCAGGTGCCGCGGGTATGCTGATTGAAGCCCATGGTCCAGTAGGAAACCACCTTGGTCTTGGGATCGGCATAGGCTTTGGCCAGCTCTTCCAGCCTGTCCTTGGGCACACCTGAAATCTCATGCGCCTTGTCCACCGTGTATTCAGAAACGAACTGCTTGAACTCGGCGAAAGTCATCGGAGACGCGGCCATCGGGTTGCCCTTGGGCTTGCCATCGGGACCGGGGTATCCGTTGTTGCCAGCCACCTGCTCCAGCGGGTGGTTGGGGCGCAGGCCGTAGCCGATGTCGGTCACGCCTTTCTTGAAATTGACGTGTTTCTTGACGAAATCCTCGTTCACCGCATTGTTCTGGATGATGTAGTTGCAGATGTAGTTGAGAATCGCCAAGTCGCTCTGCGGCTTGAAGATCAGTTCGTTGTCCGCCAGTTCGCAACTGCGGTGGGTAAAGGTGGACAGCACATGCACCTTGATATCTTTGCCGGTGAGGCGGCGGTCGGTGATGCGCGACCACAGGATCGGGTGCATCTCGGCCATATTGGAGCCCCACAGGACGAAGGCGTCGGCATGTTCGGCGTCGTCGTAGCAGCCCATCGGCTCGTCGATGCCGAAGGTGCGCATGAAGCCCACCACTGCGGAGGCCATGCAATGGCGCGCGTTGGGGTCGAGGTTGTTGGAACGGAAGCCGGCCTTGAAGAGCTTGGCAGCAGCGTAGCCTTCCCACACCGTCCACTGGCCCGAGCCGAACATGGCGATGCCTTTAGGCCCCTTGGCTTTCAGCGTGGCCTTGCACTTCTCTTCCATGATATCGAAGGCTTTGTCCCAGCTGATGGTAGTGAAGTCGCCGTTCTTGTCGAATTTGCCGTCTTTCATCCGCAGCAACGGCGTGGTTAGGCGATCTTTGCCGTACATGATCTTGGACAGGAAATAACCCTTGATGCAGTTGAGGCCCTTGTTGACCGGTGCATCCGGATCGCCCTGGGTCGCCACCACGCGGCCGTCCTTGGTACCGACCAGCACGCCGCAACCGGTGCCGCAAAAGCGGCAGACGCCCTTGTCCCACTTGATGCCGGCATCACCGCCCGCCGCCAGTGCCTCCCGCACGCCCGGCACCGTCACCCCAGCCGCAACAGCCGTCGCGGCCACTGCACTGGACTTGATAAACTCACGTCGCGTCAACTTCATTTAAGACCTCCTCGAAAAAATCATCACATCTTTGAAAACGTTCAAGCCGCCGCTTCTGCGAGCATTTCGCCTATCGTCACAGCGGAAACCGGGCACGGCCCGTAACACGCCCCACAGCCGGTGCAGGCCGCAAGATCAACTTCCGGTCGGGCAACCACGCCGACAGAAATTCTGAAGCGGATGGCGCCAATCGGGCAGGACTCGCCGCAGCTTCGACACACCACCTGCTTCAGGGCAAGACAGGTTGGCGCGATAACGGCCTTTAACGGCCATGCCGCAACATCAACCCGCTTGTTCAAGACTCCACTTTTGCACTTCTCTGCGCAGTCACCACAGAACGTGCACTCACCTTTGGAGAAATTCACTTGAGGAAAACCGCCTCGACCCGCTTCCAGGATTTTCTCGGGGCAAATGCCGACGCAGTCACCACACCGGCTGCACGCCTCGACAAATTCCGGCTCAGCCACCGCCCAAGGCGGACGGATTGCCTGTCGAGACCCGCTGAAATTCCCGCGGATAAATTGAGCGCGACTAATACCGTTTGTCACAGGGGGCAATTCCACTTCCACATCATGGGAATAAGATTGCGCGGAAATGACTGGCATAGCCTTGACATAGATCAAATATTTAGAATATCTTGAGGCGATTCCGCACTGGATTTCACGTATGCGCGGAGCGCATAAAATTGCATTCCCCTAGGTAAATCGGTAGTATTTTCTGTTGCATAGAAAAATCGACGACTCCCGAGAGGAAATAATTTGAGCAGCACCAAGGTTCATGCAATCCTGGCCAATCTCCCCCTGTTCAAGGAAATGGAACTGGATGAAATCGACCGGATCGCGCAAAACACCCGGGAATTGCGGGCTGCGCGCGGTGAAATTGTGTTTCAGCGGGGCGATCCGTCCCACGGCTTCTATGTCGTGATTCACGGCCAACTGAAGTTGGCGTTCTCATCGCCGCAGGGAGTAGAAAAAGTCGTGCATCTGGTTGGCCCCGGCAAAACCTTCGGGGAAGCAGTCATGTTCATGGGCATGCCTTACCCGGTCTACGCTCAGGCGCTGGCCGACTCGCTCCTGCTGCATATTTCCAGAACGGCCGTGTTCGATGGGATCGAACGCGACCCGATCTTCTGCCGCAAGATGCTGGCCGGGCTAAGCAGCAGGCTGCACAGCCTGATCGGCGATGTCGAAGCCTACAGCTTGCGCTCCTGCACCCAGCGGGTGATCGGCTACCTGCTGCAACATGACTGCGACAATCCTGACAACTGCACGGATATTCATGTCAACCTGCCGGCCAGCAAAACCGTAATCGCCTCGCGCCTCAACATCTCGCCTGAAACCTTTTCCCGCGTCCTGCACGACTTGTCCGCCGCCGGGCTGATCCTTGTCAAAGGCAAGGATGTGGCCATCCTGGACATGGACAAACTACGCGCCTACGGCCAGCAGTAAATCAGTGACTGGTCCCGGCTGAGCGGGTGATCTTGTTGTAGACGTTGTACTTGCCGGATGGCTTCTTCATCGGCAAGCGCTTGACCTCCCTAAGCGTGGCCGCATCGTAGATCACCAGCGCGCCATCCATCTCCCACACGCTGACCAGCGCATATTTGCCGTCATGAGTGAATTCCACATGCGCCGCCGTCTTGCCCGGAATCGGTCGCAGAATCTGCGCCACTTCCAGGGTGCGCTTGTCAATCAGAGTCATCGCATCACGACTGGCCTGATTGCCGCTGCTGAAGCCGTCGGTCCAGGCATAAGGCGTGTTTTCATGACTGCGCATGAAGAAGCCGGGGCCGATCGTCTTGACCTGTTTCACTGTCTGCCAAGTGGTCATGTCGATCACGCTCACCAGCGCTTCCTTCAGATTGGGCGTCGCCATTACCGGACGGTTTTGATATTCCCAGGTAATGCCTGAACCCAGGTGGGGCATGCCCGGCAGATCAATTGCCGCCACTTTCTTGCCGGAATCAAGATCGATCACCTGCCCCTTCTGCCCGTCCCGCGCAGCGCCGATCAGGTGACGGTAAGTCTGGTCGAAAAAGAAGTCGTCAAGGTAGTTGTCCACGGCGATACGTCGCACCGGAAAGCTCTTATCGCCGTAAGGAATTTCCCACACCTCCTTCACATCTTTCAGCGCCGCAACGAAGCTGCCGCGCGGTTCGGCCTGGTACACTGCGGAAACGCGCGAGGTCTTGCCGGACCGGTCGGCAGTCGGGATCACCTTGATCAGGGAAAGATCCTCGGCATTCAGCAGCACCAGCGAATGAGGCAGATAATTGCCCACCAGCAGCGTCTTGCCATCGCCGGACACGGCGACGTTGCGGGTGTTGATGCCGGCACGCACCTCCGCCACGGTTTTCAGGTTATAGATATCGAACTTGCTGACCCAGCCATCGCGCGAGGCGAAATAGACAAAACGGCCATCCGGACTGAATTTCGGGCCGCCATGCAGGGCGAAGCGGGTCTGGAAACGATGGATCGGTTCGAACTTGTCACCGTCCAGGATGGTGGCGTGGTGATCACCCACTTCCACCACCACAAACAGGTTAAGCGGGTCGGCGTCGAACACCGGCTTATCCGGCAGAGCCTCGGCGACGTGCTGAAGATGCGAGGTAATGATCTCATCCGCCCCCCACACCGGCGTCTTGGCCAGCGGCTGGTAGATCATGCCCACCAGCGCCTGGATCTCCTCCTTGGCGAGCTTGCCGGCGAAGCCCGCCATTTGACTGGCAATGCGCCCTTCGGCGATGGTCTTGAATGCCTCCGGCTGGCGCAGGCGCGCCAGATTTTCAGGCAACAGCGCCGGCCCGGTACCGCCCAGGCGCTCCGCGCCGTGGCAGGCGGCACAATGCTCGGCGTAATTTTTTTCAACCGGTTGACCGGCGAACGCGTCAAAAGCCAGGAACAAACCAACCACAGAAACACTGAGACACAGAGATTTTTTGATCATTTTCAACTTTCAGTAGCTGCCGCAATGGCAATGCCAATTTCCTCATCATCCAGATAGCACGCCGGGTCTTCCGCCCATGGATCGCCGCTCACCTGCCAGGCACGTACCCGGGTATTGCCGCCGCAGATATCGAAGTGAGCACACGCGCCGCAACGCCCGCCGACCTTGCGCGGACTTGCCTTCAGCCCGGCCATAATGGGGTCGGAGATATCCATCCAGATATCTGAAAATGGCCGCTCGCGCACACTGCCCAGATTGTAGTTCCACCACATGGTGTCGGGATGGACATTACCCAGATTGTCGATGTTGGCGACATTGACGCCGGAGGAATTACCGCCCCACTGCACCAGCTTGGCGCGAACATGCTCTTCCAGCTGCGGGAAATTCCGCCGCACCCAGAACAGCAGGTAAGCCCCGTCGGCATCGTTGTTGCCGGTAACGAATTCCTTCTGCCGGCCTTCCTGCTGGTAGCGCCAGCAGGTGTCGAACAGCAGGTTCATCGCCTGCCGGGTGGTCTGATGGAAGGCATCGTCCTTGCGGTTCTTGTTGCCCCGCCCGGCATAATTGAGGTGCGACAGGTAAAATTTGTCCAGCGACTCCTCTTCCATCAGATCCAGCAGACCCGGCAGGTCGTGGGCATTGTCCTGGGTCAGGGTGAAGCGGATGCCGACCTTGATGCCGCGCGCCTTGCACAGGCGGATGCCGCGCATCGAGGCGTCGAATGCGCCCACCATTCGGCGAAATTTGTCGTGAGTTTCCTGAATGCCGTCCAGGCTCACCCCGACGTAATCGAACCCGACTGCCACGATGCGCTCAATGTTGCTTTCGTCGATCAGCGTGCCATTGCTCGACAGGCCCACATAGAACCCCATCTCCTTTGCGCGGTGGGCAATCTCGAAAATATCCGGGCGCAGCAGGGGCTCGCCGCCCGACAAAATCAGCACCGGCACGCGGAAACGCTTGAGGTCGTCCATCACGGTAAAAACTTCCGCGGTAGACAGTTCGCCGGGGAAATCCTTGTCCGCCGAAATCGAATAGCAGTGCTTGCAGGTCAGGTTGCAGCGCCGGATCAGGTTCCAGATCACCACCGGACCGGGCGGATTGCGCTTCGGCCCGAGCGGCGTGGGCTGGGCGATTTCCTGCATGAATTGGGAAATACGAAACACGGTCAACCTCCGATGCGCAGCCCGGTTTTTTTCAGGATGCGCGTGCTGTAAAGAATGTCGTGGCTGCGGTCGGCGGCGCCGAGCAAATCGGCAATGAGGCGC
The DNA here is from genome assembly GCA_964559825.1 of uncultured Sulfuricella sp. GTDB lineage: Bacteria > Pseudomonadota > Gammaproteobacteria > Burkholderiales > Sulfuricellaceae > Sulfuricella. The sequence goes on along the minus strand of CAZLJK010000005.1, from coordinate 10,373 downwards.
ACCTGCGCCTCCACCTCACCGCGGTCATGTCCATGCACCATGGCAAAAAAATTGTAGGGCCATTCCGGCATGTGGCGTGGTCGCTGGTAACAATGGCTGACGAAATCCAGCGCCCCGACAAGTTCGCCGAGTTCGTCCACCTTCTCATCGGGAACGTCCCATACCGTCATGCCGTTAGCCTTGTAGCCCAATGCGTAATGATTGGGCACCGCGCCGATGCGGCGGATCATGCCGGTTTCGAGCATGCGGCGCATGCGCGTCATCACCTCTTCCGCGGAAACCCCTACCTGTCGGGCAACCGCAAGGTAGGGCTGCGGATCCAGGGGCAAGCCGGACTGGGTGGCCAGGACAATACGGCGGTCGATCTCGTCGAACGGCGCTTCGGCTGTCATACCGCCAGCCTCAACCCGACAAAATACTCCTTGATCTTGGGCATGTCATAAACCGGGTAACCCGTTTCCCGCTCGATCTTCGTGAGCGCCGCAGCATGATCTTGCGGCGTTTCGGTGGCAAGCACGAACCACATGCTGAGCACATGGTCGCGCGCGTAATTATGCGCAACTTCCGGCATCGCGTTGACGATTGCCGCCACCCGCTCGAAATCGGATTCCGGGATTTTCATCGCAGCCAGGCTCAGGCTCCCGCCCATGCGCTCGGCGTGGTACATCGGACCGAAGCGGGAAAGAACCCCCTGCTTGAGAAGCAGGTCAACCCGGGAAATCAGCTCCTGCTCGGTGGTCTGGAGCTGCGCCGCGACCTCGGCATAAGGGTGGTCGCAGACGGGGAAGCCGCCCTGCAGGGAATTGATGATTGCGCGGTCCAGCTCATCCATCGGAATAATCAGCTCCCGCTCGCCGCGTTGCGCGGCGCAGCCTGCTCCGGGGCCAGTTCTGCCACGTAGCGGGCACCGCATTGCTTGAAGCGGCGGCGGCTGAACAACACTTCGTGGGCGATGTCCTGCAAGCCGCACCGCTCCTTCAGTTGAGCCACCAGGCTTAGCACTTCGTCGCGATCCTGGCCGTGGATCATGGTAAACAGGTTGTAGCGCCAGGCCGGCAAGCGCCGCGGCCGCCGATAGCACAGGGTGACAAAATCGAACTTGCCGACGCAGTGCCCGAGCACGCTGACCCGGTCGTCGGGAATATCCCAAACCACCATCGCGTTAGCGCGGTAGCCGAGTTCATGGTGGCGCACCACCACCCCCATGCGCTTGATGACGCCCTGTTCCGCCAGATGTGCGAGCCCGGCGATCACTTCGTTCTCGGAAAGACCAATCCCCGCCCCGATTTCCGCATAGGGACGCGGCACCAGCGGCAACCCTTGCTGAACCGCGCCGATCAGTGCGGTTTCGGAAGGCTGCGGCACCGCCGCCCGGTGCAGCGTATCCGTCGGGGCGGGGGAACGCTTTGCGGTAGCGCTGCGTTGCCCCTGATGCGGCTGAACCAGGTCGAAGCCGAGATCGATGTGATAGTCCTCGATCATCGGCAAATGCAGGAGCGGACAGCCAGTACGCTGCTCGATTTCGCCCAGCACCTCGCGCACCCGCGCCTCATCGGCGGCGGCGACGACAAACCACAGGTTGTAGCGGTGCTCGCGTTCGTAATTGTGATTCACTTCGGCGTAGCCGTTCACCAACTGGGCCACTGCGTCGAGATCCGCCGCAGGAACGGCGAGCGCGGCAAGCGCGCTGGAACCGATGCTGTGCGGCCTGAACACTGCCCCCACCCGGCTCACCGCGCCTCGCGCCTGAAGCTGAATCAGCGTTTCCAGCACATCGGCTTCACTCGCACCCAAGCGTCCGGCCATCACGCCGAAGGGCGCCGGCACCAGCGGAAAATCGCGCTGGAAATCGTTGAGCAGATGAAGTTCGAGCTCCGTCATTTATGGGCCTCGCCGGTAACAGGATGAAAGCAGTGTGCACTACCCATTCGGGGCTGGCCTTGCTCTAGGTCAAGTTTCCGGCCATTTCGATCCGTCAGAGGCCGGTGCGGTGAGCGCGCGGGGTAAAGAAAATACCGCTGGGCTTGTCGGCCGGCAGCTCGCCGATTTTTTCGAAGGTTTCGGCATCGTAAATCTCCACCCGATTCTCGTCGCGCACCGACACCCAAACCTGTTCGCCCCTGGGGGTAAATTCAAGGTGCAACACGCCTTTGCCCGGTTTCAATGTCTTGACGATGGTGCGGCTCGGCACATCGATTACCTGAACCACCTCGTTGTGCGGAAAAGCGAAATTGACCCATACCTGGCGGTTGTCCGGGCGCGCCACGACGAACACCGGCTGGCCGTGGACGGGAATGCGCCCGGCCTCGGTCCATTTGTTCTGGTCGATGACCAATACTTCATGCCGCCCCACCGCCGGCACCAGTAATTCATTGCCGGTCGCCGCCCATCCTTCGAGGTGTGGCATCTTGTACACCGGCAGCTTCTGCTCGCCCTTGCCGTAGCCGTTCAGCACCCTTTTCACGCCAGCATTCGCATTCCACAAATCCAGCATCGCCAGCCCGTCCTCGCCGAACAGCCCGGCCAGATAATAGCGCCCGTCAGCAGTAATCATGGCGTCATAGGGCTCCTTGCCGATATTCTTGTACTTGGTGAGTTTCGGCCTGGCCGAGTCTCGCAGGTCGCCCACCCAAATCTCGCCCGCCTCGAACAGGCTCCACACGAATCGGTTGCCGGGCGCATCCACCAGCCCGATCACCTTGGACGGCTTGCCGGCATCGTCAATAGCGGGAATATCGGCCACCAGATCGAGTGTTTCCGCATCGAATATTTTGACGCCGCCCGGCGTGTAGTTGGCCACCGCGATCAGCTTGCCGTCCTGGGAAATCGCACCGCCTATGCTGTTGCCGGACTGCATCACGCGTTTGACGATGCGAATTTCAAGCAAGTCCACCTTGGTCAGCCCGCCGTCGCGGCCGAACACATAGGCATAGCGCTCGTCGCGGGAATAATTGACCGAAGCGTGAGACAAGTCGCCCAGACCGACAACCTGGCCCAGCCGGGTGCGGCGGGTGGTTTCCACCACCTGGATGCTACCCGCGGCGCGCTCGATGACCACACCCAAATCGCCGGTGCCACGCAGTTGCGGCGCGGCGCAGCCGGCCAGCGCGGCGACAGCAACCAGCGCGAGCAGGCTGCGAATGAGGACGAAGGAACTTGAATGAATTCGAGAAGCGTCATGTTCATTCGCGGCAAAAACAGAATCAGCGTACATCGGGCAGCCCCTTCAACAGAATATCGACAATCCAGCCGGCCTCGGCCTCGGTCAGGAACGGGTTCCACGGCGGCATCGGCGTGCCGCCGCGCCCGTACAGGATGGTTTGCTTGAGGGCTTCAGGGGATTTCCCCCCAAGCGATTGGGGGGTCAGCGGCAGACCCAGCCCCCCTTCGAGCCGCAGTCCATGGCACGATCCGCAATCCTGCCGCACCAGATTAAGCAATTCTGCCTGGCGCGCGGGAGAAGGGAGTTCTGCCAAAGCCTGGCAAGGGAAAGCGGTCAGAAGCAACAAAGTGCCGATCCAGCTAATTCGAGGGTTGTTATTCGGCAACTTCCACCACTCCGGTCATTTCAGGATGAGGGCCGCAAACGTAGGGGTAAACACCGGGCTTATCAAAAGTGCGCTGCCAGGATTCCCCCGGGAAAAACCGCTCGGATTCGGGAAGGCCTTCCTTCTCGAACAGGATGGAATGATTGCTGCGCTTTTCATGATTGACCCACTTGACCGTGGCGCCAGGCTTGATTTTTACCAACTGCGGGACAAACTGCATCTTTTCGATGCTCACTTCCATGACCTCGCCCGCGCTCGCCAAACTGGCAGCCAGCGCGAAACCGACAAGAATGGATTTCGTAATGCGCACCGCCCAGGTATTCATGTCATTCACTCCTTTTCAAAAACAGGAAAACCCGCCGTAAGGCAGGCAGAGTCCCCTTTTTTGCATACTACTACCAGGCGTGAATGGGCGGGAGCTCGAGGCCCCCGCGCCAACTTGATTATTGTTTTACTGCGCTGATGTCGGCTTTGGCGCCATCCAGCCCCAAAGTATAGCCCAGGGAAACATAGTGATAACGACCTTCCGTGTGGTCGTCATGGATGGCAAAGCCGAAGTTGTATGCCTTGCCGGGTTCCAGCTTGACGTCGCCCTCGCCGCCTGACAGCTTGCGGGTGAAGGTCACGGTCCAGGTGTCGCCTTTCAGTTCGCCCTTGGCTTCGGTCAGCGCCTTGCCGCCTTCCATCACGCGCTTGTCGGCAATGTAGCCGTCAGCCGGCTTCTGGCCCTTGCCGCTCCTGAACTGGAAAATGTCGTAGAATTTTCCGGCAGCGAGGTTGCCGCCCGCGACGTACTTGGTCTTCTTGTCGTCCTTGACGCCAGGCATGGTACGCACGTCGGTATGGCAGGTCGCCCAACAGCCGCCCACGGTATCAAGTTCGACCTTGCCCGGCTCTTCCAGCATCACCGCCAGCTTGACGGGGTTGTCCGCATCCATCTTCTTGCCGCTGTGGAAGCCGGTGTTTTTCCAGGTAAAGCGCAAATACAGGTTGTTGGCGTCATGCGCCGCCTGCACTGTCACAGGGATGCTGCCCGGCAGGCCCTTGACTGGCGTCGGCTCGAGCGCCGTGTTCTTGGATTTCTCGCCGGAAACAATCTTCTTGCCGATGTCCGGCGCTTCCTCATTGCCGGTTTTCTCGTCGACGTGGCAGCCAATGCAGGATTCGCCCTTCTTCACCGCCTTGGCGCCGCCGTGCTCGGTGCCCTTCATGATCCACTCCATGCCGGAAGCACCGGGGTAGAACACCGTGATCTTCTTCGCAGGCGCCTTGCTCGCATCCGCGGCAAGCGCAACGCCGGCGCTACCCACCATGACCAAACCCAATGCCGAAACGGCAACCAGAGACTTATTCATTAACTTCTCCTTAAATGACTTAATTTCATATATCGCAAAACGTCCGGCCTGGCAAAAAGTTACAGGCTGTTTCATTCATCCTCTTCCGGCATCCCCTTGGGTTTCTGGTGGGCGATGCCCTTGTGGCAATCGATACAGGTTCCCTTGTCTTTCTGTGCGGATTCATGCTCCTTGCGGGCGCGCTGCTTCTGCTTGTCCGCATCCATGCCCGCGAAACTGTGGCAGTTGCGGCATTCGCGAGAATCGGAGCCCTTCATCCGTGCCCACTCATTCTGGGCCATTGAAAGGCGATGGGCTTCGAACTTCTCAGGCGTATCGATCACCCCGGTGATTTTTCCCCACACCTCCTTGCTCGCCTGGATCTTGCGCTGGATCTTGTGGACCCAGTCCTTCGGCACGTGGCAGTCGGAGCAAACAGCGCGCACACCGGTGCGGTTGGAGTAATGGATGGTTTTCTTGTATTCCTGGTAGACGGTGTTTTTCATTTCGTGGCATGAAATGCAGAACTCCAGCGTATTGGTCGCCTCCATGGCCGTATTGAAACCGCCCCAGAAAATAATGCCGGCGATGAAACCGCCTCCCAGCAGCGTCAATAGCGAATAACGGGCGCTGGGGCTGCGCAAAGCGCCCCACCAACCCTTACGTGAATTTTGTGTATCTGACATGGACAACCCTTTATAACCGTTTAACTATTATTGATTCTGATGTTCCATCTATGCGATCACTCGCCAAAATCGTCGCAGCAGATTATATGCGACGATTCGATACAGTGCCATTTCAAGTTGCTTTTTAATATATTCTTAATTACTTAAACACTTATCAAAAAAAAACCCCTTCAGCTACATCCTTCTATTTTTTGGTGAAAAAGCCCGGGAAGCGCTAGCTCCCCGGGCTAAACCGCTAGATCAATAGATGTCGTGCTGGGTGTTCAAGATGTTGAACTTGCCGGTAGGCGTGATCAGCTTGGGATCCTTGATCACGTGCTTCAGCTTGCGCGTCTTGTCGTCCATGATCACGATCGCGGACGGCTCGGTCTTGCCCGCCCACAACGAGAACCACACTTCGTCACCCTTGGCGTTGTATTCGGCATGCACCGTACGCTTGATCGCCTTGCTTTCCGGCAGGCCGGCGAGCTTGGCGATGTTGATGACTTCAGGCCCCTTGGCGAGGTTCTTGATGTCATACACGGTCACGGATTCAGCCAATTCGCGTTCCGGGTTCAGCGGTGCATCCGACCACAGGTTGCTGGACTTCGGATGGGTCTTGACGAACAGCGAGCCGCCACCATGGTTCTTCAGCTCCTGCACCACTTTCCATGCCTGCTTGGGATGCTTCGCCGGATCGGTGCCGATCAGCGAGATCACATCAGCACCCAGGTGGGAAGTCGCCCATACCGGACCGAACTTGGGATGCACGAAGTTTGCGCCACGGCCAGGGTGAGGACGCGCCTTGGTATCCACCAGCGCAGCCAGCTTGCCGGTCTTGGTGTCCACCACCGCCACCTTGTTGGAAGCGTTTGCCGCCACCAGGAAGTAACGCTTGGTAGAATCCCAGCCGCCGTCATGCAGGAACTTGGCGGATTCGATCGTGGTTTCCTTCAGGTTCTTGATGTCGGAGTAATCCACCAGCCTGATCATGCCGGTTTCCTTGATGTTGACCACCCATTCAGGCTTGCCCTCGGTCGCCACGATAGAGGCAACGCGTGGCTCGGGATGGTATTCGCCGTCCACGGTCATGCCGCGGGTAGACATGATCTTCAACGGCTTCAGCGTATCACCCTCGGTAATCACGTACTGTGGCGGCCAGTAGGAACCGGCGATCGCGTACTTGTCTTCGTAGCCCTTGAACTTGGAGGTTTCCACCGAGCGTGCTTCGATACCGACCTTGATGGTCGCCACGATGGTGGGCTTCTCGAACCACATGTCGATCAGGTCGAGCTTGCCGTCGCGGCCGATCACGTAGACATAGCGACCGGACTTGGAGACGCGGGAAATGTGCACGGCATAGCCGGTCTTGACGATGCCCCAGATTTCTTTGGTGTCGCCGTCGATCAGGGCCACTTCGCCAGTGTCGCGCAAGGTCACCGAGAACACGTTCGGCAGGTTGATCTTGTTCATCTGTTTCTTGGGGCGGTCTTCCGGCTTGATGACCAGCTTCCAGCTGTTCATCATTTCCTTCATGCCCCACTCCGGCGGCGTATCCGGCGTCATCTGGATGTAGGTGGACATGTCGGCGATTTCCTGCTTGGTCAGGATGTCGTCGAAGTTCACCATGCCGCCTTCAGTGCCGTAGGAGATGATCTTCTCCAGACGGCTATGGCCCAGCTTGATGGAATTTACAGGCTCCAGGTTTTTACCCGTGGCACCCTTGCGCAAAATGCCATGGCAACCGGCGCAACGCTCGAAATAAAGCTTCGCGCTTGCCGCTTTGGCTTCCGGTGACAAACTTGGCGCGTCGGCAGCGTTTGCCACATTGAACACCCCGGCCATGGCTAATGCCAGAGCGGAAACGGTAAACATTTTCATCTTAAAAACCCCCTATTATTACGAGTGAAGAATTAGTGTTACGCTTTCAAGCATCAGGAAGCGCATTTAATGCCACGACACGTGTTGATTACACGATGGCCAAATAATCCCCCACTCGAATAATGGTGACCTTGACCTAAATCAATATTTCCTCAAATTCCAAAGGGAATGGCCGACCACCGATTTTTCTCAAAGCCGCCGGATTCCGGAAAGATTTAAGACCAACAAGAATATATTCGTTTTTTGATTTGCGTCAAGGCGATATAAAAACCTTGGGCGCAAGCTGGCCACATACAGCTAGAATTCAATTTTGCCACTTATCGCAAAGGTCAACTTTATGAATATTTCAGGCATCGTGGTTCATGCCAGTCCGGACAAAATCGACAAGGTTCGCGCCATGCTGGAGAAAATCGACGGCGTCGAAGTCCATGCCGCCAGCGCCGAAGGCAAGATGGTCGTCACCATTGAAAAGCCCGGCGACCGGGAAATTACCGACTTATTCGATGAAATCAGCAAAACCTCGGGGGTGCTCTCCACCGCGATGGTCTACCATCATTTCGAGCCGGACATCGAAGCAACCGTATAGCGTTTCAAGCAAATGAACGACACCAACGCCAAAAAACCTGGCGCCAAGCAACCTTCGCGGCGCCAATTCCTGATCGACATGGCGAAAACCGCCTGCACCGTCGGCCTGATGGGCACGGGTCTAGGCCTCTATGCCAAGCAGGCGAAGGCGCTGCCGCCGCTCGCCATTCGTCCGCCCGGCGCGCTGCTGGAAGCCGATTTTCAGGGCGCCTGCATCCGTTGCGGCCTGTGCGTGCGCGACTGCCCCTACCATATCCTCGAACTGGCCAAGCCCGAACACAACGTCGCTACCGGCACGCCCTATTTCGAGGCGCGCAAGCTCCCCTGCGAAATGTGCGAGGACATTCCCTGTGTCAAGGCCTGCCCCACCGGCGCACTCGACCACCAACTCACCGACATCAACAAGTCGAAAATGGGTCTGGCGGTGCTGATCGACCACGAAACCTGCCTCAACTTCCTCGGCCTGCGCTGCGATGTCTGCTACCGCGTCTGTCCGCTGATCGACAAGGCGATCACCCTGGAAATGCTTCCCAACCTGCGCACCGGCAAACACGCCATGTTCCTGCCGACGGTGCACTCCGACGTCTGTACCGGCTGCGGCAAGTGCGAGCATGCGTGCGTGCTGGAAGAAGCCGCGATCAAGGTCTTCCCGATCAAGCTCGCCAAGGGTGAACTCGGCGGCCACTACCGCCTGGGCTGGGAAGAGAAGGCCAAGGCCGGCAAGAGTCTGGTGACGCCCGATGCCGAGCACCAGTACAACCTGCCTGAAGGGTCCAAGTATGAGCAGGGTCGCGGCCTGATCCCGAACAGCGGCGGCGAATCCATGGCACCGGGGGCGCAACCCGGGATCCCCCAGGCGCTGCAGGGAGATAAACTGTGAGCGCGGCCAAGAAGATCGGCGCCGACGCCATCGCCGAAAAGGGCTGGTTCGCCAGCCACAAGTGGCTGATCCTGCGGCGCACCTCGCAGCTCGCCATCCTTGCCCTGTTCCTGGTCGGGCCGCTCGCCGGCCTGTGGATCGTCAAGGGCAACCTGGCCTACAGCCTGACGCTCAACACCCTGCCGCTGACCGACCCCTACGTGCTGCTGCAATCGCTGCTCGCCGGCCACATTCCGGAGAAAATGGCACTGATCGGCGTTGCCGTCGTGCTGGCGTTCTACTTCCTGGTCGGGGGGCGCGTCTACTGTTCCTGGGTCTGCCCGGTCAACATGGTTACCGATGCGGCGGCCTGGCTGCGCGCTCGTTTAGGCATCAAGGGGGGCGCGCACATCTCGCGCAAGCTGCGCTACTGGGTGCTGGGGATGACGCTGACGCTGGCGGCAGTCAGCGGCACCATCGCCTGGGAGCTGATCAATCCGGTATCGATGCTCCACCGCGGTCTGATTTTCGGCATCGGCATGGCCTGGACAATCGTGCTGGCGGTGTTCCTGCTCGACCTGTTCGTCAGCGCCAACGCCTGGTGCGGCCACGTCTGCCCGGTCGGCGCGTTCTACAGCCTGCTCGGCAAATGGAGCCCGCTGCGGGTCAGCGCCGCCAAGCGCGAAGCGTGCAACGACTGCATGGACTGCTTCGCGGTCTGCCCAGAACCGCAGGTCATCAGGCCGGCGCTAAAGGGGGCGAAACAGAATGTCGGCCCGGCCATCCTCTCGCCCAACTGCACCAACTGCGGGCGTTGCATCGACGTGTGCTCGAAGGACGTGTTCCGCTTCGGGCTGCGTTCCGCCAAATAATCAGCCGCCCGCCACCGCCGCCCAATAGGCCTTGTGGCGGGCGACGCTGACCTCCCGGTCTATCGTCACCTCGATCAGGTCCGGCCCGTCGTGCGCCAGCGCCGCCGCGAGCGCGGCGTCGAAATTCCCACCGCATTCCACCTTCTGGTATTCAAGGCCGTACATCCGGGCGGCATGGGAAAAATCCAGCTCGGTCGGCGTCAGCCAGGCACGCTCGAAATCCCCCAGCCCCGATTGGGGCAAATAACTGAAAATCCCACCACCGCCATTGTTCAGCACGACAAAGGTGACGTTCAGCCCGCGCGCCGCGATCAGGCCATTCATGTCGTGATAGAACGTCAGATCGCCCAGCAGCGCCGCCACTGGTTTTCCCAGCGCGGCAGCCAAGCCGAGCGCGGTAGAGACATTACCGTCGATGCCGCTGGCACCGCGGTTGCCGACGATGCGCAGCGGCGCATCGCCGCCCGCGGCGAAACAGTCGAGATCGCGGATCGCCATGGAATTGCCGCTGAACAGGCAGCCCCCTGCGAGGCGGCGCGCAAGCGACGCGACCACCTCGGCCTCGACCGGCTTCCCGGCCGCATCCGCCAGCGCGCCAGCGCGGCGCTCCTGCGCGGCGAAACCCTCCT
>CAZLJK010000004.1:82228-97825 GCA_964559825.1 uncultured Sulfuricella sp. | reverse complement strand
CAATGCGGACGATCCGTATGCCGCCTTCCAGATCCCGGACGACTTGATGTGGTAGATCGGGTGGCCTGTCTTGCGCGGGACCGTGCCACGAGCAGCCGCTCAGATCATCCGGAGTTTATGTCCTCTCCTCGCCCATTGCAGTTTGGCAAGACGGTCCGGAGAGAACTCATAAGCGGACGCTCAACGCGAGACGTAACAGTCCCCCTTTGAAGGGCTCAGGGCCCGCCTTCTGGTCAATAAATCGATCCGTTTGCGTGTCCCGCTTTACCCAGTGCTCCAGCTAACTTGGCAGACTGACTTCTCATTCCGCTGAATATGGCATTTGCCATATCCATAGGAAAGTCATCCGGCAACAAGTTGCCCACTTCGCCAATCACGGATTCCGTGGACTCAGTAACTTTCTCAATCAATTGCTCTGCCGCCGCGGCTCCGAGCCCGACTTGCTGCGCTTGGGCAATCCAGTGCCGTCGCTGGATTTTCTCAATCACATAGTGATTGGTACTTCCCCGCACTGCCATGGCAAGTTTTGCCTTATACGGGGAAATTTGATTCTTTCCTTTCCCAATGACGGGATGGGCGGAAAGCACGTCATAGATCGGCGTGGCGCGGTAGCGGCCGCCGGGGAGATGAAAAATGCTGAAGTTCTTCCCGTGACCATCGGTGGCGGCCAGCACCCAAAAAATGATCTGGGTTTTGAAGAAGTTATTCCGGTCCTGCTCAGCATCGTCCGACCCGAGAAGCAATTCCATGATTCGAGCGATGCCTGGGCCGCCGTCTGACTGATATTTACGCAGTGGCGACGTACCCGTTGCCTGACACAGGTCTTCCTGGGGGCGGCGGATGATCCAGCTTCCATCGCTTGATGGGGTGCGGTCGAATCGTTCGACGACGAGGGCTTTCTGGTCCTCGAAATGTTCGATTTCGCACCGCGCGATGGGGATTTCGTAAGCCTCCATGATTTTTGAGCACAACCATTCGTTCTCCGCCGAGGTGCGCATATCGGCCTGCATATGGCCGACCAGACCCAATGGCAGTTTGAAGATGTGCGTTGTCGGGGTACTCCCATGGGGCAAAAGCCATAGTCCATCGTAGCGCAACAGGGCGGTTTTCTCCTGCGCCCCCGCGATGGACAGCCTCAGATCCTCATCGTGATCATGTTGCCCCAAGGCTAGCACCGAGGTGGTGTTGCGTAGTCGTTGAGCGACCCTTGCAGGGTTCAACTCCTCGCCGTTGATTTCATATACGTCCAACGGCGCCTCATCTTCAGGGAGGAGTTGTATGGCACCAACGCAGTCTCGGCCCAGTTTTGTCAGTAGTTGAAAGGGATCAGTGCCTCCTGCTTGGTAACGTTGCGCCAGACGACGGCGAATGACATCGTTGTCGGGCAGAAGGTTGTCGAAATAATCAGTAACGACCTGCCCTTGGTAGGGTGCATTACCCGGCAAGAATGGAAGTGATAAGGACAAGGGACGGGACTGTTCGTCCGTGAGCCATTCATCGAAGTAACCAAGGCGTTCGCCTTGTCGAGCAGTTGCCCAGTAACCTACAGGGATGCCGTTCATCCAGATGTTCAACCTTTGTGTCTTTGCGCGGCGACCCATGGTTACCAACTTTCTTTCTTTCTTGTTGGGGCAACAATACGGCCCGCTTTGACAACACCCGAAGGCTTTACCTTCCTGATCGCTACGGTGCTGGGTGTCTTGCCAATCTTCTGGCCGATAGCCTTGACCGTAGAGTGGCGCTTACTGGTGACCTTGGCGGAAGGCGTAGCACCCTTGCTGGCAGCGGGAGAAGTTTGACCCAGCGAAATTTCAACATCCAGCATGCGCAGCACCATGAAAAGCCTCTCAAGCGTCGCTGTCGCCGGATTGGCTTCAAAGTAGGCATAACTTTGCTGAGTGATTCCCAGCCTTTCGGCCATGGCTGCCTGAGTCAGCCCTTTTTCCTTGCGAAAACCCTTGAGGACCAGAGGGAGCTGGCTGAGGGTCTTGATGGGATAAATCACTTTTGCCTCCATTCATGAGTCCTGCGGCAATACAAATCTTAGGCTGTAAATCGCATTAACAGCCCTGTGTCTGTATATTACATTTACAAAGGACGATCTGTAAATAGTATTCACAACTCACAGCCTGTATTTTCTCTCTTTCATTGCTGCCCCATCGGCACTCTCCCTCCTTTCGTTCATCCGCCCTGCGAAGCCGTACATAACAATGACCGCTTTGGCCGAACTGCTGCCCGATGGCTTGCAAAGCCGAAGGTCTCCTTCGGTAGGAGCTCCCCGCCATTCAACCCAGAGTATTTTTCGCTGTAGCTATGGCCGGAGTAAGCACTACCGAGATTTTCGATGGCGGACCGGGACGCAACTTTAGCTACGCCCATTTAAAATACAAAACGACTGAGACTTCGCGCACCCTCCTCCTTAAAACCAGCGCCAGTTTGGCGCATTTGGCTCAAATCACGCCCGTTATTGGTGCATCCATCGGCCGCTGACTCCTGACCCTACCCGCTCCGCTCCCTGATTTTCATCAAGATCAATCAGTTGCCTGTCATGGTATGGGAATTGCGTAGTTGTCAGGTTATGAAAACGCCTGCCAATCCTTCCGAATCCCCGCTCCGCGTCTTGCTGGTGGACGAAACCTTCGAACGCGCGGCGCTCCTCAAGCAAGCCTTGCTGGATGCGGGCTGCAAGATTGCGGGCCACGTCTCCGCCAGTGCGGACCTGCCCGGCTTGGTGGCCGAGCTCAAGCCTGACCTGATCATTCTGGATACCGAGTCGCCGGACCGCGACACGCTGGAAAATCTGTGCATCATCCGGCGCGATCAGCCGCGCCCGATCGTGATGTTCACCCACGATGGCGATAGCGACAAGATCCGCGCCGCCATTCGCGCCGGGGTCAGCGCTTATGTGGTGGACGGCATGAAAAGCGAGCGTTTGCGGCCGATCATGGACGCGGCGATTGCGCGCTTCAACGAGTTTCAGGCGATGCGTACGGATCTGGAAAAAGCGGAAAACCAGCTGACCGAGCGCAAGGATGTGGAGCGCGCCAAGGGAATACTCATGAAGCAGCGCGGCTGGTCCGAGGAAGAGGCTTATCAGGCTTTGCGCAAAGCGGCCATGGACAAGGGTTCACGCCTGGCGGACGTGGCGCGCCAGCTGGTCGAGATCACGGACTTGCTGGGCTAAAGAGTTCTGGCATAGGTATTGCTAGTAGTTAATCAAGGCCCAACGGCGGGCAGCAACAAATGAATCAAATCCGAGCCGACCAACGACGGTCGGCTCGAAAAGGACAAAGGCGTCCATTCGCGGGGGTAATCCCTTACGCGGATGTGACGCCTTTTTTTATTTTTTATTCAGGAGAAAACCATGTGTGAAGATTTCAAGAACAGCCGGAGAGATTTCATGAAAAAAGGGGCAACCTTATTGGGCGCGGGGGCCTTGATGTCCCTGGTCGATCCCGCAATCCGCAGCGGGGCGTGGGCGGCAGGTTCCGACGCGCCGGAAAAGACCGAGGTCAAGATCGGCTTCATCCCGCTGACCGATTGCGCTTCGGTGGTGATCGCCTCGGTGATGGGCTTCGACAAGAAATACGGCATCAAGATCGTGCCCAGCAAGGAAGCCTCCTGGGCCGGTGTGCGCGACAAGCTGGTGAACGGCGAGCTGGATGCCGCCCATGTGCTGTACGGCCTGATGTACGGCGTGCAGATGGGCATCGGCGGCCAGAAGAAAGACATGGCCGTGCTGATGAGCCTCAACAACAATGGCCAGGCCATCACGCTTTCCAACCAGCTCAAGGCCAAGGGCGCGGTGGACGGCACCAGCCTGGCGGCGCTGATCAAGAAGGAACCGCGCGAGTATACCTTCGCCCAGACCTTCCCCACCGGCACCCATGCCATGTGGCTGTATTACTGGCTGGCGTCATACGGCGTCAATCCCTTTACCGAGGTAAAGAACATCACCGTGCCGCCGCCGCAGATGATCGCCAACATGCGCGTCGGCAACATGGACGGCTACTGCGTCGGCGAGCCGTGGGGGGCGCGCGCCATCCGCGACAACGTCGGCTTCACGGCGGCCACCAGCCAGGACATCTGGAAGGATCATCCGGAAAAGGTGCTCGGCACCACGGCGGAATTCGTGCAGAAATACCCCAACACCGCCCGCGCCATGATCATGGCTATCCTGGATGCGTCGAAATACATCGACGACATGAAAAACCGCTCCGCCGTCGCCAAGATCATTGCCGAGAAGTCCTACGTCAACACCGACTTCGACTCGATCGAGGACCGCATGCTGGGCCAGTACGACAACGGCAACGGCAAGAAATGGCAGGACGCGAACTACATGAAGTTCTACAACGACGGCACGGTGAACTTCCCCTACCTCTCCGACGGCATGTGGTTCCTCACCCAGCACAAGCGCTGGGGCCTGCTCAAGGAAGACCCTGATTATCTGGCCGTGGCCAAAAAGGTCAACCAGATCGAGCTGTACAAGCAGGCTGCGACGCAGACCAAGACGCCGATTCCGAAGGATGTCATGCGCAGCAGCAAAATGATCGACGGCACGGTATGGGACGGCAAGAACCCCAAGGCCTATGCCGCCGGGTTCAAGGTCAAAGTGTAAGGAGGCTCTCATGAGCGCAACCGCAAACAGATTGGAAGACAAAATGGATCACAAACCCGAAAGCCCGGCCCGGCCACAGCTTGCCATCGCCGCATCGGCACCCGCCGTCCGGCTGCCGGTGCTGGCATGGGCGAACGCGCTGCTCAGGCTCGCCGTGCCGCCCGTGCTCGGGCTTGCACTGTTCGTCGGCCTCTGGGCGCTGGTTGCGCAAACCACGCCGACCCTGCCCGGCCCGGCGAAAACCTGGGCTTCGGCGGTGCAGCTGTTCAGCGACCCGTTCTACCAGAAAGGCCCCAACGACCAGGGCATCGGCTGGAACATCCTGGCTTCCCTGGAGCGGGTTGCCGTCGGCTTCGGCATGGCAGCGATAATCGGCATTCCCCTCGGATTCATGATCGGGCGCTTCAAGTTCCTCAACGCCATGACCGCCCCGATCATCAGCCTGCTGCGCCCGGTTTCCCCCCTGGCCTGGCTGCCGATCGGCCTGCTGGTCTTCAAGGCGGCCAACCCGGCGGCGATCTGGGTGATCTTCATCTCCGCCATCTGGCCGATGATCATCAATACCGCAGTCGGCGTGAACCGCATCCCGCAGGACTACATGAACGTGGCGAAAGTGCTCAACCTGTCGGAGTGGAAGATCTTCACCAAAATCCTCTTCCCCGCCGTACTGCCCTACATGATCACCGGCATCCGGCTCTCCATCGGCGTCGCCTGGCTGGTGATCGTGGCGGCGGAAATGCTCACCGGCGGCGTCGGCATCGGCTTCTGGGTGTGGGACGAATGGAACAACCTCAACGTCGAGCACATCATCATCGCCATCTTCATCGTCGGCATCGTCGGGTTGCTGCTGGAACAGATACTGGTGCTGCTGGCCAGGAAATTCAGTTATGAGTAATGGGGGATGAGTGATGGGGATCGCGCCTCATTCCCCTTCACCCATTACCCATCACCGGAGAAAAACATGGAAAAATACGTTCAGGTCGAAAACGTGCAAATGATTTTCGACACCAAGAAAGGCCCGTTCGTCGCCCTGCGCGACATCAACCTCAACATCGCTCAGGGCGAGTTCATCTCCCTGATCGGTCACTCGGGTTGCGGCAAATCCACCCTGCTCAACCTGGTGGCCGGGCTGACGATGCCCAGCAACGGCGCGATGCTGTGCGCCGGACGGGAAATTGCCGGGCCGGGCCCGGAACGCGGGGTGGTGTTCCAGAACCATTCCCTGCTGCCGTGGCTGACCTGCTTCGAGAACGTGCATCTGGCGGTCGAGCGCGTCTTTGCCCGCGCGGAAAGCAGCACGACCATGAAGAAGCGCACCCAGGCGGCGCTCGCGCTGGTCGGCCTGAGCCATGCCGAGCACAAGTATCCGCACGAGATTTCCGGCGGCATGAAGCAGCGGGTCGGCATCGCCCGCGCCCTGTCCATGCAGCCCAAGGTGCTGCTGATGGACGAGCCGTTCGGCGCGCTGGACGCCTTGACCCGCGCCCACCTCCAGGACGAGCTGATGAAAATCGCCGCGGAAACCCAGAGCACGGTGGTGATGGTGACCCACGACGTGGACGAAGCCGTCCTGCTGTCCGACCGCATCGTGATGATGACCAACGGCCCGGCGGCCACCATCGGCGAGATTCTGAGCGTCAATCTGCCGCGCCCGCGCGAGCGTCTGGCGCTGGCGAACAACCCGAAATACCACGAATACCGCGGCGCGGTGCTGGACTTTCTGTATCGCCGCCAGTTGCGCCCGGCAGCTTAATCCTGGAGAAAATCATGACCGATTGGCTAAAAATCTGCACCCTGGAAGACATCCCCCGCCTCGGCACGCGCCGGGTGGAAAACGGGAAAGACCGCATCGCCCTGTTCCGCACCGGCGAGGACGAAGTCTTCGCCCTCGCCGACCGCTGTCCGCACAAGGGCGGCCCGCTGTCACAGGGCATGGTGTGCGGCAAGCACGTCACCTGCGCGCTGCACAACTGGAACATCGGCCTGGCGGACGGCGAGGCGAAAGCACCGGATCTGGGCGCGACGCCGACCTATCCGGTGAAAGTTGAAGGCGGCGAGATCTTCATCCAAATCTGACTGCCCGGAGGAACGAAACATGCAAAAAATTAAACTGGTGCTGGTCGGCAACGGCATGGCGGGCGTCCGCACGCTGGAGGAACTGCTCAAGCTCGCGCCCGATCTCTACGACATCACGGTGTTCGGCGCCGAGCCGCACCCCAACTACAACCGCATCATGCTGTCGCCGGTACTGGCAGGCGAGCAGACGGTGCAGGACATCATCATCAACGATCTGGCGTGGTATGCCGAGCGCGGCGTCACCCTGCATCTCGGCAAGGAAGTGGTCAGGATCGACCGCAAGGCGCGCATTGTGGCGGCTTCAGATGGCACCAGCGCCGAGTATGACCGGCTGATCCTCGCCACTGGGTCGCTCCCGTTCATCCTGCCGGTGCCGGGCAACGACCTCGACGGGGTGGTGAGCTTTCGCGACATCAAGGATGTCGATGCCATGATCGCCGCGTCAGAAGCGCACAAGCATGCGGTGGTGATCGGCGGCGGCCTGCTCGGCTTGGAAGCGGCCAACGGCCTGAAACAGCGCGGGATGGACGTGACCGTGGTGCACCTCGCGCCGTGGCTGATGGAGCGCCAGCTCGACCGCACCGCGGCCGGGCTGCTGCAAAAGAATCTGGAAGACAAGGGCCTCAAGTTCCTGCTCGAAAAGCACACCGAGCAACTGATCGGCAAGGAGGGCCGCGTCGTCGCCGTGCGCTTCAAGGATGGCCAGGAGGTTCCCGCCGACCTGGTGGTGATGGCGGTGGGCATCCGCCCCAACGACACCCTCGCCAAATCCGCCGGCATCCATTGCGAGCGCGGCATCGTGGTCAACGACACACTGCAGACCTTCGACCCGCGCATCTACGCGGTGGGCGAGTGCGTGCAGCACCGCGGCGTGGCCTACGGCCTGGTCGCTCCGCTGTTCGAGCAGGCCAAGGTCGCCGCCAACCATCTGGCGAAGCACGGCATCGCGCGCTATGCCGGCACGGTGACGTCCACCAAGCTGAAAGTCACCGGCATCGAACTGTTCTCGGCGGGGGATTTCACCGGCGGCGAGCAGACCGAGGAGCTGGTGTTCCAGGATGCGGCTGCCGGCATCTACAAGAAACTGGTGCTGCGGGACAACCGCATCCAGGGTGCCGTGCTGTACGGCGACAGCGTGGACGGGAGCTGGTATTTCCAGTTGCTGCGCGAAGGCACCGACATTTCCGCCTTCCGCCGCACCCTGCTCTTCGGGCAAGCGCACCACCTGGGCGACGCCGGCCACAACCCGGAAACCCGCGTCGCCTCCCTGCCCGACAGCGCCGAAATCTGCGGCTGCAACGGCGTGTGCAAGGGCACCATCGTCAAAGCCATCCGCGACAACAAGCTGTATACGCTGGACGAAGTGCGCTCGCACACCAAGGCTTCCGCCTCGTGCGGCTCGTGCACCGGGCTGGTCGAATCCTTGCTGGCGCACACCCTGGGCGGGGATTATTCCGAAGCGCCGAGCAAGAAGCCGCTGTGCAAGTGCACCGACTTCAGCCACGACGAAATCCGCGCCGGTCTGCGCGAACACAGCCTCAAGGACATGCCGGCGGTGCGCGGCTTCTTCGAGTGGAAGACCCCGGACGGCTGCCCCTCCTGCCGCATGGCGCTCAACTACTACCTGCTGTGCGAGTGGCCCAGGGAATACCAGGACGACCCGCAATCGCGCTATATCAACGAGCGCGCCCACGGCAACATCCAGAAGGACGGCAGCTATTCCGTCGTGCCGCGCCTGTTCGGCGGCATGTGCACGCCGGGCCAGCTGCGCGCCATCGCGGATGTGGCGGACAAATACGAGGTGCCGGAGATGAAGGTCACCGGCGGCCAGCGCATCGACATGTTCGGCATCGCCAAGGAACAGTTGCCGGCGATGTGGAAAGACCTTACCGACGCCGGCTTCGTCTCCGGCCATGCCTACGGCAAGGCCATGCGCACCGTCAAGACCTGCATCGGCAAAGCCTGGTGCCGCTTCGGCACGCAGGATTCGACCGGGCTCGGAGTCAGGCTGGAAGAGCTGACCTGGGGCTCGTGGATGCCGCACAAGTTCAAGCTCGCGGTATCGGGCTGCCCGCGCAACTGCGCCGAAGCCACCATCAAGGATTTCGGCGTGGTCTGCGTGGATTCCGGCTACGAGCTGCACGTCGGCGGCAACGGCGGCATCAAGGTGCGCGTCACCGACCTGCTGTGCAAGGTGGAAAGCGAAGAGGAAGTGCTGGAATACTGCGGCGCCTTCTGCCAGTTCTACCGCGAGGACGCGCACTACCTGGAGCGCACCGCGCCGTGGATCGAGCGGGTCGGGCTGGAAAGTATCAAGGCCGCGGTGGTGGAGGATGCCGACCGGCGCAAGGCACTCCATGCCCGCTTCCTCGAATCCCAACAACCGGCGCAGATCGACCCGTGGAAGGAACGGGCGCAGGGCGCCGAGGCCGGCGAGTTCACGACCATCGAAGTGGCGTAACAGGTAGGTTGGGCACGCTGTGCCCAACAGCAAAGCGATTGAACCGCAAAGGACGCGAAGGAACGCAAGGGAAGTCAAAGGCAGAGGCCGTTTTTTGTTTTCAGCATTACCTCGCGTTCCCTTGCGTCCTTTGCGGTGAGTTGTTTTGAAGTGCGGCCAATTTTAAAGAGGTCAACATGCTATTCGGCAGAACCCAGAAAAACCCGATCAAGATCGCCGACAAGGGCGTGGTGGCGTGGAAGTACGCCACTTGCGGCTATTGCTCCACCGGCTGCTCGATTGAAGTCGGCCTGAACGGGGAGGGCCAGCCAGTCGCCTCGCGCGGCGTGGCGGATGCGGACGTAAACCGGGGCAAGCTGTGCCTGAAAGGTATTTTCGAGCACGAACTGTTCACCTCCGCCGGGCGCGGCACCCGGCCCCTGATGCGCGAACAGTGGCACGAGGCCTGGCAGCCGGCCGGCTGGGATGCCGCCCTCGACAAGGTGCACGACGAAATCGTGCGGATTCAGACCAAATACGGGCGCGACTCCTTCGCCATCATCTCCACCGGGCAGATGCTCACCGAGGAGTTCTACACCCTGGGCAAGCTCACCCGCGGGCTGATCGGCACCAACAACTACGACGGCAACACCACCCTGTGCATGGCGTCGGCGGTTTCCGGCTACAAGCGCTCGTTCGGCTCCGACGGGCCGCCCGGCTGCTATGAGGATTTCGAGCACACCGACTGCCTGATCGCCTGGGGTTCCAACCTGCCCGAGCAGCACCCGATCATCTACTGGCGCATGAAGGAGGCGCAGGAAAGGCGCGGCTTTCCGCTGATCGTGGTGGACCCGCGCGTGACCATGCTGGCGCAGAACGCGCACCTGCACCTGGCGATCACGCCGGGGACGGATGTAGTGCTGCAAAACGCCATGATGCACGTGATCCTCGCCGAGGGTCTGGAAGATGCGCGCTACATTGCGGCCAACACCAACGGCATCCACGAGCTCAAGGCCGAGGTCGCCAAGTACGATCCCGTCACCGCGGCAAAAATCTGCGGCATCGACGAGGACACCATCCGCCACGTGGCGCGGCTGTTTGCCAAGGCGGGGGCGGCGATGCAGATCTGGACCATGGGCATCAACCAGTCCACCCACGGCTCCGACGGCGTGGTCGGCATCAACAACCTGGCGCTGATCACCGGCAACATCGGCAAGCCGGGCGGCACTAGCCTGTCGATCACCGGACAGTGCAACGCGATGGGCACGCGCGAATGGTCGTCCTGTTCCGGCCTGCCGAATTACCGCTACCTGGAGAACCCCGAGCATCGCGATGAAGTGGCGAAATTCTGGAATGTGGACCCGGAATTCTTCCCCAAGAAACGCGGCCTGTTCCAGACCGACATCTACCCCGCCATCGAGTCCGGCCAGATCAAGGGCCTGTGGCTGATCGCCACCAATCCCCTGTCGTCCCTGCCCAACACCGCGCGGGTCAGGAAGGCGATGGAAAAGCTGGAGTTCTGCGTGGTGCAGGACTGCTACCAGGACACCGAAAGCGCCCAGTACGCCCATGTCTACCTGCCCGCCGGAACCTGGGCGGAAAAGGAAGGGGTGATGACCAACACCGAGCGGCGCGTCAACCTGATCAACCCGATCGCCACGCCGCCGGGCGAGGCCAAGCCCGATTTGTGGATCTTCAACCGGGTGGCGGAACGCTTCAACCGCGAGGGCAAGGTGAACTTTCCCGAGCAGGCCGCCGACATTTTCCTGGAAATGGGCCAGCTCTCCAAAGGCCGGCTGGCTGACATCTCCGGCATGAACCACGCCCTGCTCGAACAGAATCGCGGCATCCAGTGGCCCTACACCGCGGAGCAGGTGCAGCGCGGCGAAGCACCGCCCAAGGGCGGCAAGCGCCTCTACACCAAAGATGGCCGCTTCAGCTATGCAGACGGACGCGCCAAGCTGATCCCGCTGCCCTTCATCGACAACAACGAGGTGCCGGACGAGAAATTCCCCTACTGGCTCAACACCGGGCGGCTGATCGAGCACTGGCACGGCCGCACCAAGACCGGCAAGATCGGCAACAACAACAAGTACAGCCCGATCCCGTTCATCGAGATCAATCCGGACGCGGCGGCGGAACTGGGCATCGCGCGCGGCGAATACGTGCGCCTGGTGTCGCGCCGCTCGGACGCGGTGGTGATGGCGATGCCGACCCAGCGGGTGGCGAAGAACATGGTTTTCCTGCCCTTCCATTTCCACGATTGCGCCAACCGCCTGACCCTGGGGCTGCTCGACCCGCACTCACGCCAGCCGGCCTACAAGCAGTCGGCGGTGCGCATCGAGCGCATCAATGACCAGCAGGCAGCGGCGAAACTGAGCATGGAAATGCGGAAGTTCTAAATCTCTCCCTTCTCCCGCAGGCGGGAGAAGGGCCGGGGATGAGGATGTTGGATGCCAGTTGGCGCTCCCTCACCCCAACCCCTCTCCCGCCCGCGGGAGAGGGGCTTAACAGATGGAGGATGTGAGATGTTCCAAGTACGCCCCAACGAGCCCGATTACGCGCTCCTGCAAGACCCCAGCAGCCAGCCCTGCAACCGCTACGGCCTGCCCATCGACAAGGCGGCGCCGGACGACGCGCTGTTCGGCCAGAGCCTCAACATCAACCGCGATGCCGCCATCGGCGACAACCCCAACCGCTACAAGCAGCACGGCTTCTATTTCACCGCCGACAACTGCATCGCCTGCCACGCCTGCGAAGCGGCCTGTTCGGAGAAGAACGACAACCCGGCCCACATCGCTTTTCGCTCGGTGGGCTTCATCGAGGGCGGCGTCTATCCGAACGCCCAGCGCCTCAACATCTCCATGGCCTGCAACCACTGCGACGACCCGGTCTGCCTGAAAGGCTGCCCGACCCGCGCCTATACCAAGTTCGCGGAATACGGCGCGGTGCTGCAAGACCCCGACATCTGCTTCGGCTGCGGCTACTGCACCTGGGTGTGTCCGTACAACGCGCCCCAGCTCGACCCGGTCAAGGGCCAGGTATCGAAGTGCAACATGTGCGTGGACCGGCTCGAAGTCGGGCTGAAGCCGGCCTGCGTATCGGCCTGCCTGGGCAAGGCGCTGGACTTCGGCGTGATCGAGAACATCCCGGCGGGACGCACCCAGGCGAAGACCGAAATTCCCGGCTTTCCGCGCACCGACATCACCCACCCCAACATCCGCTTCCAGCAGACCCGCACCACCCAGCGCGACATGCTGCGGCTGGACAGCACGGCGCTGAAATACCACCGCGACGACGCCAGCGGCACGTTCCGCCCAGTGCTCGACCCCAAGCACGGCTTCCACAGCGAGTGGAATCTCGGCAAGCTGCTCGGCTCGCACGAAAACGCGCATGTCGCTTTCACCCTCTGCGTGCAGACGGCGATGGGGGCCTTCCTGCTGCTGGTCCTGGGGGCAGCGGTGGCCGAACCCTTGGCGGACTTCAAGGGCGGCCCCGCCTTCCTGCCGGCGTTGCTGGCGATGCTCGCACTGATGGGAGTCGGGCTGTTCAAGCTCAACATGCACCTGGGCAAGCCGCACCGCTTCTACCGGGGGTTTTACAACCTCAGGCTCTCGCCGGTGAGCCGCGAGATTGCCGGCGTGTCAGCGTTCTTCGCCGGGCTGGCGGGTTATGCTTTTTTTGCGTTGTTCAACAATGCGTACGCCGCGGCGATGCAGGGATTATTTGCCGGGATCGGGCTGCTGGGGGCGGGCCTCGGCGGCTATTTCATGGTCAAGCTCTACCGCATCCCGGCGCGTCCGTTCTGGAACCACTGGCATACCGGCGCGGCGTTCGCGGGTACCGCCCTGAGCCTGGGGCCGCTGTTGCTGGCGCTGGTGGCGTTGCTGTCGGGGGCGCCGACCCCAGAGCTGGGCCAAGTGCTGGCAAGCGCGACAGGGCTGGGGCTGACGCTGGAAGGAGCGGGCCTGCTGGCCCACGCGCGCGACCTCAAGGCGCAGGAAAGTGAAGGCGCGGCCTCTTTCTACGAGCAGACCACGACCTACGGCTACCCCTACTGGCTGCGCAATGGCCTGCTGCTGACCGGCCTGGCGCTGGCGCTGGGCATCGGCCTGCTGGGCGGCGCCGGTGCGCCGGCTTTCGGCCTGCTGGCGCTGCTCGCGCTGACATCCGCCATCATCGGACGGGCGCTGTTCTATGTGCTGGTGATTCCAACCACCTTACCCGGCGCGTTCTTCTGGCGGAACAAGGGTTTCGTCGAACACGCGCGGGAGGTGGGCCTTGCCGATATGCCCCAGTTGGGCGTGGCATACGAGCATCACCATCCGTTCCGGTTGGGCGAGCTGCTGGATACCCTGCGCACCACCTCGTTCAAGGAGATGTTCGCTCAGGTGCGGCGCGTCATTACCGGTTGACCCGCCGGGGAGGAAGGCTACTCAGTAATGGATGCTGTAAACCAACTGCCCGTTGTACTGCTCGTGGCTGGTGGTAACGCCGGTCGCACCCGAGGTCGCCGTCACCTTGGCGGCATAGCTGAAGGCCAGGTCGAGATGCGACTTCCTGTCAATGATGTAACCGAATCCGGCGGTGACGTGATTCTTGATGATGGCGGGGAACAGCGCATTGAGATAGGTATCCGGCACCGGGTTGTTGGCCATGTTGAGGCCGCCGCGCAGGGTCAGCGCATCGGTCATGCGGTAGGCCGCGCCGAGCATGACCACATCCTGGTCTTTCCACTTCTGATAAAGGGTTGCATCGACATAGCCGCCGCCAGTCGGGGTGAATACCATGCGGAAGTCTTTCATCACATTTTCCCAGCCGATCCGCTTCCAGTCGGCCACCACCGTTAATTTGCCGTTGACTTGATAGGCGAGACCCAAGCCATAGGTTTCAGGCCACTGGAAGTTCTTGACGCTGATCGAACCGGGGATTTTCATTTCAGCAACCGCGCCGGTCTTATCCAGCAAGCTCAAACTGGCTTCCCTGGCATTCAGGTCGCCCAACCAGGTTTTAGAATGATAGGTGCCACCGATAGTGAACTGGGGGTTCACTTTATAGGTAAAGCCCAGTTTTCCTGCATAACCCGTACCTACGGCCTGGCCGGTAAAATCGTTATCGTTGGAAAAATCGAAGTAACCCGCCGCGTTCGCGCCGCCAATCGCGCCATCCTGGCCCGCGAGGGCGCCACCGGTCCCGGCGTCCGCCGTAATGACGCCCGAAGCGCTACCGCCGGGAGCCATCATCGGGGACATCTGGGACGCAAAATCCATGGCCATTCTCAGATCCATGCCGGCCCAGACATAATCCAGCGAGCCGCCAATATTCAGATCCGGGCTGACATTATAGGCGACAGGGAAGATCACCCGCCCGACGCTGACTTCGGAACGGTTGACCATGCCGGGCGTTAACGCGAATATCGAGTCGCCGCCGTACTCGGTGCCCATGCCGCCCTGGCCGTACATGCCGATGCCGAACAGCAGCCCGTTCTACTTGTGGACCCAGCCGAAGGCCGGGCCGCCGAACATGTCGGCGCTGGAGCGCGATGCCGTGCCGCCGGCGGACGATTTCACCTGCGGCGCAAGAAAACCGAGCGCCAGATCCAGGTTGATTCCCGCTTCCATCATCGCCAGCGTCGCCGGGTTGTTCATCATCGCCGCCGTGCCGTTGTCGTAGGCCATCGAAGCGCCGCCCATGCCCATGGCCGTGGCGCCGTAACCTTCCATGTTCATGCCGTTGGTTGCGGAAGCCAGCTGAGGAAGCGCGCATGCCGCCAGGACGCCGGAAAATAGTATTTGTTTTGTTTTCATGGCATAAGCTTCCAGCGGAAAAATCGAGCTCGACAGAGTATCAGCTAATTTATCTATTAAAAAATATTAATATGCTTATATTTGCCAATGCTCACCTGGCCGGAAATGCCCGCAAACAGGCCGCACCCTGCGCCTGATCTTGTAAATCCAGGCCATTTTCTATACGCTTCAAGCAGATAATTCAGGAGCCACCCCATGACCGTGGACGCAACAAAGCTGGTGGAAGCCATCCTCAAGGCGCATGCCGCCGAAATGCACGGCGGGCGGGGTGCGGAACGGCCAATCGTCACCCTCTCGCGCGACTATGGCAGCGGGGGCCGCGAGATTGCGCGGCTGCTGGCCAAACATCTGGCCGTGCCGGTGTACGACAAGGAATTACTGGACGCGGTGGTGGAACGCTCCGGCGCAGACCCGCATCTGCTGGGCCAGTTCGACGAAAAAACCCGTGGCGCCTGGGACAGCTGGATCGTCTCCATGCTGTCCGGAGAGAACGTGCAAGAGGACAACTATCGCCGCCATCTGGTCAAGGTAGTGCTGGGCATCCACAATACCGGCAAGGGCGGCGTCATCATCGGGCGCGGCGCCCATCTGATCCTGGCGCAGCAGAACGTGTTCCGGGTGCGCATTGTCGCCTCCCCGGAAATCTGCGCCGAACG